>NC_019957.1:0-300000 GCF_000328565.1 Mycobacterium sp. JS623 | reverse complement strand
CGACCCCGACGTTTTGGGGTCGATGCGGCTGGCGAGCTTGCCGAACGCGGTGTCGGCGTCGATGGCCACCACCCGGTCATCGGGGCGCATCTGCGCCAGCAGCGATCCCACACAGGCCGAAATGGTGGTCTTGCCCACACCGCCCTTGCCCAGGACGCCGATCTTGTAGCGGCCCCGCAGCAGCGAGCGGACCTTGGCCTCCAGCTCGGCCTGGTAGCGCTCGTCGGGTGACTGCCCGGGGTTGATCAGATGAAACGTCGCCGCGTACAAGGCTTTTCGCCATCCCCGCTGCGGCGGGATCTTGCGGGTGGGCACCAGTTCGCTGCTGCGGATGTCGTCGACGAAGTTGAAGCTGCCCGCGGCGCCGGGCGTCGGACCCCAGCCAGGTGGCGCGCTGCCCCAGTCGCCGGCAGGTCCACGCGGCGCAGGACCCTGCGGAGCGCGTGGACCCGCCAGCAGCTCATCGCGGTTGATCAGCGACGTCGTTTCCGACAGGCCCTCGGGGGCATGGCGCGCGGGCTGCTCGAGGTGACGCGCGCCGGTGCTCGGCGGCGGGGCCGCCGGATCCGGACGGAACGGCGCCGGCGCATCCGGCCACGGCGCAGGGGGCACCGGGCGAGTCACCCCCGGGTCCGGTGCGCCCGCCAGGTGGCGGGGCGCCTCAGGCGACTGCGCGGGCGCGGGTCGTTCGACGCTCTCGGCGCCGCCCGGCTGTGCTGTTGGGCCGGTCGCGTACTCGTCGGAGTCGTCCCGTTGCGGGTTACTCATCTCGTCATCCTAACGGCGCACATGCACAGCATGTGCGCCAGTCGCGGCGGCACCGATCACGTCATTCTCATTGCGGCGCCTGCGTTTTCGTGGGTAATGCCTCGGCCCCACCCACCGGGGTCAGCGAGTCGTGCTGGGTCAGCGCATCGGCTTTCGACAACGCCGCACCGGGGGCGAACGTGCGGATCATCGCCCACGGTGCCTGCCGCGCCGAAGCGGTCGCGATGCCCAGTGGCCGCAGCGTCGCGTCCTCGAGCGCGATGCCGTAGCGCACCCCCTCATCGGAGATCCACCACAGCGAATCCCGGCTGACCGACGACGGATCGGCGTTGGTCGTCATCACCAGGTTCGTCGACCCCGGCGCGATATAGACCTGATCGGCCTCATCGGAATCGGGGTCGTTGCGGCCGTCCTTGACCAGATGGATCAGCCGGTTGTCGGACTCGGCCGGGATCGGCAGCCCCTGGCCTGAGAGCACCGCCACCACCGCGGCTTTGTCGGTGGAGCCCTTCGACCACGCCATGCACGTGGTGACGGCCACCGAGGTGTCGACCAGGTGCAGCCGGGTGGCCGGGTAGTAGGACACCGGCAGCGTGTCGACCACCGGGACCGGGGCCAGCCGGTCGGGGGACACCGCGACCGGTGCGACGTCGCCAAAGGAGTTGGCCGCCCGCAGCAGCGACGCCACGAACGGCGAAATGCGTTGCACCCCATTGGCTAACAGCACATACAGCGATTCGCCGCCCCCTTGGGCGACGTCGCGCACGCTCAGCACCGACCCGACGACCGCGCCGGGCCCGAGGTTGTAGGGCGAGGGCGCACCGGCGTCGGCGATGGCCGGCACGACCAGCGGATCGGTCGCCGGGATGGCGTCATAGAGCGCGTTGGACATCGTGACCGGTTGTGGCGCAGCCGAATCCACGCCCAGCGCCAGGGCCACCGACTTGTTGGACAGGTCGATGTCGGAGCGGTGCCCGTCCCACACCACGAACGTTTTGTCGTTGTTGCGCGCCAGGATCGCGTTGGGCATCTGCAGCGGCGCCGACCGCGTGCCCAGTGTCAGCGGCCCGGCGATAGCGGTCACCACCGGGGCGCGCCCGGCCGACGCGGTCGCCGTCGCGCTGGGCGTGGTGTCGCACACCGCCCACTGAGACTGCAGCGCGGTGCGGATCGGCATTTGCGTTGGGGCACCGACGATTCCGACCCACGGCGCCTTGGGGTATTTGTCGAGCTCGGCGGCCTTGACGAATGTCGGGTTGGCGTTCTGCCCCGAGATCAGCCGCGCACTGGTCAGGTTCAGCGCGGGGTGCAGCCGGCCGTCGACGAGCACATAGATGGCGCCGGTGTCGCGGTCGGCCAGGACCGCCGACGTGCCGACCTGGCCGGCCGGTTTGATATAGGCCATCAGCGCCGCCAGCGCGATCGCCACCAGGGTCAGCACGAAGCCCAGGATCAGCGCGGCGATACGCCGCTGCTCGGGGTCGTAGTCCAGCCGAACGCCGTGATGGCTCAACGCCGCAGCGTTGCGCCGGTTCCAGAAGTAGTGCGCCGTGACCTGCAGGCGCGACGTCAAATTCAGCGCCACCGCGCCACCCCTACCGACGGTCCGCCCGCCACTGACCCAGTGCTCATGTCAGCTGCGGTACGGCCAGCAGGTCGGCCAGGTCGTCACGCAGGCTGGTTGGCGTGGCGGGAAAGACGGCCATCCACTCCCTGCCGTCGGCCGCCGTCGTCGTGGACAGGCTGATCCGGCCGTACTCGGTGTCGGCGACGGTCAGCACCCGCGGATGCGGGCGCGCTTCGGGCACGTGGTCGATGACGATCACCACCGCCATCGCCGAGGTGTCCAGTCCGCTGCCCGCCTGCAGCACCTCCACCTCCCACGGGCCCAGCCCCAGCGAACGCAGCGCTGCGGCCATCGCCTCGGGCCCCTTGCCGCCCGCGGCGTCCACCGCCGAGGTCAGCAGGTCCTTGGGCAAATTGAAGCCATCGATGTCCGCGGGCGGGTGTTCGCCGAAGGCGGGCAACAACATCCGGCACATGTGCGCGATCTGTTTATCGGCCTCCTCGGCCTCACCGACACCGCCGATGACCATGTCGGCGCCGTTCCGGGCCGCCATCGCCAGGAACCTGCGGTGCCGGCAGATCACCATCACCCGTTCGGCCACCGTCGGCCCGGCGGTTTCGGTGGCGGGCGCATCGGGGCGGCGGATCCGCAGCACCACCTCCCGCTCGGGCCGGCCCAACACGGTCATCCAGTCGGCCACGATCGGGTCGACCGCACCGCGATCGTCGATCACCCCGGCCTCGACCAGGCTCTGGTACTGCGCGGTACGTGCGATCGGTTGACGCCCGGCGGTGGTCTCCACGATCAGATCACCGTGCGCCGAGGGGATGAACGGCTTGAGCTGCAACGCCACTGGCATCGACTCCACGCCCACCAGCGCCTGCAGCACCCAGATGCCCTCGACCGATGTCTGCAACACCGTTGCCTCCCAAAGCCTTTCACTCAACACACGCGCAAGAGGGGCCCTGCCGAAGTCAGGCCCCCTCTTGCACGGTTGACGCTAACGTTGCCGACTTCTCAGATCGACGTGAAGGACTGGCCGATCGCGCCGTCGGTGGCCTGGCTGTTGCCTGCCGCGGTGTCGATGGCGTTGCCGTGGCGGGCGATGACCTCCTGGCCGTCCTGCACGGCCTGGTGGATCAGACTCATCACCTGCTGGTAGGCCGGCGCGCCCTGGGGCCCGGTGAAGTACTCCGGGGAGGCGTTGACGGCGTTGATCGCTTCCTGCCCCAGCGATTCCAGTTCCTGGCTGAAGCTCAGGTGCCCGGAGGCCAGATCGGCCATGCCCGCCAGATTGGCGATGATCGTTTCGTTGTCCATCAGTGAAATCCTTTGTCTCTCAGTTCGATTGAATGGCTAGTGCAAGCTCGTGACGTCCAGATTCACTGGAACTTGATGGCACCGGCGACCTGCTGGTACAGGCTGGAGTTGTCGTGATCGGTGTTGGTGGTGTGCGAACCGGCCTGGCGCAGCGTGTCATTGACCTGCTGGAAGCGATGCTGGATCTTGGTCTGCGCGTCGTGGATCTCCGCACCGGTCGCCACGCTGGTCATCGCGGCGTTGCCGCCCATCGTCTGGTTGGCGATCGATTCCTCGTTGGCGTGCTGGTAGCGGTTGAGGACATCCTGCATGCGCTGCGAGATGTCGTCCATGGTGTTGGCGAGGTTGTGAACATTCGCGGCATTGACCTTGATCGTTCCGCCGCCGGGCTCCGTCATCTGGTGTCTCCCTCGAAATCGGTTGGTATCAGCTGGTTTTCAGTTTAAGAGCCCCGCGGGGCTGCTCCGGACGCTAATTTTCATTCAGATCCGTTGCTGCTCCCCCCTGCTCGGACGCCCAGTGATCTGCATCGTGCGCCCCGGACGCTGCTCGGAGCGCGAGTCGGCACCGTCGCGGCCCAACGCCGCCGGCGGCGCCCCGTACAGCCCACCGCCGCCCAGTCCGGCCGGGCGGCCCGCCCCGGCCTCCGCTGCCGGGCCGCCACCCTGCCAGCCGCCGGGCAACGTCGGGGAGGTGGGTGCAGAAAAGCTGCTCGCCGGACGCACGAAGCTGCTCGACAGCGCAGCGTTGCTCAGCGCGCCGCCGCCACCGCCGCCCAACGAACCCAGCGCACCGACCCCGCCCAGCCCGGGCCCGATCGCTCCCGCGGCCTCGGGCGCCAGCGCCGCCGCGGCCTGCGCCCCGTTGGCGCCGGTCATCGATTGAGTCAGCGGGCCCAGCATGCCCGACAGCAGCTGCGGGGCCTGCCCCAGCATCTGCGGCAGCTGCCCGCTGACCTGGCTGATCTGCCCGAACGAGGACCCGACCTGGCCGAACACGCCGCCGAGCTGGCCGACCATCGACGACATCATGCCCTCAGAACCCGACCCGCCCTGCACCGTTGCATCGCCGGCCTGCGTCATCGTCTTCGCGCTGGCCTGCAACGCGCCCTGAGTGCCGTCGGTTGCGGCGGCCTGCGCCACCCCCATCGCCGGGCCGGCCGGGTTGGCGGCGTCCGGGGAGAACGGCGCCGGGGTGCCCAGCGCGGCCAGCGCCGTCGACACCACCGATCCGTAGCCGGTGCGCGCCGTGGCGTTCTGGATCCAGAACTCCTGGTATTCGGCCTCCAGTGCGGCGATCTCACCGGTGTGGATGCCAAAAGCGTTGGTGGCCACCAGCGTTGCCTGCGTGGTGCGGTTGGTCACGACCACCTCGGCCGGGATCATCGACTCCAGCGCGCTGCTGTGCGCCATCGCCACCTCGGAAGCCTGCACCATCGACAGCCGGGCCCACGCCGAGGCGGTCTCGCACAACAGGATGAATTCGTCGGCGCTCATCGTCATCATCTGCCCGCCGGGCCCCTGCCAGGACACCGACGCCGTCGAGTGGACGTTGATCCCCATCGCGGCCATCTCGGCCAGCAGCATGTCGGCGATCGACTCATGGCCCGTGGCGGCATCCAGCAGGCTGGCGCCCAGGTCCCCCGAGCGCATCAACACATGGTTGGTGGCGGGATCGACCGCAGCCGCGTCCCCGAATCCCGACATACCGCCTTCAGCCGATCAGATCGACAGCGTGGCTTCGTTGATGGCGTCAGTGGCCACGTAGGCCGCCGCACTGGTGCCCACCGTCTCGGCGAACAGCCCGCGCACCATCACCAGCTGCGACAGCATCGCCATCGTCTCGGCGCCGCGCGCACCGAAGGCCGCCGCCGCCGCGGCCGAGGCGTCCTCGGCCCCGGGCGGCAGGATCGCCGTGACCGGGGCGGCCGCACCCCCGCCGGTGCCCGCCATCGTGGCCGTTCCGCCGTTTTCGATCGCCGACGCGACGCCCACCGCGGGCGCGTTGATCAGCAACGGACTGCTCATCTGATTCCTCCCCAACACACGTTGAGCCTGGATAGAAGGTGTTGTTGATTAGTGTAAGACCTGTAGCCAGCTGCCCTGTCCGCCTTTTTCTGCTCCCCCGGCACCGTGCCAGCCCCAGTCCGCCGCCCGATCCATGACGGCTGGGTCGGCGGCGATGATGCTCACCGGCACGTCGTGGCTCACCCCCTCCCCTCGGCGCTCGCGCAACTAGACCGCCTCGGGCAGTGCCGCCACCACGTCGCCCCGACTGGGTAACCCCACCGCGACCGCGACGGCTAATGAAGGGTCGGCGTCGTCCGGCAGTTGGTGAACCGGTCACGGTGCTAGTTCGTGACATTAGGAGAGTCCGGGGGCGATGCCAGCTACGTAGGGCGTTTCCGGCAGGAGCGCGCGATGAACGGTCCGGATTCCGGCGAATTGCGGGGGATCCCCGACGAGCATGCGGCCGCGCTGTACCGTTACGCCCTGTTGCTCACCGGTGACCGCGCCCGGGCGACGAACGTCGTGCAGGAAACCGTGCTGCGCGCCAGGCGAGACCCTGAAGTCGCCGATTCCCCTGCGCCATCGGCACGGGCGTGGCTTTTCACCGTCGCCCGCACCATGATCCTCGACGATCAACGCCGCGCGGGCTTCTCGAACGAAATCGGCGCTCCCGACTCGGTGTGGCCTGATCGCGCCGCGCCCGAGGAAGTCAACGCCGCCGTGGACCGGCTGCTGCTCGGCGACGCGTTGGCGCAGTTGCCCGCTGACCATCGCGCCGTGGTTCGCCGCGCCTGCTACCAGGGCTGCACAACAGCCCAGATAGCGGCCGACCTGAACATTGCGGAAGGGACGGTGAAGTCGAGGCTGCACGACGCCCTGCGGGCGTTATGGCTGCAGTTGCGCGAAATGGGAGTCGCGCTGCAATGAAACTCCGGCGTCCTGCCACCGTTATCGCAGGTGAGCGAGGACCACCAACGGTCGCCCGTGTCGGCGGGGCTTGGCGGTGGCGCTGGACCGAAGTGAACCGACCGGCATCGCTACTCGTGTTAAGAGGCGGGAGACTGACTGGTCGATCAGGCAGTGGTCCTGTCAGGAGTGATGAGGAATCGATGTTGACGGCAGCAGTTTCGGAGGCTCAGGACAGTGCTGGTTCCGCGGTCACTGCCGGCGACGCCCGGCAGCGAATCCTGGCGGCAACGGTGCAGTGCTTCCGCGCGTATGGGTATGAAAAGTCTTCGATGAAGCTGATCTCGGCAACGGCCGGGGTTTCGCCGGCGCTGCTGCACTATCACTTCGAAACCAAGGAAAGACTCTTTCAGGCTGCGATCGACGACATGGCTAAAACATTGTTCGCCACCGCGTCGGCCCTACTGTCGCACGGCGTGTCCGTGCGTGATGACCTGACCGAGGCGGCCGGTCTGCTGTACGCGCTGTTCATCGACAACCTCGCCGCGGTCACGTTCATGGTCGAGTTCGCCGCCGCTGCCAATCACAACGAGTTCTTGCGGACTGCCTACGTCGACTATCGCGATACTCAGCGTCGGCAATTCGCGCAGGTGCTGCGTACTATCGTTGGTGAAAATGCGCCGAAGGGCTTGATCGACGAGTCAGTGCATCTCGTCGAAATTGTGCTCCTGGGTATGTCGATGCAGCGCCCGTTCGTTTCCGACACTCCGGGCTTCCGCGCCGATTTCGACGCTTTGATTCACATACTCATCTCCCGCCTCACTGAAGGATTGAATTCGAGGCACTGATGACCTCCAATGTCAACATTCAGGCACTGCCGCCGAGGTCGAAGACGCGGTGACCGGATCGAGCGCCAGACGTATCTTCGTGCGCCGCTACGACAACGACGACGACGACCATGTGTTGGTGCTAGTGCATGGCACCAAACTGGAAGAGTTGGGGTGACGCGATGAGCACGTTCGGCGGTCCGGGCGGCTTGTCGTCGTCGCCCAGCGACACCCACGAGTACGCGCTGTGGGACGCCGCGTATGTGCTGGGCGCCCTGTCATTTTCGGAGCGGCGCGAATTCGAGGCGCACTTGAGCGCCTGCCCGTCGTGCCGTGAGGCCGTCAGCGAGCTCAGCGGCATGCCGGCGCTGCTGGCGCAGTTGGACCGCGACTATATCGCCTCGATCGACGAGCGCGACGCAAACGCTTCCGCGGCGCCGCCGCCCTTGCGGCACTGAGCTGTTGGCGTCGCTGCTGGCCAAGGTGAACTGGCGGCGGCGGCGTTCGCGTCTGGTGACACGGACGCTGGCCGCTGCTGCGGCCGCGGCCATGGTGGTAGGTGTGCTGGTCGCGGTCCAATTCAAACCGGGGGCGCCGGTTGCGGTGCCGCCGCCGGCGGCACGGCTGTGCCCGCTGGAGACGTGGGATGCGATGGTCGAGGAGATGGAGACGGTCCTGAGGGCTAGATAATCAAGAAGGCACTACTCGCTAGTTTTCACTGCATCTCGCCAGCGACAACAGGCGGTCGTATCGACAACAACAACAGCATTCACCTCCACCGCGCGGCGGCTGATCCTGTGCGGCGTGTATGCCGCGCTGGCCATCGTCGGCTTCAACGTCAACCGCCGACACCTCACCGCAACACTCAAGGCACCCTTCGATGACGGTGCTCGACACGACAGCAGGCAAACCGTCGAGGTGATCACCCACCCGGGGTAGGCACCGAGCACCGCTCGGGTTACCCGATCCTGCTGCGTGATTCGCGTTGTTGCTCAGACGTGCGCGCTGTCATCGCGGCAGCCAGGGAACGTTCGGCACGCCGGCGTGTGTCGCCGAAACCCACTATCACGTTGACCGCCATTGGGGCCATCACGTCGCGCAGTCCTTGGGAGTCGATGAGTCCGCTCTTCGCCAGCGGCACGAATCCGTAGAGGTGACACCGTGTCGACCGGGGCGCACACGCTGGCCAGCGACGCGGCCGACACTGCCATCGGCGGGCCCGCAGTGTTGTCGGTGGTGGTGGTGTGAACTGTGAGCGGTGGCGTTTCGTGTTGCCGGATGAAGGGAAACACGATGGCTGCTGTCGCGCTTGTGCTTTACATCGTTTTCGGCGTGCTGGCTCTGGGCTGGCGCTGCTGGATGCAGTGGCGCCGCACGGGTTCCACCGGTTATCGGGGGATCAGCCGCCGGTTGGGACTGCTCGGGCTGGTCGGCGGGATCGGTTTCATCGTCGCGATGGTGGGTGGGCTGGCCGCTCCCCTGCTGCAACTTCTCGGAGCGGTGTCACCGCTGCAGATCCTCGATCATCGGTGGGTCAATGCTGCCGGGTTGACGTTCGGCCTGTGCGGGCTGGCCGCCACACTGCACGCACAGCTCGACATGGGCGAGTCATGGCGCGTGGGGGTCGACATCGACGAGTCGACAACGTTAGTGCGCACTGGCGCGTTCAGGCTGGTACGTAATCCGATCTTCGCGGCGATGCTTGTGTTCATGCTCGGCGAGACACTGCTGGCACCCAATCTCGTTGCGGTCGTAGTGTTCGCGATCTTCCTCGCGGCGATCGAGGTATCTGTACGCAGCAGTGAAGAGCCGTACTTGCTGGGGATACACGGCGACCAATACCGGGACTACACCGCCAGCGTCGGCCGGTTCGTACCGGGAATCGGTCTGACCCGTTGACTCGTCGAACGCCATCAGCCTTCGGGAGCCGGCGCCTTCGCCAGCGGTGGCACGGCATGCTCACGCAGGATGCGCCGCCATGCGAGCTTGAACCACGGCGTGAACGTTTCGGGTGCGCATGCGACCTCGCCGCGCAGCGCTTGCGGGGTGACGTAGCGCCAGGCCGCGACCTCGTTGACGTTGGGGCGCGGTCGCTCGGCGCTGGTCCCGGCGAACACCCAGCACAGCTCATGCTCGGCCCCTTGCAGGTCGTACTGCGCCCGGTAGCAGAACTTGAACTGAAATCCCAGCTCTGCGGTGAGACCGAGTTCCTCGCGCAGGCGGCGGTGGATGGTGTTGTCCATAGTCTCCCCACGGCGCGGATGCGAGCAGCAAGTGTTGGACCAGTAGCCCGGCCACAGCCGCTTGCCGTTCGCGCGCTGCTGCACAAGCAGTTCGCCAGCGGGATTGAACACGAACAGCGAGAACGCGCGGTGCAGCGTGCCGACGCCGACGTGCGCATCGGCCTTGGCCAGGAAGCCGACCTCGCGGTCATCGCTGTCCACCAGAATCAACTGCTCATCATCGCGGGATACGACTGGGCTATCGCGTTCCGGGTTTGCCATGCTGCCCACCAGCCCCGAGGTCAGCTGGTCAGTGTCCCAGGAGTGTCGGCAGGGCCAGTGCGGAATCCGCCGCCAGCGCGCAGAACACCACGGCCAGGTAGTTGTTGGACTGCCGGAACAGTCGTAGCGGCTCCAGCGGCACACTGCGATGCGCGCGGGCGCGTTGACCGTACGCGGTCATCAGGAACGACACCCCTGCCGCCAGCGCTACCGCCGCATACAGCCACCCGGTGGCCACGGACAGCGCCAGCGTCGCGACGACGGACAGCCAGGTGTAGACGAGGATCTGGTTGGCCACCTGAGCCTCGGTCGCCACGGCCGGCAGCATCGGGATACCGGCTGCCCTGTAGTCCTCGGTGTGGCGCATCGCCAGCGCCCAGCTGTGCGGCGGCGTCCAGAACACGATGATCGCAAACATGCCCAGCGCCGGCCATCCGATGGTGCCGGTGACGGCCGACCAGCCGATCATCACCGGCATGGCGTTCACAATTCCGCCGCAGACCACGTTCTGGGAGGTGCGTCTTTTGAGCAACAGTGTGTACACAACCGCGTAGAACGCGATTGTGGCAACGGCCAGCAGGCCCGCCAGCAGGTGGGTGGTCCACCAAAGCCACGACAGCGACGCGACACTCAGCGCCAACCCGAAGGCCAGCGCATGCCGGTTCGAGATCGCCGCACGCGCCAGCGGCCGACCTGAGGTGCGCTTCATCAGTTTGTCGATGTCGGCGTCGGCAACGCAGTTCAGCGTGTTGGCCCCGGCCTGCATCAGCGTCGCGCCGATAAGCGTGTTCAGGATCAGCAGCGGGGCTACGGTGCCGCGCTCGGCGAGCAGCATCGCCGGAACCGCGCCGATCACGACGTGGATGATCCGCGGCTTTGTCAGGGTCAGATAGTCAGACAGCTTGGCGCGGACGCGATCAGTTGTTGATAGGTCAGCCCGTTCGCGAGTGCTCACGTCCGTCTCCTCGGCTTTACTTCACTGCCCGACCCAATGTTTGTGACACGGATGACGAGTAGCTGGGGTTCAAAAGTCAGACGCCACAAGCTGTTTGCTGCGAAGCGCCTGGGAACGACCTGGCTAGGGTGATCGCGTTGACCGCACGGATGAACTGGCGGCCGGCGCGGACCGTTATCAAGGTATGGACGCTTTCGAGGCGACTCCTGATGACCAGCGCGCGAGCGTGACCGTTGATCGAGAGGGCATCATTCATCAATGGGGTGATGCAGTCACCGAGGTCGTGAGCTATTCAGCCGACGACGCCGCCGGCCAAAACATCAATGTCGTAGCAGCACGCCGAAACTTACGCCAGCGTAATGGATTTCGGTGCTCCCAATCCCGCAATGCACGCGTTGGGTTCGGTAAACCGTCGGACAGGCGGGTGCGTGATACAGGGTATGACCACCCAACAACCCGAGGCGGACTTGGACACCGTTCTTCGCCGGACCCAGAGTGTCGGTCGACCAGCTGATCGCCGGACTGCCCTAAGAGTCTCGAGCTAGGAAGCAGGTTCAGACATCTGGTTGCGCGTGGGAGCGATAACGCGCTGAGCGGTGATAGCTGTGAGGATGCCGTCCCACAGCCGAGAGCGCGCGGCCAGCGCCGCACCGGCGGTCTGGGTGCACTCGCGCCACTTGCCCTTGTCCTCGTCGCACAGGTCGGCGAGCATCTGCATAGCCATCGGGGTGTGCGAGTCGCCGTCGACCTCGATATGCCGCTGGAGGTATTCAACGAACGTCTCAAGCCCACCGCCGTCCTGGTTGACGGCGACCACCTGGGTGAACATGTCGGGGATGAGTTCTTCGCGGCCAAAGGCGAAGGCCGCGGCCTGACAGTGAACCGGAGCGGACGCGATGAAACCCCATGTGGCTGTGACGAACTCCGCCGCCGCACGCGGTACGCCGGCATCCTCCAGCGCGCACGGCACCGGCTCTTGGGCACGTATCAGATCGATGAAACGGTCGACGACAGAATGGTCGGCCCCAGCTTCAGCCATGCCGGCGACATACCACTCGAAATGGCTGATATGACCGCGTTGGAACTCGTCGCTTTCCTCTGCCAGCACGATGTCGTTGATAAGGCGGCGGCTGCCGGCCGGCCCGGTGGGGACCCACGGCACTGTGACGCATGTCAGGTTGGATTGGAGGGACTTCAGCAGCGACATAAAGTCCCACACCGCGAAGACGTGATGCTCCATAAACGTGAGGATCGCGGCACGGGTGTTGAGGCTGGCGTAGAGCGGATGGGTGATGACACGCCTACGGGGCGACCTAACCGCCGCCAACAGATCAACTCCCGGGTGTGTCCTACCCCACGCCTCCGACGACATAACTCGCCCTGTCTTCCTCCCCGACCCACGCCATTGTGGCTACCCGCGGCGGCGGCTTCGTTCTGTTCACGAACGGGCCCGCCGCGAGGTTCAATAACGCGCCGCGGCGGTGCCGCCGCCGGGGATGTTCGACAAGGGCGACACTCACTTTTTCAGACAGCGTTACGTCACCCAGTCGCACCGCGTTCGTTTGAAGAGCACGGACCCAAGGGGGTAATCGTTGCGCGGCTCGCGTCCCTGCTCCGACGATCAATGGAGCGCGATCGGCTCGCCGAAGTTGTGGGCCGGTGCAGTATCCCGGCCAGTACCAACAGTTTCCGCCGACCGCGGCGCTGTGCTGCTGCAGCGAAGCCTCTGACCCACCACACCGCGCATTGAAACGCTGCTAGTCGGTTACGGAGACCGGCGCGCGCTAGATAAACAAGAATGCCCTACTCGCTAATCTTCATTGCATCTCCACGTGGTTGTCGAGATGCAGCAAAGATTGACAAGACACGCCTGTCTACTTTGACAAAAGTCGGCGTGTCTTCGTGGCTGTTAATCTTCGCTGCAAAGGCGCAGCTCAAGGGCAACCGACTCAACTCCAGTCCACCCGTTTCCAACTCGATCAGGCCCTTCTCATCATGTCTCACCATGGGTCCGACGGCGAACTTCGACAGCGCTGACTCGCTCGGTTGGGGAGTCGGTCGGGCGAATCGAGCTGAATGATCCGTCCCGGCACGCCATCAGATCGACAAAGCCGTCGACCAGCGTCTGGAGGCGATGTCGATGTTGGCGCAGTTGGCGGAGCGAGTCCGGCAGAGCCTGCCCCGCAGTGTCGGCTAGATCGTCGGTGCCCCGACCTCGTTGAATTGGCGGACCAGTGTCGACAGTTCTGATCGCGAGGACACGCCGGCCTTGGCGCTGGCCTGGTAGATGTGTCCCTCGATGGTGCGGATCGATAACGAGGTGGCTTGGGCGATGTCTTTGTTCGACATCCCACGCGACACCAGATTGGCGATCTCATGCTCTCTTCGGGTGAACGGAAGGGGCACCCTGCTGGCGACCAGCGCTGGACTGAGCGCACCGCCGCACTGCTTTGCCAACAGCTGCGCACGACCGCTTGCGCTGAGCGCGCTGCCCCGCCGGCCGGCCAGCCGGTGGGACGCGGCGGCCTGTGCCGAGGCGTCGGCGGCGGCCAGAATATCGCCCATGGTCTCGAAATCGCGTGAGACCGCCTCTAATCCGGCACTGTCGTCGCGGGCCAACGCATCCGCGTACTGCGCCGACAGCGGCGCCCTTGGCCCGTCGACCTGGTTCGCCAATTCGGCTAGTCGGTCGGAGCCAGCGGCGTCGCCGAGTTGGACCGCCGTCTGCAAGGCCAGCACCTCGCGGGCCGGCTGTCCATGTGCTCGGGCGAATTCAGCTGCCCGGCAGGCGGACTGGCGAGCCTCGGCGGTCCGTCCGTGTGCTGCGCCCACCCATGCGCTGGCCAATAGATAGCCGGACTCGACGTATGCGAACGAGGGATGTCGAAGTTGGCGCGTGGCCTCCATAGCGGCGGCCGCGGCATCGATGCGACCCGAGCGGGCCAGCGCCTCGGTGTGCATGATGCTGAACCGGTACAACAGGCCAGAGATATCGTTTTGAGTGTCAAGGCCTTTGCTTGCCGGGCCCAGATGCCGTATTGCGAGGGCGAGATCGCCTTTCGCCAGCGCCGCCATGCCTACGGTGGCGATGGCCATCCATCGCGACATGTCGGGAAACTGGGCGCGACTTTGGTACTCGCGTTCGGCGATGGCGAACGCTTGGTCCACATATCCCGCAGCCAGCAGCGCGTAGGCGTGGAACTCTGCCAAACCGGTGCCGTGAAACGAGTACTCCTCGGGTGTCTCCTCGAGTACGCGATACCCCGCAGCCGCCCTCTGGTTGGCTGCTTCTATGCGGCCGACGTCGCCGAGAGCGATCGTTTCGGTGGAATAGCCGACGGCACGTCCGTAGTCATCAAGATGGTCGTAGTCGACCGCCGCCATTGTCCGGATGGTTTGGTCGGGTTCGGCGGCGGTAGCTTGGATGACAGCGAGAAACGTCCGCAGCGCATGGTTACGGTCGTCGTCGCCGAGGGCTATCGCACTGTCGATGACGCGGCGGGCTTCCCCCGGATTTCGCTGCGGCCACAATAGATTCGCTGCGCGCACGATCGCTTCGTCGAAGAAGCCGGCTGTGACACCCTCGTCCGCTTCGAGGGTGTCGAGGAGTTCCTCGGCTGCCTCGCCTTTGTCGTGCAGAACCAGGATGCGGGCCAGCGCAAGCTTGGCCTCCGGACTAGCGTTGGCGGCCACTGCGGCCCGGCCTAGACGCTCGGCGAGTGCAAGGTCAAGCCGTGAGGCCGATATGTTGGCAGCGCGGGACAGGATGTCGGCATTTGGGGGCAGGTCAGACTCCATCCACAGCAGCGCCAGCCGAATCGGGTCCGCTGCCTTCCCCTGTGCCATGGCGGTGGCCACTTGTCCTCGTAGCCGTCGCAGCCGCGAGGGCCCGCATTGGCTTAGTCGAATCTCGCCATACAGCGGATGTCCGACGAAGACGACGTCGGAGGCGGACGGTGCGGTGATAAGCCCGCGTTGTTCAGTGGCCTCGATGGACAGCGGGTCGGCCAGTGCCGCCAAAAGCACTCGGTCGATAGGTTCGGCGATCGCCACCAGGTCAACGACTTCCTGTATCTCGTCGGGTACCGCGCCGATTTGCTGCTCTACGAGTTCCACCAGCGACGGCGACGCCGATGGTGTTCCCGCCCAACACCATTCGCCGTCGACGCGGACCAGCCGGCCCGATGCCCGTTCGTGTTCGACGAGATGATGTAGAAACAGCACGTTGCCGCGGCTCAGTTTCCACATCCGATCGGTGCAGTCAGTGCTGATCGGGCCGCCAAGGACGGCGTTCAGTAGGTCGTCGGATTCGTTGCGCGACAATGGTTGCAGCTCCAGCCGTGGCAGCAAGCCGTCCTTCCATAGTGCCCTCACAGCGTCGGGTGCGGGTTCGCCCGTGCGGATGGTGGCGATAACGCTGGCCACATCCTGCAGCACCAGTTGGTGCACCAGCATGGCCGACATGTCATCTAGGAGGTGGGCGTCGTCTACGAACACCAACAGCGGGGCGCCCTCCGCCCCAGCGGTCAGTCCGCTGAACAGCTTCTGCGTCAAGTGAGTTGGCGATGAATCGGTGTCGTCGACCCAGCGCGCGAACGCCCCGAGACTGACCGGGCGCCCCGTTGTGGTGCCCGCGATACGGCGCACCGCCCATCCCGCATGCGCGGCAGCTTCGGTCGCCGCACGTGCCAACCGGGTCTTGCCGACACCGGCCAGACCTGCGACGACCATCCCCTTGTGATGTTCTTCTGTCAGGGTCTCGCTGATGAGGCGAAGCTCTTCCCCGCGGCCCGTCAGCGGCCACCGGTGCACCATTGCGCAGATGTTAGTTGCTTAGTTAATTAACGGTTCGAACATTGTCTAATGCCGTCTGCAACTTTCTGCGGGCCACATCGAGCAGGGTGGCCAGGCCTTCGGGCTCGATGTGCAGATACCCGCAGATGACCTCGTCGGCCACCCCGGCATCGATTAGGCGCAGCGCGATCGAATGCGCATCGGGCAATGCGCGCAGCGCCGCCTCATACTCGTCGCGCGTGCTCACTGTTGCCTACGACGATGCCGTGGCGTCGCCCGCTCGCCTTTAGCCGTGGCTGCCTGGACTGCCGGTAGAGCCGGTGGTCCCGGTGCCGCCGGTGTGACCGGAGGCCCCTGCGCTTCCGGTGCCGAGTCCGCCACCGCCGCCGGTGCCACCTGCGGCGGTGCTGCCCGCGCTGCCGCCGTTACCACCCGTGCCACCGGGGCCAGCGGCGCCGGTCAGTCCGGGCGTCCCGCCCCCACCGCCGTTGTTGGCACCGATGGTGCCGCCGTTGCCGCCGGTGCCTCCGGTGCCACCGGTGCCACCGGATCCAGCCGTGCCGCCGGCGCCGCCGCTGCCGCCGGTGCCGAACACGCCGCCAGCCCCGCCCGACCCGCCTTGTCCGCCGGCCCCGCCGCTGCCGCCCGTGCCGCCGGTTCCCCCCTGCGCGCCGGCGCCGGCGTTGCCGCCCACACTGGTGCCCCCACCGGTCGCGTCGCCGTTGTTGTCGCCGATACTGCCGCCCGCGCCGCCGGTGCCGCCCGTGGCGCCGGTCCCGCCGGTCCCGCCGACCCCGCCTTGCCCGCCCGAACCACCAGAACCGAACAGCAGCGCGCCGTGGCCGCCGGCCCCACCGGCCCCGCCCGCCGTGCCCGCAATACCGCCGGTTCCGGTGCCGCCAGCACCACCCGTGCCCGCGTTACCGCCGTTACCGACGCCGGCTTGGGAACTGTCGCCGTTGTTGTCGCCGATACTGCCGCCCGCCCCGCCGGCCCCGCCGCCCGCCCCGCCTGCCCCACCGTTACCCGCATTACCGCCGTTACCGATGGCACCGCCAAACGTCCCTTGGCCGTTGTTGTTCCCGATACTGCCGCCGGCGCCGCCGGTCCCGCCGCCGGTCCCGCCGGCCCCACCGTTACCCGCGTTACCGCCGTCGCCGATCGACGCGCCGGCGCCGCCAACGCCGGTGCCGTTGTTGTCGCCGATGCTGCCGCCGGCGCCCCCGTTTTGGCCGGGCCCCCCAGGCTGACCGGGACCGCCGTCGACGCCCACGGCGCCGTTGTGGCCGTTGAGACCGCCGACGCTGGTGCCCTCGCCGGCGGTATCAGTCGGGGTTGGCGGATTCACCCCACTTGCTCCGGGGAGTCCGGCGCCACCCTGCCCACCGGCCCCGCCAGTGCCGAACACCAACCCCGCGTTGCCGCCGTTACCGCCGCTGCCGCCGGCCCGCCCCGCCACGGTGGCATCCGCACCCGCGCCGCCGGCACCGCCGTTGCCGAAGATCCCACCGTTGCCGCCGTTACCGCCGTTCGGATTTAGTGCGGTTCCGCCGCCGCCGGAACCGCCGTTGCCCAACAACAAGCCGCCGTTACCGCCATTGCCGCCGTCGGCTGCGTCATAACCGTTGCCGATCAACAGCCCGGCGTTGGGGTGATCAGCGGTGCCGTTGCCGATAAACACCGCTATGAACGCGGTGATTGGATCGAGCGCCGGCGCGGCCGGGTCGACCGCAGGCATCAGCGCCACGGCCAACTTCGGCGGGTTGCTGTTTCCGGTCATCACGCACAGTGGATCAGCGCCGCAAGTCACCCCAACGGCAACCGGGGGCGCCAACGGTGCGTCGACCGGCGTCGACACCAGCGGCGGCGCGGCGTGCGCTTTGGCAGCGCCCGGCGATGCGACCAGCCAGAAACTAGCTCCGGCAACGGCAATCCCAGCCACAAGAGCGGGGCGAACAACATTGGTCATCATCAATCCTTAACGAGGGCAGACCGACTCCAGCCAGTTGACATTGACCCATGCAGCGGGCGAACCGCCCCGGACCCGACTACCTGGATTTACGACGGTGACAGCACACAACTACTTGGTTTCTGTACGTTTCGCAGGCCGGGGCTGCCCGATGACCTTGGTTCCACCCTCGGAAATAGAAGATCACCAGCTCGTCCAGTCCGCTACGTGAGTCGGCGGCCTGCGTTGCGGCAAACAGCAGCGATATTGAGGAGTCGGTGGGCCACGGCGTGACACGCCACCTCTGCGGGTTTGCGGCGTTCGACCCGCCGCCGCAACACCACGATCGACGATAAATCTGACATAACTACAAAACGACGAATCCGAAGGCCAGCGCATAAGACGCGGCCAACGCCCGCGGGCGTCCGAATTCTGGTACGCGCCATACCCTTAGCGATCGAAACCGCATCTAGACCTAGCTAGGAAGACCGGCGCGCGCGCTAGATAAACAAGAATGCCCTACTCGCTAATCGTCATTGCATCTCGACGACCCATCAGCGCCGCCGCGCAATGACCGGCGGATCCGACCACCCCACCAGCACACCGTCGGTGCCGCGCCGGGTCCACAGCAAGCCCTTGCCGGGGCGCTGCGGTGCGGCGAACACCCCCGGCACGATCGCGCCGTAGGAGCGGTGACCATCCATGATCACCACCGGGGCCTGCATGTTCATCATCCGGCCCAGCACTCCGCCCTGGGACTGGTAGCTGAAGGTGCGGATGTCGGCGCTGGCCACGATGTGCAGACCCAGGTCATCGCCTTCGTCGACGTAGGCCAACAGCTTGGCCAGCGGGCTGCTGGCGTGCGACCACGAAGTGATGCCGTCGATCACGACGAAGAACTCGCGGCCCTCCCAGAACCGTTTGGTCGCCAGGTCGTGCTGACTGGTCCCCGGGGGCGGGCGGCGCTTCTCCAGGATCGCGCACAGTTCGTCGACCACCGCGGTGATGGCCGTCGGCGTCTGCGCATACGCGCCCAGCCAGGTGTCCTCGGGCACCACCCCGACCGAGGTGCGGCGCGGGTCGATCAGGATGATCGTCGCGTCCTGGCTGCGGTAGGACGCCATGATGCCCTTCATCATCGCGCGCAGCCACGCCGTCAGACCCGAACCGGCAAGCCCGGTCGCCACCACGTGCGGGTGGTCGTGAAAGTCGATTGTCGCTGTGCCCAAAGTGGATTCAGCCAAACCGAACGGCACCACCCCGGGCTGCAGATCCAGCGCGCCCGCGAACACGTCGGCCAGCGGCACCGACTCCGGCAGCCGCACCACCGTGGTGGCCTTGTCCACCCCCGACACCCGGCGCACCACTTCCGACAGCGCATCGCCCTCGACCGGGCCCGCGACGGGCCGGCCCTCGGGCTGCGGCGGTGCGGCCAGCACCGGGGCCCCCACCATCAGGTGATGACCGTCGCGGGTCAACCCGCGCCCCGGCAAGTCCGGCACCTCACGCACCGGGTTGCGTTCCGGGTCGCGCGGGTCCCGCTTGACCTCGGTGTCGTGTTCGTTGACCAGCTTGAGCTCCAGGCGCTGACCGGTCTCGGCGCGCACCGCTGACTGCAGTCCCGACAGCGAGCTGGTGTGGGTGATGATCACCCGCACGCCGTAGTTGCGGGCCCGCTGCAACGCCAGCACCCGATCGACGAGCGCCGTGTGGCCCTCGGTGAAGTTCTTCCAGCCGTCGACGATCAGCACCACCTCACCGCCGGAGATCCCGATGTCGACGGGGTTGGGGCCGAACTTGGCCGCGCGCACCTTGCCCATGTCCAGGCCGCGGGTGGTGAACGCCTTATCACGTTCGGTCACAATGTTTTCCAGCGTGGACACCATCCTCGACACCCCTTCGGCGTCGGAGACTGCGACCACCGACGCGACGTGGGGCAGGTCCGCGACCCGCGCCAGCTGCGGGCCGCTGGCGGCGATGCAGTAGAACTGCACCCGCTCCGGGCGATAGAGCAGCGCCCCGGCGGTCACCATCGTCATCACCGCGGTGGTGGCGCCGCGGCCCGGCGCGGCGACGACCAGCGCGTTGTCGTTGAGCATGTCGAGGCTGTACACCTCTTGGCGGGCGCCGCGCGGATAGTCGGCCAGCGCCACCGGCAGCACCAAGCCCGGATTGTTGCCGTAGTCCTCGTACCAGGGCCGGCCGCGCCAGCGGGCCACCAGCTCGTCGGCCGGCGTCGGGTCGCCGAGCACCGGAAGCCACAGCGAGCGCGGCGGGCGCTCCTTGGCCGCCTGCAGCGAGTCGGTGATCGCGGTGGCCAGTTTGAACGGCGTCTCGACCGGACGCACCGGCAGCGGGATCACCTCCGGTGCCGGCGGCGCGGTCAACCGGTTGTCGACGTCGCGCGCCTCGGCGGCGGTGAACACCCGCGGCGCGAACTCCGCACCCGGGCGCTGCGGAGTCGCCAGCACGCCGGCGTCGTCGGTCTTGGGCACGAAGTCCGCCGAGGTGTAGAAGTAGCGGAACTTGCGCGGCTCGCGCAGCGCCACCCGCAGATAGGCGGTGCCCTCCTCGCCTTCCGACGCGATGTGGGCCGCGGCGTTGGACCCGATCGCCGCGCGCGACTCCTCCTCGGTGCCGGTGCGCGCCGCGATGCTAAAACCCAAGAGCTTGTTGATATCCCGCAGGTTCTGGGTGTCCTTGGTCTGCCCGACCAGCTGCAGGAACACATGCAGCGAGCGGCCCACCCGCGCGATGCGCAGATACAGCTTGCGGAACTTGGGACCCCAGATCGGGTCGGCGAACACCTCGTTGTACTCGTCGGTGATCACCCACAGCGCGGGGATCGGCGGCAGCGACGGATCCACCAGGCGGCGCTGGTTGTAGGTGGTGATGTCGGGGCAGTCCTCCAGGTCGGCGATGATCTTGCCGCGCCGGTCGATCTCGCCGTCCAGCGCGTCGTAGAGCCGGCCCACCAGGTGGCGTTCCTCGGCCAGGTTGCTCACCGCGGCCACGACATGCGGGAAGCGCCCGATCATGCCCGCGGCCGACTTCAGCTTGAAGTCGGTGAACACGATGTTGAGCACCTCTGGCGAATGCGTCAGGCACGCCCCGGCGACCGCGGTGATCAGGCCTTCAGACTTGCCGGCGCCGGTGGTTCCGATGAACAGCGAGTGCATGCCCATGCCGCCCTGAGAGCCCTCGCGCAGATTGAACTCCGCGACCTCCCCGGTGTCGCTGTACACCCCCACCGGAAAGCGCATCCACGCCGGCCCCTGCGCCCGGGTGGCCGCCCACAGCCGGTCGGTGTCCAGGCGGCGCGGGTCACGAATCCCCAACACGTCCAACAACGTTCGCTCCTCGGCCGACGACGCGGAGATCGTCACGCTGGCCGAGCCCGGCGCCCGGTAGCGGGCCAGGCTGCGGGCGAAGCGTTCGGCGTCATCGATGCTCATCGCATCGGCGGTCGCGTAGAACGCGTCGTCGAGCTCGTCGCTGGCCGCGGAACCCTCGTACAGGCTTTGTGCCACCCGCTGCCGCGGATCGGCGCTGACCTGTTTCCGCAGCACACCGTCGCGCAGCCGGTAGGTGGTGTCGGGGGTGAAGCCGACCCAGAACCGGGCGCCGCCGGGGGCGGCGATTGACGGGCGCGGGGGCACGTCGGTGGCCAGCCGGACGAAACACGTACTGGCATAACCGGATGCGCCGGTCAGCCCAGCCCAGTCCTCGGGGCTGCCGCAGTTGTCGTCGATGATCACCCGCAGCGGCATCGCCGAAGCCAGCCCGGCGGTGACGCCGCTGGACGGGGGCGACCAGGCGGGCCGGGCCTCGTCGACCTGCTCGTCGAAGAACGCCTCCAGCTCAGCGGGAGAGCCGAAAACCATCCGGCGCTCGCCGCAGCCGTCGCGGCGGCTGTCGTGCTGAACGTGCGGTAGCCACTTCACCCAGTCCCACTGCTCGACATCCGAACTGACGACGATCAGTTGCAGGACGGCGGGGCTGTGGAAGGCGGCCAGCTGGCACATCACCGCCCGCGCCAGGCTGCGGGCCTCGTCGAGGTTGCCGACGAAGGACAGGCCCGGAAACCGTTGCAGCCAAATCACCTTGGGCATGTCGTCGACGTATTCCTGGGCGTTGAGGAATTTACGCAACGCGTGACCGGTGGCGGGTTCGAGGTCGGCGGCCGGCGCGATCTCGGGCTTCTCCAGCGTCATGGCCAGCTTCACCTTGCCGACACCGACCCGCACCACGGCGAACATCGGCTCGCCGGGTTCGCGGTCCCACATCCGCTCCGAGCCGGCGACGGCGAACAGATCGATTGGGTCCCAATGGAAGTGGCGGCGATGCGCCCACTGGCGGTGCCGTTGCACGTCGACCTCGTCGCGGATCTCGTCGAGGCGGGAGAACCACTTGCGCCGGCGCCCCAGCAGCTCACCGAACGACATCTTCCGACCCGCGCCGCGGTTGCGCACGAGCAGGCCGATCGAGCTGATACCGGCCATCCCGCCGAACAGACCGAACCCGCCGGCGAGCTGGCGCTGCCCGGAGGCGTACATCACGACGATCAGACCGACGATGCCGACCAGCAGACCGATCGGCAACACGATGCCCCAGATGCTGCGCGGGATCGGGATGGGCGCGACGATCGGGGCCTCGAGCTTGATCTTGCCGCCGCCGGTTTCGGGATCGGGAACACGCTCACCAGGGCGCACGAAGCTCTGCGTGGTCACCGGATCACCCTAACGTGATGTGGCGCACCGCATTTGCGCCAATTTCTGCGATACGCCTAAGCAAACACGTCACCGCCGCCGACGGCCGATGTACGAGGGCCGATGGCGGATTCGACGAAATCTAGACAGGTGCGCGGCCGGCTCCAGAGCCGCCGCCGGCGGCCCCGCCGGGGTCCAGCGGCACAGAGGGGGCGTGGAAGTGACCGAACTCGTCTTCTTCCATGTCGGGCGTGATGCGGAACGGCTCACGGGGCTCGTCCCAACCGTCGCTGACCTCCATCACCCGGCCGGTAGCTCCCCCGGAACCGAGTCCACCGAGGCCGCCGGTACCGGGAACGGCGCGATATCGCTCGGCGTTCTGCTCGTCGGTGGCCTCGGTCTGAGCCACTCCGCTGGACGTGGTGGCCTGCAGGGCAGGGCCTTTCGCGGCGACCTGGGCGGTCATCTGGGTGACCTGGGTTCCCATCGCGGTCGCGACGCTGGCGGCCGCGGCGTCCATCGGAGAGCCGGGCTTCGGGATCGGCGCCGCACCGGGATTGGACGTGGCGACCTGTTCGGCAGTCGCGGCAACCGATGCGCCACTCTGCAACATCCGCGACGGGTTCACCTTGATCGGCTCGGCAGGCATCAGGCACTCCTCCTTACGCATTTAGCCTAAGGCCGGCGAGACGGTGGTCCGGTCATGACTATTGCTCAGGGCTATTTGGGTGTCAGCTGCAACGGCGGCGATTGGACCTCGCGTGTTGACACTACAATCGCAGAGTCGAATCCTGCCGGGGCACGGCTTCTACCAGGCGTTTTACTGCCAGCCAGGAACCTCTACCCGAACCTGCCCTCTAGCCTCTTCCCTGGCGTGTGCCGAACTGTTCGCTGGCTGGCTGCCCGCCGCTAGTTGAAGTTCAATGGCGTGAAACCACCGGCGTCGGTGTAGGTCGGCGGCAGCCAACCGGGTTCGCCGGGCGCGATCGTGTCGTCGGTGACCGGATACTTCACCTTTTCAAAAACCTGCTGTTGCTGGAAGTAGCCGCCGGTGGTGGTACAGCTGTAGGTGCCGCAGCTCGTGGTAAGTGGCACGTTGTGCGCCGGTACCCAGACCACGCGGAACCGCACCCAGCTGCCGTCGGCTGCCTTGGGCCCATCGCAGATCGTGCGAGTTTGGCTGCCGAGGAATCCCCACAGGTCGTTTTGGCATCCAGGCTGCACGTCAGCGTTTGCCGAAGGCGCGAAACCGGCGGCGGCTGCGCCAATAATGAATGCGACACCAGCAAATTTCACGACCATGATTCCCCCTATTGAATAGCTGTTTCAACGATAGCAAGCAACTTCCGATGGAACCGAGGTTTGCCGGAAATTGCATTGCGCCGGGTGTTAGCTAAGGGGCCGGAGTTACTGCCGTTACGGGTGGGTCTGCTCGGCAGCTATATCGCTACGGTTGTGGATTGACCGTGGAAGAAGACAAAACCATCCGAGTCACACGAACCGTCAGATGCGAGCCGGCTGGCTAGGGCAACGATCCGAAAACCTCGTGGTACAACGGTTTTAGGTGGTTGATATCGACAGCTAGCCCCTGGGGCAACATGTATTGGCGTTCTTCGATATATGTGTCATCGTCAGCGACGAGACTGATGATCTGCGCCGGAATCGCGTGGTAAGCCACGTTGGCTGCTAGAACGCCCACAATTCCCCACTTCAAGTGCTCTGCAACGAACGGCGTTGATTCGATCAGAACCGGAGCACCGCTAGCACCGCTCAGCGCAGGAAACGAGAGTTCAAGCGCGCTTAAACCACCTATCGCACCGAGCTTTTCGGCGTCGACGTTGCGCGTTTTGTGTCCGCGTCGCATCGCTGGATTGAGAATAAAGATGCCATGTTCTCGAACGGTCTGCGCGTATTCGAGCGCCACAAGGTCGGTGTTGTAGCTCACGTGTGCGTCGAACGCGACCTGCAACGGATCATCGACTTGGTAATCGTGGACGCGTAACAGCGCCAGATCACGTTGCCGGTCGCTTTTCAACAGGGTCAACGGAAATGCTTGGGGTTCGTTGTCGATGATGACGATGAAGGCAAGTTGACCGTTCACGCCGCGAATGACGTGTTCGCACGTCAGTACAACGGTGCCGTCCCCGATGATCGATCCGGTGCCAAGATGCTTTTTTGCTCGCTGGTCGCCTTCGAAGACGGCACCGATGACTCCTCGCGGGTCTACTTCGCCAGTCGTTTTCACTGTATGCACCTCTGTCGATTCAGATTTCGGTGTAACCGTAGCCGGCGTGTTTCACTATCTCGATGTGCTCTTGCGCTACGCGGACTGCGTCGGCTATCGGTGAAATGGGATTGGGCGTGAAAAACCAACATAGACGACGGATTTCGGCCATCGGGAGCGCTGGCAACGTATTTACGCGGGGCCATCACAATCCTGTTTGGCAAGACTTCCAGTGGCTTGGAAACGGTGTTGGCGAGCGCACTTATCTATCGAGCCGGATTTGGGGACTCGTAGCGTGCTCAAGCGAGTCGAATCCTGACCTGATGCCAATCCATACACCAACGGCCAAGTCTCCCCCGAGCAGTCAAGAGGTGCACCGCCACCTGTGCCGGGCACTGGAATGTGACCGGCTGGGCTGGCGCGCCCCATCAGCGCTCGCCAGCGTTGATCGGGACGGCGCGACGGCGGGCGCAGTCGAGCGTTGAGGTCGGACACACCGGGTACGACTGAACCAAAAGCGGCGGAGTGGTTCTACCGTGGAGCGTTGTGCGAGACAAGACGACCCCATTCGCGAGAAGCGCGGCCGCCGCGGCGCAAGATAGAAACGAGATCAAGGCACGCTTCGAAAAGGCGCACTCCGAGCAGAAAGACGCATGGCGGGAACTGCAAGGCAGCCCCCCAGACCGGCTCTATCATTACACGACCGTGGATGGCATGCGTGGAATTGTAGGCGCGCAGTGCATCTGGGCATCGGATGTGCGTTTCATGAACGACTCTTCCGAACTTTCGTACGCGAGAGATCTCATCGAAGAAGAGATCCAGGCAGTGCTGAAAGAGGCGACCGCTCAGAGGTTCATCGGACCCCTCGCGGACCGCGAGCGCCTGACGACGGGGGTCTTCGAAAACGTCGTGCCGTTCATTGCGTGCTTCTGTGAGGTCGACGACCTGCTCTCGCAGTGGCATGGATACGGGCAAAGTGATGACGGAAGTGTCTCACTCGGATTGGATCTGCGTCGGTATTCAGATGACTCAGGATCGCACGACGCGACGCTGCGGAGAGTCATCTATGATGAGACGTTGCAGCGAAATCTTGTGCGAGAGAGCGCAAATCAATGGCTCCGGGTCGCTCGAAGTTTGGCCGACGAGATCCCGGCTGACGAGATCCCAACGCACGGTCCTCTTCGGTTCTACGCGCTGTCAGCGTTGCAGACCGCAATGCTTGAGTACTACCTATGCTTCAAGCATCCCACTTTTGCAGAGGAGCGGGAGTGGCGCCTTATTGGTCTTGTCGATTTGCGCAGCCATCTTCGACGGATGGGGGAGATTGAGAAGAACAAGTATGCGAAACGGATGGACTACCCAGCAATCGACCCCACACCGTCATCGGAGTCCAGTGGGTCGGAGATGCCGATACATATTTTATTCCGCCGATCCGCCTACGGCCTCACACCGTACATCGAACTCCCTCTGCGAGACTCCGATGGAGACTACGCTAATCGCTTGGAAATCCTTGGTGTTACTCAAGGTCCGCGTGCGCACGCGGAGTTGGCGCTTGAGTCGCTGAGAATGTACCTGCAATCGGCGGGCTACCTTTCCCATCCATCCGACGTCAGAGCCACCTCGGTTCCACTACGCCGCTAGGCGTAGCCATCTGTCCACGGGCGAGCATCATGCCGTCGCTGGATACACAAATCTGATCGACTCAGCTACAAGGCTCTACAGCCGGGCTAATCATCGATCAGCTGCGGCTGGCGTACGTTGTGCTACAAGAGCTATCCGGTCACGGTCAAGAAGTCTGAGGCCATCAGGGCTGACCGTGTGGCTGAACTTGACCTTCTCCGCGTCGGCCATGTCGTCGAAGCCGGACGCGTCGAGAGTCACGTCGGCTCCTCAGGGGGCCGGGTGACGATGCGCCGCCGCACCACCTGATCGGCCTTGGCCGGCGGATCGTCATGGTCAAAGCCGGCAGGAGCTTCCGGGTGTGTCCGCGAGCGGCGGCCCGACGGCGAGCCGGCTGGTGTCGACGCGCTGTACCTCGATGTCGTCGACGGGTGTGTTTGTCACTGTGGCTATGTAATCGCGGGCCATGTCTTCAATCTCGGTCCGGAAGCGGGCTTGAGTGGTGTCACCGATGTTGACCGAGCCGTCCGCGGCCACATAGCCGTCTAGTCCTGCAACGGTAATCATCCACCAGCGGCCGTCGCGGGTGACTTCGATGTCGTAGGTAGGCACATCAGCCTCCTTCGGGACTCCGCAATGGCGAAGAGGCCGAGATTACACCAGGCGCTCGGCCACTGCTCTCCGGCCGAGCTGTCGGTCGCGTGTTGACTGCTATACACGCAACGTGTATAGTTGTATACATGGACATGAGCGCACTCAAGAAGGCCTCAAGCGATGTAGCCAAGGCGCGACGCCAGCTCGACTTAGCCATGACAGCCGCGAAGGACGCCGCCATCGCAGCTCACCGCGACGGCGTAACCGAGGTTGACCTCGCACAGATTCTTGGGGTAAATCGGATGACGATACGAAAGTGGCTGGGCAAGCTGTGAATACGACGAAACTGTGTGTGGGCGCCGCTGAAATGATGGCTGAGCCGAACCCATTCCGGGCGGAGATTGAGCTGATCCTCACCGAGCATCCGCGTACGCGCTTCGCCAAGGTTCTGCTCGGCATGCGACGTGGCCTCACCGACGGTGAGATGGCGCAAGAAGCTCACGCCGCAAAGGAATCCATCCGGGCCGACAGCATCGCAGCCGTGCGCAGGATCGTGCGGCTGACTCTGAACGACGAACTCGTCACCGCGCCATCCGAGGCTGAGGAGCAGTCCAACCTCTATCGCGAGTTACTCAACTACCCACGCTCTCCTGAACTGCGTCAGCACATCAGCACTCGCCTGACTCAGCTGCGCGCCCTCAACCCCAACGTCAGGATGACACCCCTCGGCGATGTCCGCCTAGGCGCTAACGACCAATCTCGCCCCGAACGGCCCGAATCGCGATGTGAGAAGTGCTTCATGATTCATAACGGAGAGTGCTTATAGCCGAACGCTGAGCGTCGTTTGAGCGCACTGCCCTATGCCCATCTCACTCACTAGTCAGCCTGATGGTGCTGCTTTTGGAGGGGCGAACCACTAACGTTCGCAGCGCCACGCTTCAGCGGCGATGTCGAAGGCGGCACCCGTTATCGCGATCCCGGTGGCGGCGTAGGGGCGAACTGTTGCCATGACGACTCCTCATCTCGGGCTGCGCGGTAGGCATATCACAGGGGGCAACAGTCGGTAGTGGAAAAGGCAAAGATTCCGCCGATGTTCGCCGAGTGCGCGAACCGCGATCATCTGCTGCCGCAATGCCTTCGAGGGAACCGCAACGCCGGGCTGCGTGGGCCGCGTCGCACGGCTTCGCATCACAGCTACTACGTAAGACGCGCACCGCGCTGGCTCTCTGCCGTCCGAGCCCGCCGGGGGAGCTCCGGTCACCGACCGCCGGACACCTGGTTGCGCTTGCGCTCCACGAACTCGTCGAAGTCGAACGGTATTGAGATGCCGCTGCTTTCGCCGGCGTCGAGGGCTTCGCGTACAGCTCGCAAGCGGGTTCCGCGGTCTTCGAGTAGCCGCAACGCGGACTGCACCACCGCGCTGGCCGACCGGTAGCGGCCCGCGGCGACCTCGCCGTCGATAAAGGCGCTGTAGTGCTCGTTGAGACTGAGCCGCGTGTTCTTCCCCACGAACACACGATACGGACCATCGGTACCACGCAAGCGTGACCACCCACCCCTCAGAACAGCTCCGCCCGCATTTGATCCACCCCGTCTTCCCCGGCCGCGATCAACCGGTTGAGCCGGGCTTCGAGTTCGAGGTTGGTCATCACGTACCCGACGGCGTCGGCGATCTTCAAGTCCAGCAGTCGTCCGTCGAATCCCAAGGCGAACGAGATGTACCCGTCGGGGTCCTCGACCGTGGCGCGCAGGCCATCGAGATCGGCGAGCAGCTTGTCGAGGCGGGCGAGGGTGGCCGCGGATTCTTCCTGGCTGAACTTGACCTTCTCGGCATCGTCCATGTCGTCGAAGCCCGACGCGTCGTGACTCACGTCGGCTCCTCGGGGGGTCGGGTGACGATGCGCTGCCGCACCACCTGTTCGGCTTTGCCCGGCGGGTCGTCGTCATCGGGGCCGTCCGACGACCTTCCCCGAGTCGCGGCCGCCGCGGCCGCCAGCCGGTTCGTGTCGACGCGTCCGGTGACGTCCTCGGTGTGCGGAATATCGCGTCCGGCAATCTTTTTCGGCCGACCCGCCTCACTCTTATCGCCGCCGCCCTGACCGCCAACACCGCCGAGGCCGCCCATCCCACCCATCGGCATGCCCATCGGCATCCCCGACACACCGCCTCCGGCGGGCCCGAGCGCCGACGGCGGCCCGGAGGCCCCAGCGGGCTCCACAGCCGGTGTCGACGGTGCACCCGTGGTCGGCGCCACGGACAACGGCCCCGCCCCCCCGGCCGGGCTGACACCCGCACCCCCTCCACCGGCGCCGCCGCCCGAACCGCCTGCGCCATCACTCATTTCGGGCATGTGCGGCACTTCGCCGGCGGCATTGAGCTTGGGCTCGCCCACCCCTTTCATCGCCTGGGTGGCCTGCTGCGCAGCCTGAGATGCCGCCTGCATCAACGCTTCTGGCGCCTTGGTCACCGCCCCCAGCAGGCCGCCAGCCACGCCCCCGACCGCGCCGAGCACCGTGGGAATCATCTGCGCCATCTGCCCGGCCATCTGCCCGGACTGATCCGCCGACCCCGCGGAGGCCGGATCCTTCCCAGAGCCCCCCACACCTTCGCCCGCCGCGCCACCGGCGCCCGAAGCGCCACCAGGATCGCCGGGATCCGAGGCGCTCGTCGCCGCGTCGGTGTTCGCGTGGTAGTCGCTGTAGCCGGTGACCGTCTGGTTGTTGAGCTGGGTCTTGGTGGCCACCGCCTGCGCAAGCGGCGCAGCGTATTTGCCACCGGAGGCGATGTTGTTGGCCTGCATGATCCGCACGTTCTGGTCGGCGGTGGCCAGCTGCTCCGGTGAGGGGATCGCCTGGCGCGCGGCCACCTGATTCTCGGCATACGCGCTCGCCTGCGTCACCAGGGTGCGTGCCCGCTCGGCGTAGGTGTCCAACCCGTCGGCGAAGGCCAGCAGGTGAGCGCTCACCGCAGGCGTGGACACCTCCGCGTCCAGCGACTCGGGTAGCGCACCGACCGTTGCGCGGATCGTGTCGGCGCCGTCATGCGCGCTGGCCGCCAGCTGCGACCAGGCCGAGGTGAAGATCTCCCCCGCCGACGGGTCACCGGCGTGCGCGGCCGCCGAAATCGCCTCGGGCGGACCGGTCATCGGCGGTGGCATCGGCAGCCGCACATCGGGGGGCACCGGCGGCGCCGGTGGCGCCCACACCCCCGACACCGGCAGGCCGGACGCGCGGCCACCGGTGAGCGCCAGCAGCGCCTTGTTGAACTCGTCCATCGCCACGAACGCCGCGGCCGTCCCCGTCAGCGCCTCGACGGTGCCGATCAGCGCGGCCACGTGAGCGGCCAGCCCCGCGCCCAACTCCCCGCCCGCGGCGCTCAACCGCGCCGCGGTACCCACCGAAGCCACATCCGCCGCCAACGGCGGGTGCGGAACCTCGGCGCCGCCGACGGCGATGACCGCGTCGAGCAGCCGCTGTGCGGCAGCCACCAGACCGGGCGCGTCGACCTTCACCGCAGGCTCCTCAACCGCGCCCGGGCTTCGTTGAGGTCGGCGGCCGTCGGCATCCAGCTGATCCCGTCGGCGGGTGCGCCGCGCTGCTCGAACTCGGCGCGCAGCGCGACCTGGCCCTCCAGGTAGGCGACGTCGGCGCAGGCCTGGATGGCCGCGGCGATCTCGCTGCCCGGCCGACGCATCACCGGCGGCTCCAGCTGCACCCCCAGCACCCGGCCGCTGCCCAGCACCCGCACCCACACCATCTCATCGGGGGTGTGCGCGGAGTACTCCCGCTCGGCGGCGGGCAGGGCGGCCGGGTCGTCGGTCACAGGTTCCGCAGGGTCGCCGCGTTCTCGTCGTCCATGTTGATGTAGGTATGAACGGCGTGGTGCAGCTCGTCGCTGGCGGCCCGGTGGCGCGCCGCGTGGTCGGCCAGGGCGGTGTCGCGGTCGGCCAGCAGGTCACCGACGGCCGCTTTCACCTGGTGCATGATCGGACCGTAGCTGTCCACGGCGGCCGCGATGTCGGCGCCGGCCTCGCGTGCATCGTCGATGATGCGGGCCACGTCCTCGTGGTTGGCGGCGACCTCGCGCAGCACGGCGGGGTCGATGCGGATGGGTTCGGTCATCTCCAGGTTCCTTCCATTGCAACTAATTGTGCGCTGTCCGCTAGCCTGCCGGGACCGCTGATGCGGCGTCGGCGAGGGCATCTGGGGCCGGCGACGGCGGGACAGCAGGTGGTGGCGGGGCGGGATGGGGACGTGCCGCGGTGGCGGTCGGGTCGATCCAGCCCAGGAAGTCGGGGCTCGACGCCACCGAGCCCAGCGGGACGACCTGTCCGTTGGCCAGCGCCTTCACCGAGCTCAGCGCCACGACGTAGTGGTCTTTGAAGATGCCGACGTCCCCGCATGCCAGCTGGCTGGGATCCACGGGGTCGGTCACCGGTGTTCCCGGCGGCGGCAGCGCCAGATTGTTCTTGCTGTAGGCGGCGTCCACGGTGTCGCCGCCGAGATAGGCCGTCACGGCTTGGGCCGCCGCCGGGGTGCGGGCAGTGGCGCTGGACCCGTCGGGTAGCCGCACCGTGCTCGTCGGCGGCGCGGGCGGCGCCAACGGCGGGGGTGGCCCCGCCGCCGGGGGTGCGCCGGTGGCGTGATCCGCCCCAGCAGGGTCCTCGCCGACCGGCTCCGTCTTATCGGCGGCGCCGCCAGTTTCCTTGCCGTCCTTGGCTTCTCGGGGTGTGCCAGTGCTGTCGTCGGTCTTCTGGACGGCATCTGGGGAGCGGTCACTACCGTGGTCGCCGGCCTGCGAAGCCAGCCCGGCCAGCGGCGCGATCGCCCCCGCCAGTCCCCCGAGCCCGTCCAGCGGTGTGCCCGGTGCCCCGCCCAGGCCGCCGAGGGCACCGGGCAGCGAGCCCAGCGACGACAACGGATCGGCACCCATCCCTGTGCCCAAGGGGACCCCGCCGAGCACATCGGACAACGACGGGTCGGGCATCGGCTCCGCAGAGCCCAGTCCGGCATCCGTCGGCTCGGCCTCCGGTGGGGCCGCCGCAACGGGTGGCGTTGGCGCAGTTGAGGATTCGGTCGCGTCGGCACCCGAGTCGTCGACCGCGTAGAGCTTCGAGAGCGCCTGCGTGGTCTTGGCCTGGTCGTCGGCCGTAAGGCTGCCGGAGGTCACCAGGTCGTTGATCGCGCCGACCTGACTGTGCAGGAACGTTAGAAACGACCGCTCACCGGCGGGGGTGTCGATCGACATCGCCGTGTTGTTGACCGCGTCGATGATCTTGGTTTGAATCTCGCCCAGTCGTCGCTGCCCGGCGGCGCTGGCCGCGTGGGCGCTGAGCAGCACCTCCGACAGCTTCTCCTCGGCCTCACTGATCGACGAATACTTCTTCTTGAGCTCGCCCTGCAATTTGCCGACGGCGTCGGCGGCCTTGCCGGACTGCTGCTCGTCGGTGGCCAGAGCCGGATCCGGCGCCGGCGAAGCGCTGCCCTTGGTGTACTGGTCCTCGGTGATCGGGTGACCGTCCTTGTCGAAGAACGACTTCTTACCGTCGGGCCCCAGCGTGAAGTAGGCGCCGTCGGCGTTCTTCGGGGTCAGCACCCCCGTCGCCGGATTGGTGTGAAAACCGTTGTCGCTGCTAGGAACTCCACCGACCTGAGGTGCGATCTGTTGGCCGTGAGCGTCGATGGGGGCGTAGCCCGAGCCGACCTTACGGTAGCCGGCCGGAGCCATCGGCGGGCCCGTTATTCCGTCCGGGCCGACGAGAGCGACTGTGCCGTCGTCGTTTTGGGCCCAGTTCTGCTTGGTCGACGAGTCGTGGTAGACGACCGTCGCGTCTGTGGGCAGCGGCGTCTGATCGCCGAACACGAGGTGACGCTGCCGGCTGGCGTTGTCGGTGTCGTAGTGGATGTTCGGATCGCCGTAGGCGTGGCGAGCGTTGTACAGCGCCGCGGTCCAGTAGGGATCGTCCTGGCCGATGTAGCGGGTGGGGTCCGAGGGCATCGCCCACCCCGGTTGCGCCAGGCCCTGGGTGCCGCGGGTGGAATCCCAGATGTCCCAGTGGGTTTGGCCGTCGAAGTGTTTCGGTCTGCTCATCGGCAGAAGTGTCCGCGGCCCAGATTGTCTTCGAGGTCGCGGCGGGGTGTGAACGCCGGTGGATCGGCGGGCGGGGTGTCACCGCCAAAGAGCTTGTGCGCACGAGTGACAACGTTGAGCACGCGGTCGATTTCGCGTTCGATTCTGGGGTTCACCACGGTCCTTTCCTGCGCTGGTTCTAGCCTAAGGCTGCCGGCGGGCGGCTCGGTGCGCGAATTTCACGCCTCGACCGCCACCGGCACGGGCCGGCGGGCGATGAAGCGGGCCGGCATCGGGGCGATCCTGACCACGTCGCCGGTGGTCGGCGCGTGCACCACTTGCGAGCCCGAGATGGCGAGCTGCACGTGGCCGGGCCCCGAGCGCCCGTCTTCACCGAAGTTGTCCAGCGGGAAGATCAGGTCCCCGGCCCACACCTGGTCGGGCGCCACCGGCACGCCTTGGGCGATCTGGCTGTAGGTGTCGCCGCCGAGATTCACCCCGGCCTGCCGCCACGCCCACTGGGTCAGGCCCGAGCAGTCAAATGCATTGGGCCCCTTGGCGCCCCACACGTAGGGGCGGCCAAGACAGCTCAGCGCCGCCTTGGCCGCAGCGTCGCCTGGCGCGCCGGGTATGTCCGCGGCCCGGGGAGCGACCCGCGATGCCAGCATGGTGCGCGGTCTCGCGACTGCAGCCGGGGCTCCGAGTGGTATACGCGCTCCGCCACCGCCCATCCCGCCAGCCCCAAATGGCATGCCGCCCAACGGCATGCCGCCGCCTGCTGCGCGTCGACGGCCGTAGACCAGCGAGCCCACGACGGCGGCCAGCCGTGCGTCGTGGGCTCGCTGGGCTTCGATGATGTGCTGTTGTTGAGCCAGGCGAGCACGCAGGGCGGCAACTAGAGCACGCTGACCCGCCGGAGTGCCGGACACCGGCGACAGGGCGGCGGTATCTCCGGCGGCACCGCTGCGTACGGCACCGGAGTCCGCGCGCCCCAATTGATCAGAGTCCACGGCTGCCTGCAGCTGCCCGCCGAGGCCCTCGTCGGTGCCGGCCACGCCGAAGAGTAGCGGTCCTGCGCCAGCGCCGAATCGGCTGTAACGAGACGCCAAATCACCAGACAGCGGGGCCATGCGCGCCTGCCCCGTGCGCACCAGATCCCCCGCCGCGGCCACGCGCGCACCGGAGTCCAGGGCTGCGACATGACCGGCGGGCACCGGATCGCCGAACAATGCGTGCGCCCGGGCCAGGACGTCGCCCACCTGTTGAACCACCACGGCAATCGACACAAACCAAGTATCAAGCCGCCACCACACCGCCCAGGACACAAATCTTTGGCCGCCTCGGGAGGCGAGCTGGTGGGAGTGCGCGCTGACTTTCCTGCAAGATTCGAGTAGGGCGCTACGCGTGTGCTTCACCAGACGGTCGACGACCATCAGCATGTGGCGGCAATTCGCACAGCGTCGCCGAACGCGGACCGGCTCGGCCGTCGGACCAACGCGTCAGTGCCCCGGCGACGGTAGGAGGTCTCTGGATGATCGCACCCACGGGCGGGGACCAATTCGTTGGCCATATCGTCCTCGACATACCGGCCGAGAACCCGATATTCAACTTCCAGAAAATGGCCAGCGCTCTCGCCGGGACTATCAACGCCAGTGAGCCCCGCTTCGCGGTGGGTATCTTTGGCGGCTGGGGGTCGGGCAAGAGCACGCTCATGCACGCGATACGGCAGCAAGTGAATCCGGCCGAGGCTGTCGTCGTCGAGTTCAACGCCTGGCGATACGAGCAGGAACCTCACCTCATCGTGCCGCTGCTGGACACGATCCGCGACGGTCTGTCGAAATGGGCGAAGAGCTATCCTAACGATGTCCGGAGTAAAGAGATCAAGTCCGTCGCGGCGCGGATCGGCCGGGTCATCCAGGCGCTGGTGCGCGCCACCAAGTTCGAGGTCGGACTTCCCGGTGCTGTCAAGGTCTCGGTGGAGCCCGAGAAGGCACTCGACGCGCTCAACGAGGGCGACAGCGATGAGACCACGATGCCGCAGTCGTTGTACTACGCAGCTTTTCAGCAACTCGATATCGCGTTCCGCGAAGTCCACGACGCTGGCTTGTCACGGATCGTGGTTTTCGTCGACGATCTCGATCGCTGCCTACCCGAGCGTGCGCTGACAGTTCTCGAGTCGATGAAGCTGTTCTTCGACACGGCGGGATTCATCTTCGTCGTCGGCCTCGACGAACGCGTCGTGCAGTCCGCGGTGCGGACGAAATTCGCGCTCCAGCCCGAGGAGGAACTAGACACTGACCGGCAGGTCGAGGGCGAGTACCTCAACAAGATCTTCCAACTTGGGTACAGCCTTCCGCGGATCGCTCCCGCCCAGCTCGATCAGCTAGTCGGGTGGTTGGACAGCAACGCTGCTCTGAGCGACTGGCAGCGCACGGATCTCAACGGGCGAGTGAAGGACTATCTGCGCTATGTCGCGAAAGAGGGGCGCATCAATCCTCGAGAAGTAAAGCGATACATCAATGCATACACGCTGCAGAGGATCATCCGTCCAGAATTGGTGGCAGACACCACGCTTGCGTTGCAGACGATGGATTTTCGCACGGATTGGGAACGGTTCTACGAGCAGGTCGTGCTAGCAGAGCCCGATGTCTTCCCAGGGATACTCCAGAGCTTTCGAAACGGTGAGGACTCTGCCTTCGAGGATGTCTGGCCCGACGTCGGCGTGCTGCCCATGGAGCTATCCGAGTTCTTACGTTCAGATCTCGCTCAATCGCTGTCGTACGCGCACGACCTCGAGCTCTACATAACTTCGCTTGAAACCACCCGTAGTACAAAATCAGGTGTGCCGGACGCCATGAACAACGTCGGACTGCTTCGGCGCCAGCTCCGTGATAACGTGCCCGACTCGCTGCAGTTCGAGAGCCCCGGCGCCCGCACCGTCGTCGAGCAGGCGCTGTCCATTCTCGGTCACCTTGACAGCTACGCGATCTCGTCGGGAAGCCCCGCCCCGCGATTGACGTCCTTGCTGCAGAAGCTCACGGACCAATACCAGCTTCTTGTTGCGCCTCAGCGGGTTCCTATGGATCCCGCGACGTCGCAAGAGCGCCCAGCCGACCGCATGCAGACGTGGAAGAAGCAGACCGCGGACCACATCGACGCACTCCAGCAAGAACTGCGTCTCATCCGGCGGTCCTCCGCTGTTGGCCCCCGATAACGTACGGTCTGCAGAGCAAAAACACTGCCCCGCAACAGATTCCGCTATCGATCCTCTCTCCTGCATGGCGGATTGTCCACCGGCGCTGGTAAAGCGCTGGAACACCACGCATTTCACGCCGTTCTCAGCGTGGCGGGACGCCGGGCCGCGCGAAAACGTCGTCGAGGGTGACCGTGCGCAGTCCGCGGTCGCTGATCAGACCGCTGAGCCGATGGAAGACGTGCGTGACGGGCAGGTGGTTGAGGTGGCCGATCACGATGTTCTGGGGCTTGAAGTACGTGTCGGCCATCTTCAGCAGGTAGTCCTCGGCGATTACGGTCGAGTCCGACAGCGAGCCAGACCACATCGTGGTGATGGTGTAGCCGAGATCCGCGGCGACCGCCCGAGTTTTCGCATCGTGTCTGCCGAACGGCGGCCGCAGGTAGGGCCGAGCGTCGACACCGTAGGTTTTCGTCAAAAACGCGTCGTTGCGGCGTATTTCATCGGCGATATGCGCCGGTGTCAGGGTGGTCAGGTCCGGGTGGGTGAACGTGTGGTTGCCCAGTTGGATCTGACCGGAATCGACGAGCGGCCGCAGGAGCGCTGCGTTGTCAGTCCAGGAGCGATACGTGCCGTTGACGAAGAAGGTCATCCGCAGGCCGGTTCGCCTGGCGAACTCGATGTAGAGACGCACGACGTCGGTATTCACCCCGTCGTCGACGGTGATGGCCAGCAGGTCGCCCTGGCCGGGCAGGGCACTCAGCACACCGTTGCGGGGCAGCGCCACCTGTTCGATAGGCGCGGGTGAAAGCCGCAGCGGCGGCGACGCATGCCCCGTTGCGGCCACCGCCTCCGGCGTGGAAATTGGCTTCGGTATGGGCCGACGATGCGGTGCTCTGCCCGGGCGTGCCCAATACCGAGCGCGCCACCTCGGCGGTAGCCATCAGAGGCGGCAGCACCAGGGCGGCCCCGGTTCCCACCAGGAAGCCTCTGCGACTCAGCAAGGACACAGCAAATCTCCGGAAATCATTCAGCCGCATGCGGTTACGCGATGACTTCGCGGTGCGGGCGTGTTGACAACCAGCAGGCAACTTACCCTCACCACTTGCTCCGGCATGCTTTGCTGGTGTCCGTCTACCTTTTGGTCACCGCAGGTTCGCCAAGCGTTCGTACAGCCGTGGCGGTTTTCGACAACAGAATGCCCGGTGGCTCCGCCCGAACGCCAGAAGCGTCAGCCCGTCGGCATCAGGGATCGACGGCGCAATTGGTAGCCGTTGCTCCAAGATTCTCCACCGAATCGATGAGGCATTCTCGTTGTCACCGACCATCTTGGCGTGGATCGCCATCGGGTTATTCGCCTACGCTGCAATCGAACTGATCGAAGCTGTCGGACGATGGCTGATCACGCGGCGGGCTGAATACTTCGTGGTGATCGCAACCAGCGTCTTCCTGCCGTTGGAGATCTACGAAGCGACCGAGAAGGTCGCGGCATTTCGCGCCGTCGCTTTGGCCATCAATATCGCCGCCGTCATATGGCTGCCGTGGACCAAGCGGCCGTTCGGTCTCTCCGGCGGTTCCAAGGCCTACCACGCCGAACATGACCCCGCGACACTGCTTGCCGTCGAACAGGCCGCATTGGCCATGCCGCAGTCGAAGTCGCCGGCATAGCGGCTGTTCGAACGGTCTGAGTCGGCGTGACACACCGCTCGTCACACGACTCAGACCGCGTTCAACGGCGCGTGTGAGCGATCACGTGCAGCCGCCGCATTGAAGTACGTCGCAAGGACGCGCGCTCATGGCATCGCCTGGGCCCACTGCAGATGCCCTTCAAAGCGAAGCGTTCTCGCCATCGCGCGGTAGCGATCCCGGTAACTCTGGTAGCCGACCTTGTCACCGGATGCCAGGCTGCACAGCACACGCATCCTCAGCAGCCAGATGTCCCGCATCGCCAGTCCCTCACCGGCTGGTGCGGACGCCAACCGCTCGATTGCGGCTTTGGCTTCGGCCACGTCACCGTCGGCGCCGCGGTCGAGCAGCGTGTCCACCAGCACACCCGTCGCGGGAATGGCCCATAGCAGAAGTTGTCCGTCGCGGAACAGAAGGTCCACGGCGTCGCGGATCAGCCTGAGAGCGTCATCGCGGTCTCCGCCCCTGGCCTTTTCACGTGCCAAGAAGACCTGGATACCGGGCAAATCGCACAGGTTGTGTCCTTCGGTCAGGAACGCTTCGCTGACCTCAGCTGCAAGTTTCTGTCCTCGCTCGCGGTCGGCGGCGTCCTGGCGATGCATCAACGCAAGTCCCAGCGTCGCCTGGGTGAAACGCACCACGACATCATCACTGGATCGCTCGGCAATCTGTAGCGCATCTTCAATCTCGCGCAGCGCAACATCAGACGGCCTCAGCACCCCAAAAGGCACACCCAGCAAGTAGACATAGCCCACGACGCCGGCGTAGGACGCGGGGTCAGCGCTTTGGGCCATGCTCATGCCGTGCCGCAGGTCTTCTGGCCATCCCGGCTGACCAAGGAAATAGCGGGCCATACCGCGCGACGTAACGGCCAGCGCTAACGGACAGCCGACCAGAAAGTTGCCCGTTGACGGATCACCGTCGGCAAGGTCGATAACGGTTTGTGACCAGCCCAGCACGTCATTCCACTCGGCGCTCTCGATCTTGCCGTAGATAACCGGGAAGGACAGCCCTACCGTCAAGGTCGCGTCTGCGACCGCCTCGGCGAGGGCCCATGTTTCCGACGCCAGTCGCGATGCCTCGCGCATCCGATTCTGATGCGCGTAACCAACCACCAACCCTGCCGACGCGATGCCCAGTGACGGCTTGTCCCCGGCGGCGCTGCACAGCTCGCGCAGTTCGTCGAACCGGTCGGAAACATCGGCGTGAATTCGCCAACCGGTACCGCACAACATGGTGCGCGTGGCGATGCGCATGGTCGTGCGGCCTGGGTCGCCGGCGGGCAATGCGTCGGCGATCGTTCGCGCACGCTCCCAACTCAGCCGCGCTCCTGCGATGTCGCGGTTGGTTGCCCATGTCGCCGCACGCATGTGCCAGCCGTAGGCGGCATGCAAATCACCCGCAGCTTCTAGATGTTCGGCGATCAGCGCAGCATTCTCATCAGCCGACGACGGGTGACGAGCCTCAATGGCCGCCGCGAGCCGCCGATGCATCTCGGCGCGGTCCGATTTGAGTTGTGATTCATAGGCCACCACGCGGATCAGCGGATGGTGAAACACATATTCGGCATGTGGCGCGAATCTGATCTGATCGATGAGCTCGCCAACCACCAGATCGTCGAGTGCGGGATCAATCCTTAACGTTTCCAATAGATCTCGGCTGAACTTCGCACCGATGACCGCCGCGGCGTTCAGGGTGTGTTTTGCCTTGGGGTCGAGTCGATCGACACGCGCGGCGATCGTGGCCTGGACGGTAGCCGGGACGGTGACCTCGGCGGCGTTGACCGTGCAGATGTAGGCACCGCGGTTGCCGTGCAACACAGCGCGCTCGGCCAGGTCTCGCACGATCTCTTCGGCGAAGAACGGATTACCGGCGGCTCTTTCGGCGACCGTCTGGCCTAGCCTGCTCACCGATGGATCGGAACCGAGTAGTTGTGAAACCAGTGTGGCGGCTTCTGGATCGCTAAGTGGCTCAAGGGTTATCGTCTGCGTGCCTCTTCCCCGCGTAAGCGCACCACCGTACTCGGGTCGGTACGTAACGAGCACCAGCGAGGACGTCTGCGGGATCACGGTGAACAAGTCCGCCAGCATCGACTCGCTGGCCTCATCAATCCAGTGCGCGTCCTCAACGACGTAGACGGTCGGAGTTTCGCGGGTCAACGAGACGGCGTTCACCACGCCTGTCAGGCGCCGTCGGCGGGCATCCGGATCGATCCGAGGCAATAGAGCCTCCGGATCCCCGATGCCCAGCAAGTCGTGAAATAGCAGCAAGTCCTCCGGCTCTGCTTGGCCCACTTTGCCGCGTAACCGATCCCGAGCCGTCTGCGCGTCGAGACCCGCGATCCCAGTAATTGCGCGCATCAGTCGCGCTACGACATGGAACGGCACCTGACTGGCATGAGATTCGCAGAACGCGGTGACGACCTCGGCGCCACGCGCCGAGGCTATCCTCGAAATTTCGCGTGTTAGACGGCTTTTGCCAATGCCGGGTGGGCCGACGACACCGACTACCCTGCCGTGGCCACCGATCCCACTTTCCAGGAGAGCCTGGACTGTCGACATCTCCCGCTGACGACCGACGAGATCGGACTCGGTGCGCCGCACGGTTGCGTGCCGTTCCACGCCCAGCAGGCGATAGGCGGTCACTGGCGTCTTGGCACCCTTCATCCGGACACTCTCCGGTTCGCTCAGAGTCGCTGAACCCTCGACCAATCGCGCGGTCGATGTGCTGAGCATGACCCCGCCCGGCGGGGCGACCGACTCCATGCGCTGAGCCATTCCGACTTGCTCACCGATCGCGGTGTAACCGAAGTAGCCGGAACTGATCTCGCCGGCGATCACCTGACCGGAGTTCAGACCGACCCGAAGGCGCAGGTCGACACCGTCGCGGTCTTCGAGCTCGTGTGCAAGCCGCCTTGCGGCCGCTTGGACAGCCAACGCAGCCATGCAGGCTCGAAAAGCATGGTCCTCCAAGGCTGTTGGCGCGCCGAATACCGCCATGATGCCGTCGCCCGTGAACTGGTTCACTGTGCCGCCGTAGCGCTGTACGGCTGCAGCGCAGTGGTCCGCGAGGTCGGCCATGATTTCGCGCAGCCGCTCCGCGCCTACGGCTGCAGCGATATCCATCGACCGCACCACGTCGGCGAACAACACGGTCACCTGCTTGTACTCAGCCGAACTGGTCGAATGCGTGAGTCGCGCACCGCACTCGCTACAGAACTTGGCTGTCAGCGGCAATTCCTTGCCACATGAACCGCAGCACAGCCTGCTCGGTGTCACTTCATCGCCATCGTCCCCCGGGCGCCCACCTCGATATCCTGGCACCGGCGGCCAGCGCTGTCCGTCATATCGACTGAGTCTTTGCTGTGACAACAGCTGCGCAGGTCCGCGAACCGGGCGTTGCTGTCAGGTTCGTCCGACAACCACTGGTCGCACAGCAGCACAACGCCGCTCGACCGGCGGACGTTTCTGACCATCAATGCAGTTCACAGGAATCGCGCGCAATACAGAAGACGTGACCGGTGCCCTCGTCGCTACAGGTGATACCCGAAGGTGCACTGCCACAAGTGATTCGGCCGAGGGTGTGGGCATCGCTGTACTCGAGAATCATCGCGTTCGGGTCACGCACGGGTCACCGTGGCACGGCATATTCGAAAGCGCTGCCTGGTCGATCCAGACCCGATCACCGAACGGGCATTCGGCCAGCTGCCCCTGGCAGTCCTGCGGGCGCGGGGCGCCACCCAGGTGTGATTGTCGACATCACAACCGGCCGGCGGCGCGCGTCGGCGATCACGAAGACGAGAATTCCGCCATCAAAAATGCGAACCTACGCCTCCGTGTCGCCGGCGATGCTGCGGTAGACCTGCGCGGCATGCCCCTGCTGACTCATGATCTCGGTGAGGTAGTCGCGGCGCCCGTGGGCGTAGGCGGCTTGCGCCGATGGGTCGCCCGGACGCTGTTGCAGCCAGAAGATCGACTTCCAGATGTCGGGGGAGGACGGGCCGCCGTGGCGGTCAAGGCGGTCGAAGAACGCGGCGATCGCCAGATTCGGGTTGTCCCTGCCCGCGTAGCTGGCATCCTGCTGAAAGATGCTCCGCCACAACCGGTTCGGGCTGACCGCTTTCGGGTTGAGCCCGCTTTCCTGCATCGCACAGGACAGGATCGCGATCGTCTGCTGCGGCGTATACCCGCGCCGCCATGCCTCATGGATGATCGCGGCGGCCACTTCTCGGGGACTGGATTCGCGCGTCAGCGCACCCAGCGGGGTGCCCAGCGACCCGACCCGGGAGCGGTCACCCGCGCGCTGGGTGAAGACCGCGGGCTCCAGTGAGCCGACCAGCATCGGCTGAAACGCTTCACCGCCGGCACGGCCCAAGACGCTGCTGAGCGGCCCGGCGCCACCGGCGGCGACGACGCCCGTCGCAGGCCGACCGGGCGTCGCGTTTGACCGATACGCCAGCGCACGCAAAGCCGCCGCCAACCGGGCATCGCGCAGCGTGTAGGCGCTGATGACGCGGTGTTGTTGGGCAAGGCGGGCACGCAGCGCGGCGAGCATCGCGCGCTGGCCGGCAGGTGTGCCGGATACGGTCGCAAGGGCGGCCGTGTCGCTGGCCGCACCGGTGAGCGCAGCGCCAGAGCCCGCGTGCCCTGCCCGATCGGCGTCGGCCGCGGCCTGCACCTGCCCCAGCAGTGCGGTATCGGTACCGGCGGCGGCGTCGAGCGCCTCGCCTGCCGAGGCGGCGAAGTCGCGGTAGCGGCTGGCCCATTGTCCAGAAAGGGCCGCCACCTGGGTCGGGTCCTCGCGCAGCGCATCTCGTGCCGCGCCGAACCCCGCCCTCTCAGGCCGGCCGGCGGGCAGCGGATCGCCGAACATGGCGTGTCCGCGGTGTAGCGCCTGATTCACCTGTGCAACCAACGCGGACATCGACACTCACCCAGTATCGAGGCCTCCGGATGCTGCTCCTGACACGAATTCCCATGGCACACAGCCGCAGCCCGCCGACGCAGGTGCGATCACGCCTTGTTCAGGTCGACGATCAGCGCTTCGATCCGTGCAGCGTTGGCGCGGCTGACGGCCTGCTCGCTTTCCACCGCGCTGATCACCTCCGGTGCCATGTCGAGGATGCCCGCTGTCTCCGCCATACTCAGGGCCGCCCGGTTGCGGGCCACATACAGGCGCTGGCCCAGGGTGGCGCCGGGCGCCGCGGCGGATCGGGTCACCAACTCGTCGTAGCGGGTGCGCACCAGCCGAAGTGCCTTGATGACCTCGGGCGAGCCGTGGCTGCTGCGCACGGCGCGGGCCGTGATGGATTCGAGTTTGCGCAGATCGGCCAGGACCGCACGGACACGTTCGGCGAACGCCGGATCGTCGTCGCCAGGCAACGCCTCGATGGTGGAGACGACATTGGCCACCGCAACCAGCACCGCGTCGGTGACCAGTGCCGCGGACTCCGACCCGGCATGCGCAGCAGAATCAGCGCTTGCGTTCGGCTCGACACCCTCACGCAGCTTCGCCAACGTGCCCGGTGGCCAGCGCGCGACCTGCTCGAGCTTGGCTCGGGTCTTCTCCCGCGGCCAGGCCCTTCCCTTTTCGAAGGCGACCAGTGCGGGCTGACCCATGATCTTCAGCCCGGCGATATCACGTTGTGTCAGACCCAATTCCACGCGGCGGTCGGCGAAAGCCGACCCAGCGCGAAGCACGCTGGGATCGACCGCAACCTGCGCCATCGCGCCAGTCTAGCTCCCTAGCCGCGTGGTTAATGCGCACCGGATGCGGTTCGCTCGCGACGATCTACCGCTTTCCTCGCCGGCGCAGCCACGGCCGCTGCCGATTCGGTTTCATATCTCATGATTCTGTTTAGTGCTTGTGTTGATTCTGTTTTGGCGCTAGGGTGGGCTCATCAGGACGCGAGACGCGCAGCGGGAGGAGTGACCGTGACCGTGACGATCGACAGGCCCTCGACGGTGATGGTGACGCCGTGCATGGCAGACCCGGACCGCTGGGACGCCGGTGGCGACGACCCCGAGCTCAAAGCGCTGTGCCGGGGCTGTCCGCGCCGGTTCACCTGTGCCAAGGACGCCCTGCACTCCCCGGGTATCGCGGGGATGGTCGCCGGCGTGCACATTCCCGGTGACGGCCGGGCACGCAGGTTCGCGCTGCGGCAGCTGCAGTCACTGGCCGCCCACGGCGGCTACGGCAGCCAACCCGAGGTCCCCTAAGCGTGCGCGCTAGCGATCACCGTCGCGGGCAGCTGCCCGCGCACACCGCTTGACGCGCCGCGCCGCATGGGCAGGGCAAACTATGCTCGAGACATGACACCGGCCTGAGGAGTCGGCAAGTCTTGCCCCTCGCCAGGATCGGGTGCTGTTAGAGTCCCGTCGTCTGGCGTTCAGCAAACAGTCAAATCGCTCAGCCACGATGGGGGCATGTCAGTGTCGACAGTCGGAGCCGGCGCCGGCGCCGGCGCGCGTCTGCGGGGCGCGGCGTGAACGGTTCGCTGACCCACCTGTCGCTGATGCACGGGTGGCTGCCGGTGACGCTTCAACTAGCCGCGGGCCTGGCACTGATCGCTGCGACAGGCTGGCGCACCCGGCGCTGGCGCGCGATCTGGGTCCCATCGATGGCCGCCTTCGGTGCGGCGGTCGCCGCCACGGCATACCTGTACGTGCAGTCAGCCGGGATCATCGGCGACGCCGCACCGGCCATGCTGTGGGCGTGGATCGCGTTGGCCGCGCTGAGTACCGCAGTCCTGCTCGCCGGGTGGCGAACCAGCCGCTGGTGGCGCCGGGCAGTGTCCGTCGCGGCCGTGGTGCTCAGCACGCTGAGCGTCGTTGTGACGGTGAACAGTTGGGTCGGTTACGTTCCCACGGTCGCCGCGGCATGGACCGAGCTCACCGCCGGCCCGCTGCCCGACCAGACCGACCCCGCGACACTGAGCGCGATGCGGCAGCGCCCCGTCCTTCCCCGCAAGGGCAGCATCGTGTCGGTGACGATCGACCCGAGCGCGTCGGGTTTTCGCCACCGCACCGAACTGGTCTACCTGCCGCCCGCCTGGTTCGCCTCCCAACCCTCTCCCCCGCTGCCGGCCGTGATGATGATTGGCGGTGAGTTCAATACGCCGAGCGACTGGCTTCGCGCCGGAAATGCGGTCGCCACCTTGGACGCCTACGCCGTCGCGCATAGCGGCTACAGCCCAGTGGTTGTCTTCGTCGATTCCGGCGGCGGCTTCAACATCGACACCGAATGCGTCAACGGCACGCGCGGCATGGCCGCCGACCACTTGACCAAAGACGTGGTGCCCTACCTGATCGGCCACTTCGGTGTCAGTGCGGCGCCGGCGAACTGGGGTGTAGCGGGGTTCTCGGCCGGCGGCACCTGCGCGGTGGATCTGGCGGTGATGCATCCCGAACTGTTCGGTGCCTTCATCGACATCGCCGGAGATCTGCGGCCCAATTCAGGCACCGACGCCGAAACCATCCGACGGCTCTTCGGTGGCGACCGGTCAGCGTGGCAGAACTTCGACCCCAGCACGGTGATCAGCCGCCACGGCCACTACCCCGGGCTCTCGGGCCTGTTCGTCGTGTCCGGCGCGGGCACCGACAACCGCCGGCAGGTGCAACCCGTCCACAACGCCGAGTACGACGCGGCCACCACACTGTGCAGCCTGGGCAGCGCCCACGGCATCGACTGCAGGATCGTCGCCGTCGCCGGTCGACACGACTGGCCTTGTGCCGGAAGGGCTTTCGCCGCGACGCTGCCGTGGCTGGCCGCCCAGATCGGCACGGCGGGCAGCCGCACGCCCACCGTCGTAGGCGACGTGGGATTTACCTCACCACCGCTGCCAGTGGCTCGCGCCCCGCAGTAGCCCGCCACTGGATTCCTGATCGACAACAGGGTGATTATCTGTGTCGGCTGCCGGGAGCGTTCGTCGGTGTGCTGCTGGCCCAAGGGTGCGCTGTCGCGCTCACCCAGGAACTGGTCGCGCGGGGTCGTGTTAGTCGAAGCAATGACGCGGTGAGGCAATAGCCGCCGACGCGGTGCCCGGCGAGTGAAACGGGTCGAAGCGGGGCCGCATATGCAGCGCCGAGGGTCGAGCTAGCGCTCCAGACCGGCATCAACGCGGCGACGACCTCTTCGCTCGCCCCCACAATCCCAAAATTGTTGTCAGATACGCCGAGCTGCGCCCACAAATCCGCTGCCGATCCGTGGTGAAGGCCGATCCGATCTGGCAACAAAGCGATAGCGATTTGCATTCGAAATGCTACCGCTCAACGGCGCGTTGCCCGTTCATTCACGCGCCCACGCAATCCTGTGGATCCCATCTGCACTGCTCATACGGCGCTGTAAACACGGAACGACGCGTCATCGCGGACATCGCTTGCGCTCTCGTTCCGCTCTCGCTATTGTCCAAAACGATAGCAATGCGATAGCGCCATCGGGGCGTCTTCGACCATCAGGACGGAAATGAACGCAGCACCCGACACCGCTCAGCACATCCCGGCCGGTCTCCCGTGGCCATGCGCAGCCGACCCCGACCGGTGGCTGGAGGCCGGTGACGACCCCGAACTCAAGGCGTTGTGCCGCGCCTGCCCTCGGCGCTTCCCGTGCGCCAAGGATGCGCTGAACACGCCTGCCGCCGTGGGAATGTGGTCGGCGGTGTACCTGCCGCCCGACGGCCGGGCCCGCCAGTTCGCGCTGCGCCAGCTGCGCTCACTGGTCGCGCATACCGAAGCCACCGGATGACCCGCCCAGCCGACGGCGCGAGCGCCGCTACTGTGCGCTGCCCGCCGGCCAGCCGGGAAACGCCGGCAGGGTGGGGTAATCCGAGCGCGGGTGCACGCCGGCGGACAGGAACAGCCGATGCTCGCGCGTGTCGGGTGCCTTCGCCTGGCACTCGTTCGTGTCGTCGACCATCGTCGGCCACTGCGGCGGCGGCCCGTGGAGGTAGGTGGCGGCCGCCATCTCCTCGGTGATTTTCCAGCCGCCGAACACGTCGTCGACCGGCGCCGATGCCGGCCCTTTCTGCGGCGGCAACGGTGCTGACCCAGCTGGCGGCGGGGTCAACGCGAGCCGGAATACACCGACCGTATCGGTGGGTCGTCGGTTGGGGTCGTCCGTTCCGTACCTGCCGTCACCGAGATCGTCGGCGATGCCGTAGAACCAACCGCAGTACACCGCAACCAGATTGGTGCCCGACGGCTCGATGCGCAGGATGTGCAGGCGGTCGGTGCCGACCAGGGGGTAAATATTGGCCCGAGGGTTGCGGGGATAGTGCGGGGCCGGCGGCGGGGTGCCCGGCGGCGGCAGCGCGTGCGCGTAGCCCGGATAGAGGAAGTCCTCGCGGCCCCCAAACGTCACACCCGTGCCGGATTCCTCGAATGCGCGCACCACCACCGCCGGTCCGGTCAGCAGATCGACGCCCGGCTCAGCGCTCCACACCACCCGCACCTGCGCCATCGTTCCGGTCCAGGGTCCGCTCGGCGGTGGCGGCGGTGTCGGCCGCTGCCCGGGGGTCCCCGAATGACAGCCCGCGACAAGGGCAACCGCGCAGCCTGCGGCCACCGCGCGCAGCAGGCGGCGCCGCTGACCGCCGGTCATCGATGGCCGGCTTTCCACGGCTGCGGGTCTTTGATCACGTTGTTGTAGTCGCCGGTGACGTGGGTGTCGATCAAGCCGGCGTTGTCCGGGCCCACGAACGGCACCAGCGCGTTGTGCAGGAAGTCGCGGTAGTCCTCCGGACCGTGCCACTTCATCTGGCCCCTGAGGTCTTGGGGCAGCTGGTCCCAGCCGGCCACCTCTCACCCCCGGCTGGGATCGGTCGGGTCGACCGGCCGCAAGAAGGTGTCGGGACTGAAGCCGTCGATCGGGTGGGTGGCCACGATCCCGGTCAGCGCCTCGCGGTAGGGCGCCTCCCCAGGCATGTCCGGCATCACCGGCGACGCGCCGACTTTCGGCTCCGGACCCAGGACGATGTCTTTGAGCGCGGTGCCCGCGACGTCGGTGGCCAGTCCGCCGGCCGGCCCACCCACCACACCGGCTCCGGTGCCCGCGAATTTGGTCGCATATTCGTAGGCCGATTTCTTCAGGTTGTAGGCGTCGATCGCCCGTTCGGCGGCGTTGGCGTGATTGGCGTCCAACGCGTTGCGGGTGCCGATGTCCATCAGCGCCTGCAGCCTGGCGGCCCGGGCAAGGTCGGCGGTGTTCGACGCCATCGACGGGTCGGCGGCCACCATCTGTGCATAGGCATGCTGGTCGGCGGCGATGTCACCAATGACCGCGCCGTTGAACACATTTGACGCGTCCTTGTCCGTGGACAGCACCGAGAACACACCCTTGGCGATCGGCAGCGTCGAATGGTCGATGTCGTAGGCGGTGTCGGGTGGATAGAAGTTCTCCAGCCCCGGCACATTCTGTTCTCCGGCGATCGCCGGGGCGTACGGTGCCAGACCCTGGGCGAAACCCTGCGTCAGCGCCGGGTTGAGCTGCCCGAGGGTCCGATGGCCGGGCAGGTCCAGCAGCGGTTTGGCGTGCTCGCCAAGATATTTCGAGTACGCGTCGGCGGTCTGGCCCGGCATCACCGCCTTCGGGCCGGTGGTCTGGCTGGTCCAGTTGAACAGCCCCGCCGCGGCCTGGCCGTGGTCGTCCCACGGATGGTGGGTGAGCGCGTCGAGGAACTGACTGGTCGTCATGTTCGGCAGGTACTCGCTGGTGCTGGAGCCGGTGATGATCCCGCGGTCGACCATATGGTCGCGGCCCGCACCGGAAAAGATGGTCTTGATCGTGTCGTCGGCGCTGTGGTCTCCGCCCGACATCCCGGGCCAGCTGCGGTTGCCCTCTTCGCCTGCCAGCATTTCCGCGCCGCGGCCCATCAGCGCGTTGTCGATGTCGCTGTCGTGCTGCAGCGCCGGGCTGCCCTGCTTGACGATGCCGCCGATGACGCCCAGGGCGTCCTTGTTCGGCAAGTCGTTCATCGCCAACCCCGAATTCGGATCGATCTTCATCACCGAACCCGGCTGCGTCAGCGGGCCCTGCATGCTGCGCGGCAACTGGGTCAGCCCACCCGTGACGCGGCTGCCGGCGTCCTCGGTGGCGCCCACCTTCAGCGGGGTGTTCGGGAACGAGACGTTGCGGTTGCTCATCAGCTGCCAGGAGTCGCCGATCAGCCGGCTGTCGGGGCCGAGCCGGTCCTGCGCACGCTTGAGGTCCTCCAGCGACATTCCGTTCTGCTGGGCCTGCAGCTGAGAGAGCACCGACGCCTGCTCGGGGGTCAGCGGGGCCTTGCCGGCCAGCTGCTCGGGGGTGACGCTTTCCAGCACCCCCTGCACCCGGTTGGCGGCGTTCTTGTCGCCGCCCAGCGCGTCGTGGACGTCGTGTTCGGCCTGTTCAGGTGTCTCGACGCCATGGCCGGCCAGCTCGTCATCCAGCGCCTGGGCCGACGCGTCGCCGGCGGCGGTCTTGATCGCCTCGGCCAGCTCCTCATCGGCGATGCTGGCGAGGGCATGCAGCTGGTGGATGCGGCGCTCGAGCTCGGCGATCTCGTTGTGCAGGCGCACCCGCGAGTCGCGGTCGGCGGGTTCGACGTAGCTGAACGTCTCGGTCTCCGGATCGATCGTGATGCCGTGGCCGGCCTCCTCGGCCTTGATCGCCTCCCAGTCGGCCTTGATGGCACGCACTTGGGTTTCGGCGGCGCTGGCCGCGCGCCCGACAGCCTCGGCGTCGGCGGCGTGATTGTTCAGATCCTGGCGGATCCGGTCATGGGCGCCCATCGCCGCATCATGGGCGGCGCCGTCCCACGGCACCGCACGCATCACGTCGCCGAAGTTGTCGGCCGCCGCGCGGGTGCCCTCCCACGCGAAATGCACGCCTGAAACACCGTGTGGATGTCGTCGGGATTCCAGCGTTCGATGTCAGCCAGCGTGAGCCCAGACACCCCTCACCTCTTGTTCGCCTTTTCAAACAGAATCTACCGGCCGCCCGACGCTGCTCCCGACGGCAATGTGTGCACCCCCTCGGCCGGGGCGACGGTGTTGACTGGTTTGCCCGTGGGGCGACTCGTGGTCTGGTTGACTGAGTTGCCATGGGGGCTTCCAGGGGCGGGAACGATATGTCGGACAACGGGATTGCCGTCGGGACGGCGGTGAGGGTGTATCCGGACACCGACCGGGAACGGCTCGGAACTGTCGTTGAGGACTTCGGTGAGAGCGCGGGGCTGGCGGTCGACGTGGGTGGCCACACCATCGCCGGGGCGGCGCGGCGCTGGGGTGTGCAGCTCGGCGACGGTGACCTGGTGTTCGTCGACAGCGCCGACCTCGCGGTCGGGTGAACCGACAGCACTCGCGTAGCATTCTGCTACACTCGTTACAGATTGCTACACGAGGAGGAGTGGTGGCCGAAACCGCCGACCGGGTGACCCGCTTCGCCGCCGACCTGCTCGACGCCGCGGCGGCCGAGGGTGCGCGCCAGAGCCGCTCGGCCAAACAACAGCTCGACCATTGGGCCCGGGTGGGTCGGGCGGTCTCCAGCGGGCAGACCGCCGCGCGCCGTCGAGTGGAGGCCGCGCTGGCCGGCGACCTCGGGCTGGCAGAGCTGAGCGAGGAAGAGGGTGTGGTGTTCAACGCCGAGATCTCCGCATCGATCGAGGAGCATCTGAGCGCGGGCGACTACGGCCGGGTGCTGGCCGGTCGCGGCGTCACCACCGTTGCCCTCAACGACAAGGGCGAGATCATCGAGCACCGTCCCGACGGCACCTCGGCCGTGGTGAACGGCCGGTGAGCCCGGCCCCAAGGAAGATCAACGCCGCAGCCACGCCGTGAACCGGCTCGACCTGGTCGCCGGACCCAACGGCGCCGGTAAGTCGACCTTCGTCGAACTGACCCTGGCGCCGCTGCTGAAAGGCAGCGTGTTCGTCAACGCCGACGAGATCGCCAAAGTGCGCTGGCCCGACGATCCATCGGCCCACGCGTATGAGGCGGCGCTGATCGCCGCCGAGACCCGCGCGAAGCTGATCGAGCTGAGCCGCCCGTTCATCGCCGAGACGGTGTTCTCCCATCCGTCCAAGCTGGAGCTCATCGACACCGCGCACGCCGCCGGCTACACGGTGGTGCTGCATGTGCTGCTCATCCCCGAGGAGCTGGCGGTGGCCCGCGTGGACTACCGGGTGCGCGCCGGCGGACACCCGGTGGCGCAGAACAAGATTCGCCAGCGCTACCACCGGCTGTGGCCACTGGTCGCCGAGGCGATCACCCGCTGCGAACAAACCACCGTCTACGACAACAGCGCCATCAAAGGCCCACGGATCGTGGCACAGTTCAACCAGGGCTTCATTGTCGGCTCCCCCGACTGGCCGGCCTGGACACCGCAGCCGTTGCAATCCCGTTGGCCGCACTCATGATCGCGGCCGCGCAGCGGCCGGACCACATACATATAACCATTGCGATTGGGCCGTAGCCTGTTTCACCATGGATTTCGCACTGCAAGCCTGTGGCTGGCGCGGTCATGCCACCTTCGCTCCGGACGAGCCCGAACTGCAAGCCAGGCTGCGGGTCCAGACCCCAGCCGGCGAAGCCTGGCGATGTCTGCGATGCGAAACCTTCGTCATCGGCCCACCCGCCGCCCACGGGCCTGCAGCCAGCGCACCGCACGTGCGGCGCGGACGCCACCTGCGCGACGTCATCATCATGCGCGCGCTGGCCATCGAACGCGTCGTGCGCGCGGTGATCTTCAGCTTGCTCGCCGCGGGCGTACTAGCCGTGCGCGGGACCAACGGCCGATTACAAACAGCGTTCGAAAACGAACTGCCACTGATCCGCCCGTTGGCCGACCAGATCGGATGGAATACAGACAACTCCAAGATTCTGCATCGCATCGACCAGGCATTCTCGCTGTCACCGACAATCTTGGCGTGGATCGCCACCGGGTTATTCGCCTATGCGACAATCGAATTGATCGAAGCAATCGGACTATGGCTGATCACGCGGTGGGGCGAATACTTCGCGGTGATCGCGACCAGCGTCTTTCTACCCCTCGAGATCTACGAACTGACCGAGAAGGTCACGGCGTTTCGCGCTATCGCTTTGATCATCAACATCGTCGCCGTGATATGGCTGCTGTGGACCAAGAGACTCTTCGGCCTCAACGGCGGCGCCGAGGCCTATCACGCCGAACACGACGCCGCGACGCTGCTCGCCGTCGAACAGGCCGCATTGGCATAAGACGCGTCTGCCAGGACTGAGACTTCGGCGTCGACAGTAACGCGGTGGCAGCATCCCGCCCGGGTAAGTCGCCAAACATGTGCCCGCCGCAGGCTTACGGTCCACGGCTGACAATCGCGTGGCCCCTGAAATATCCAGTTCCGCAACGAGTTATGTACCGAGCATCAACAAGACTAGCTGAAACAACGATGGTTCTGATCTTGGCTGACACGCCGAGAGTCACCTTTGCCTTCTGGCCTTCCGATTGTGGCCGGCGCGCCGCTGCGCGCAAGGCACCGGCCTTCGCTGCGCTACGGGCCCCAGGGGGCTCGCGGAGTTCTTTTCAAACGCCGGGCTCCTGCGGATCGGGCGAAAAGAGCTCCGCGCCCGGACCATTGCGCTTTCGCGTCGCCTGCCGGCCGGGATCTCCAGTGCCAGAAGGCAAACAAAAACGGGCGGCCCACGCCCACGACCCGAAAGGGAGATCATGACCGGAACCTTGGAGCACCTCGATCCCACGGCACTGGTGATCGGTGAGAACGTACGCGACGACACCGCACTGGACCCACGTTTCCTTGCCAGCGTGGCTGGCAGGTGGTCGCGGATCCAGGCGCGGCGAACCTCCGAGGGCCCGGTCTGCTGGTCGACCACGCTGCGCAGAAAGGCCGATGCAACGATATCCGCGTTGTCGGAGCCATTCGCTACAACAAATCATGCCCACATTGCGCTCAAACGCGGAAGTCACGTCAATTCAATTGCCGCGCGCGGATATCCAGCACCAACAACACCAACGCGGATATCACCGCCGAAACCCACATCGACGACCTTTGTGCACAAATGTCATCGTGTGGATATCACAAAAATAACGTAACTGAGTTGCTGCCAACGCATTTAGAATAGAAATACGAAGCACCCATCGAAAAGGTCTCTCATGCAACACATCACCGTTTACACCAAACCCGGCTGCCCACAATGCCGCGCCACCCTGCGCGCACTCGAACGCGCCGGCTTGGACTACGAGACTGTCGACCTCAGCACCGACCCGCACGCGCGCGACTTCGTGATGAGCCTGGGCCACGTGCAGGCCCCGGTGGTGCTCGCCAACGACCGGCACTGGAGCGGATTTCGCCCCGACCACATCGACGACCTGGCTAGCGAGGTCGCCTGAGACATGTTCACGCGCACTATCCACCATCCACAGACATCGGCGCTGACGACGCACCCGGGACGGGAAGTGGCACTTGCAGCGCTGGAACAGTTCCTGCGAACTACCGGGCAGCACCACCGCATCAGCACCGCCATCTGGACCCACGCCGACTACGAGATCCTCGACGGGGATGGCGGCATCGTGGGCTCGGCTGCGATCGACGAGATCTGCGTGTGCAGCCACGCCGCGCGCGACCACGACGAGATCGGCTGCACCGCAATCACCTTCGCTGCCGGACCGCTCGCCGAGTGCCCATGCCAGGGGCACCGCCCCGTCATCGCCGAGGCAGACCTGTTCGCACCTGAGGTGCCGACATGAGCAGCGCACCCAAGCTGACCGTCGTCGAGCACGACACCGCGGCTCCCGCGCACCGCGCCGAAGCCACCCTGCGCCACTGGGATCCCGAAGCCCAGCTGATCGGAGCGCTGCTGCACCTACCGGCCGCCAAAGCCGCGCCCATCCTCGCGCTGGTGCCCGACACCGCTGTGTGGCATCCCGATCATCGCTGGGTCTATGAGATCGTCCGCCACCTCGTTGACACCGGCGCCGACCCGGATCCAGTCGTAGTGTTGCGTACCGCCCGGCATCGCCCGCCTGCTGATGGTGGGCGCACCGTCACCGCCCGCCGCCACCACGCTTTCGCAGTGCGCCTCGCCGAGCTCTACACCAACACCGTCAACCCCGCCATGATCGACCAGTACACCCGCGAAGTGCTCGAGGACACCTACCGCCGCGCCGTTGGATTCCACGGCACCCGGATGACCCAACTCGCCGAAAGCGACTGTTCCCGAGAAGAACTCACCGACTACTTGACCACGATGCGCGCCGAGCTGGCGGAGCTGTGGCGGCGAGCCGAGGCCGCCGGATCCCGTCGACGCGGCGCCCGACGCTGACATCGTCGCCGCGGGCAGCGCGATGATCGTCGCGACGGACTGCACGCTGGCCTCAATCATGTAGCGCCGTGCGTACGCCCTTGGCCGCCTGCGGCGGCCAAGTCAAGATCCGTAGCCACTCACCTTCTTGCCGTCAGCGCTCGCCCATTGTGGCCGGCGGGGCCCCGACCGCGTCAACCCACGCCGCTTCTCGCGCTCGCCCGTTCTCCGCTGCGCTACGCCCGTGCGGCTCCGACGAATTTCGCCAACCCCCGACTCGCTGACGCTCGCCGCGAAATTCGCCTCCTGCGCGGCGGCTTACAGGGGTTGACCCGGCCACCCCACCGGCCCGACCCGGCGCCGCCAACCGGCACTGTCCTTCGACCAAACACGAGGTGAATCACCATGACTCAGACACTGCACACCGTTCCGGCGGCCACCATCACCCACACCATCGCCGTCATCCGCGGCGAAATCACCACCGATGTGACCGTGCATCACGCCCGCACCACCGATGCGCGCATCGGCCTGATCTTCGGCACCGCGCTGATGAACCTCTACTCCGCGTCGGCGGCCCAAGGCCTGCTCGAGGCGTTCGCCGCCGCCCGCGCCGCCATGACCCGGGTGCCCCGCGAGATCGCCGCCCCCACCACACCGCCGTATGAGCCGTTCGCCCGCACCACCCTGGCCATCGACTGGACCCGCCGACCCGCCTATTGCGTGGTGCCGCAGTCAGGCCGCAACAAGTTGGGCACCCTGACCATCCACTGGGTCGACCTGCACTGCGGGCCAATCACTTTCCAGATCCGCGACCAACTCGGCCTCAAATCGACACTGGACCTGCTGGCCCGGGTGCACCAGACCGCGGTCGCGGTCTTCCTCGACGGGCCCGAGCACGCCGCCGACCCCACCGACGACGACTACCGGTGCCCGCGATAGCGGCCACACCGGCGCACCGGCTACCGGCGGCCACCCACCACAATTGAGAAATGGACATCGACTACGCGCTGGCGTGGCAGTTCGTCGACCTCGACGGGCGGCCACGCCGGCTGCGGTTCCGCCGCGACGACACCGAAACCGACGACGTCTTATCGGGCGCCGGCCAACTCGTCGCGGTCATCGCCGACCCGCACCGCGCCGACCACGACGACACCATCGCGATCAGCCGCCCCGGCGTCGACTTTTACGCCGTCGAGCAGGCGCTGGAGGGCTGGCGCGAATGGGCGATGCTCGGCGACGAAGCAGTCAACCTCGCCGAAATCCAGCGCCGCATCCACGCCGCAGACTTGGACTGACGCTGCGGTCCCCCGCTGCTCGGACACCGGGGCGGCCAGACCGACAAACGCAATCACAGGATCATCCGGTGATCCGATCACCGGATCACCACCGATGACACGGCGCCTGCGGCGCCGTAAGCGTCCGTAGCCCCTCACCTAACTAGCCGTCAGCGTGCGCCCAGTGTGACCGGCGGGGCCCCGTCGGCGTCAACCCGCGCCGCTATCCGCGCTCGCCCGTTCTTCGCGCCGGCTCGCTGACGCTCACCGCCGCTGCGCCCGTGCGGCACCGTCGAATTTCGCCACCCCCGTGCTCGCTGACGCTCGCCCGGCGAAATTCGCCTCCTGCGCGGCGGCTCAAAGGGGTTGACCCCGCCACCCCACCGGTCGCCCTGTTCTCACGCCAACCGGCGCACCGATCACCTTCGACAAACGAGGAACATCATGAACACACCAGAGCTGACCCTCACCACCCCCGCAGACCTGCTCGCCGCACTGCCCCACCTGCTCGGATTCGTGCCCACCGACGACCTGGTCGCGCTTATGCTCGGCCCCGCAGGCCACCACGACGACAGGACAGTCGCGATGCGCTCCGCGATCCGCTGCCCGCTCACCATCGATCGCGAAGCGGCCGAACGGTTCCCGCGGGCGTGCGGGCTTGACGCCGACCACTTCCCCAGCGCCATCCTGGCCGCGGTCTGCGGCAGGGGTCGCGACGAGCACGCGCGCATGCTCCTGCACACGGTGCGCGCCGCGCTGCACCGCTGCGGCATCGTGGTGCACCGCACGCTGATGACCCACAGCGTCACCGCACCTGGACACTGGCTCGACCTCGACACCGGCCACACCGGCACCACCACCGCCTACATCGACTCCGCGGCCACCGCGCTGGGGGTGATGCAAGGCCGCGTCATCGCCGCCTCCCGCGACCACATCCAACGGGAATTCACCACCACCGACCCGGCCCCGGCCGTGGATGCCGCAGCTCAAGACATCGTCGCACTGGCCGACGCCACCGTGATCGACCTACAGGAGGCCATCACCCGAAACAGCCCGCCCACAACCGATCTGGCGATGCGCGCCGCGCTCGTCGTCACCGCGCACGTCGGATGGCGTGATGCGCTGCTGCGCCTGGCGGCCGGCCGTGAACTCGTCGCGGGTCGGCTGTGGACCCAGATCGCGGCCCCGCACCGCGGGCGCGCACGCGCCGAACTACTGACCATGGCCGCATTCGCCTATTACTGCGGTGAAGACACCGTGCGCGCAGGCATCGCACTGACCCACGCGGCGGCAGCCGCCCGCGACGACGACAGCGCACCCCCGCGCTTGGCGGTCATGCTCGACACCGCACTACGAGCAGGCATGGCGCCCAGCAAGATCTGCCACCTCATCGTTACCGAGCCCACAGCCCCCAGACAGAAACCGCACATATAGTCCCGACACTGCGGCCGGCCGGACTCGACCCCCCCGAAGAGCTGGCCGGCCGCAGCCCTCTCCCGGCCCCGGCCCACGCCCGCCGATCTGTGACTGGATCATCAGACAAGCCGGCCGACATATCCACGTCCTCACCCGCGGTGTCCGCTGCACGCTCAGACGCAGACTCGAATCACCCACACCCCAGCAACTCCCCACCACTCACCGCGCTCCACACCATCCCCGCCGACTCCAACCGCCCCGATCTACATCCATGCGCCCAACCCAGTTCTCCACACCCCCAACACCATCCACACCCCCAGCCCCCAACCCACCCAACCAAAAAACCGTCCGGCACATTGGCACAGCAGTGCAATACTGGTTTCGGACGCGTTGTGGCGCCGCATGATTGCGGCACCACAGCATCCCTGGCGGGATGCTGCACGCGCCCGAAACCGCTGCCCCACAAGGGTCGCCCGGTCACGGCCAGCGGCCACGACGATCACACCTCAGCGAAACCACCTCCACCCCAAACGATCTCACCGACAACGATCGAAGTGTCGACATTGTTGACTATCTCGCGCTTGACGAAGTTCAGCATCAACTACTACAACGACACCGCTGATGCGGCCAAACAAGCCGCCATGGATCGGCGGAGCGCCAACGGCGGGTTGGCCGAGTATTACTCGGAGGGTGATACCCGCACACCCACGTGGCTGGTCGTCGGTGACAAGGAAGCCATCGGCCGCACAACGGGTCTTAGCGAGGCCGCGATGGAGGGCGGGGATGCCGATATCGATGATGCCCGCGTCTGGCTGGATGACGGCACCGCCCCCAACGGAGCCACGGGACGGCAGTTCACCGAGAAGTCGATCCACGGTTTCGATTTGACGTTCGCGGCCCCGAAGTCGGTGAGCCTGATCCGGGCGCTGACCGACGATATCGCCGAAAAAGTCCTCGTCACTGCCCACACCAAGGCCGTGCACGCCGCGATGACCTACCTGAAAGAGCACGCCGGCTACACCCGGGTACACAATCTGATCACCGACACCAAGGACCTGCAGCGGCTGCCGGGCCTGGTGGGGATCGCCTATCAGCATGAGACGTCGCGGTGCGGTGATCCGCACCTGCACACCCATGTCATCGTCCCAAATCGTCAGCCCCGCCGGGACGGCCGGCTGGTGTCGATCGATTCGAAGAGCCTGTATCACGAGGCCAAGGCCGCCGGGGTGATCTATCAGGCGACCTTGCGCCACGAGCTCCACGCCGAACGCGGCTTCGAGTGGGCACTGGTGGACCCGCACACCGGGATGGCCGAGATCGCCGGCGTCACCAAAGAAACCATCAAGGCGTGGTCGCAGCGCTCCACCCGGCTGCGGGAATGGGCCAACGACAATCTGGTGATCGTCGACGGTGAGCCGACGGCCGCGCAGTTGGCGGCCGCGCAGAAAGCGACCCGACCGGCCAAGCCGGAGTCCCTCGCCTGGACCGAGCTCAAAGAGCAGTGGCGCGCCGACGCGCGCGGCCTGGGTCTGGACCGCGCCGCGCATGTCGCGGCGCGCACACTGCGCCGCGCCGCCGCGCGCGGCGCCCACCGCGGTGCGGCCGACCGCGCGCACATCGCCGCGTGCGCCGCGCAGATCGACAAGGCCGCGTTCACCCGCGCCGACATGGTGGAGCTGATCGGCGCGCAGCTGCCGATCGACGCGCCCGGCGACCCGCGCGCACTGATCGAAGAGCTGGTGGAGGCGGTGAGCGTGCGCATCAGCGCGCCGCGCGCCGCGCACCGCCGCGAGGGACACGAGCGCTTCACCATCGACGCGGTCATCGCCGAGGAGCAGCGCGTCCTGGACATGGCCGACGCGGCGCACACCGGGGCGCGCCTAGATGTGCGCGCCCAGGACCTCGGCGACCTGTCGGTCGATCAGCAGCGCGCGATCGCCGCGATCGCCACCTCACCGTTTCTCGTCCAACCGCTGCAAGCTCCCGCGGGCGCGGGCAAGACGCACTCCCTGAAGGCGCTGCGCGCCGCGGCGCACCGCGCACGCAAACAGGTGCTGGTGCTGGCGCCGACCGGTAAGGCCGTCGATGAGGCGATGGCCGAAGGCGCCGGCGACCACGGCCTCACCGTCGCCAAAGCACTCACACTGATCGAAGACAACCGACTGGGCGTCGACGCGCGCACGGTGGTGATCGTGGATGAGGCCTCGATGCTCGGCACCCCGGAGCTCAAGAAGCTGCTGGCGTGCGCCACCCTGGGCCGGGCCAAGATGGTGCTGGTCGGCGACGCCTATCAGCTGGCGCCGGTGCGGGCGCGCGGCGGCATGTTCGAGCAGTTGTGCGCCGAGTTGCCGTGGAGCCAGCGCCTTGGTGAGGTGTGGCGGATGAAAGATCCCGAGGAGCGCGACATGTCGCTGGCGCTGCGCGCCGCGCACGGCAACCGGTTGCGCAGCGCGGTCAAGTGGTATCGCGACCGCGGCCGGCTGCACACCGGAGATCCCATCGCGATGGCCGCCGACGCGCTACAGGCCTACCTCGACGACCGCGCCAACGCCAAAGACGCGCTGGTGATCTGCGACACCTGGGAAATGGCCGACGCACTGAACCGCCGACTGCACGACACGCTGACCGGCCCGGGCCCAGCCGTGACAGCCGCGCGTGAGCAGCAGATCCGGGTCGGTGACATCGTGATGAGCCGGAAAAACGACGCCACCATCGCGGTGCATCCCGGCCCGCAACACAGGCCCACCGACGCGGTGGATCAGGTGCGCAACGGTAACCGGTGGCGAGTGGCCGGCATCGACACCGCAACCAATCGGATTGCCGCCCAACGGCTCAGCGATCAGGCCCGCGCGGTGTTTGACGCCGACTACCTCACCGAGCACATCACGCTGGGCTATGCGGCCACGGTGCACTCCGCGCAAGGCGTCACCGCCGACAGCTGCTATGCCGTCCTCGGTGAGGGCGCCACCCGGGCGATGCTGTATGTCGCGATGACCCGCGGCAGGCACAACAACGAGGCGTTCTTGTATCAGCGGCTGGCCCAGGAGGGCGACCATGAACACGCCGCACCCCTGACGGCGCCCGGGATCCACCAGGTCCGGCGCGGCGACAAGCATTCCGCCGCTTACCATTTCCGCCAAATCCTGGGCAACGACGAGCGGCCCCGCACCATGCACACCGAGGCCGAACGCACCGAACCTCACTTGCTTCCCGAGGCGGTCGCCGAGGTGATCCAACGCAACCACGTACGCCGCCGCGTCCGCCGCGCCATGTGGCAGACGCACCGCAGAACCGCTGAAGCCTGGCGCAGCGGTTATGAACGGGTGGCCGCCGCAGCGACCCGCGACGCGGGTATAGGCCTGGAGGTCAGTGGTCTCGAGATGTGATGGGCCACAGTGCTATGTGTCGTTGACGAGAGCGCCGAGTCAACCACCGAATCCGCCGCCGATCGTGCCGCCCGCGCCGTACGGACTCGCCCCGCTGCTATAGGAGGGAAGTCGTCTCTTCTTCGCGATACCGGCACCGACCCAAAAAATGCTCCACGGACCCAAGACAGGACCCACAACGATTCACAACGTGAGCGGGCGCAGCTTCACGCCAACCGCGGCCCCGATCCCGAACAGGCTGAAACCAGCCAGACGAGCCCGACAATTCCAACGGTCACATCGGTCAACCCCGCCGACCGCAACGCTCGTTCTACTTCACGAGGGTGGGCGCGTGGCTGGCGACCGGCTTGGTCGTCGGTGTTGCAGCGCCTCGCTGGGGCTCGACGTCGCTGCCCGGTATGGAGTCGTCGCAGAACCCGTCGGGCCCAGCGCATTGCCCACTGGTCTCGGCGCTGTTGAGTTGGTCTTGCACCTTCTGGTGCCCCGCATCGACGCGCAGGCAGTTCGGCGTGCCCTCGTTGCAGACTGCGAACGCGGGGGCGGCCGGCACCGCAGCGAACAGCGCTCCGGTGATGACGGCGCCGGTGCCGACGAGGGTGGCGATTGTGAAGTGCTTCATGGATGTCTCCTTGGTGCTGAGCGGCTTTGCCCGGTTGTTGGGCGTGTTCGCAATATTCGCGCTCAGAAGGCTGTCGGGAAATCGCCGGAAAGCCAGAACTCACCAGCCGGGAGGGAAGAATGTCCTATCCGATCGGAAAGCCTGCCGCGTCGGCCACCCCGGGAGCCGCTACCCCGAAACCTCAGCGGTGTCCGCGCGGCGCATCGGTGGTGCTCGGGAAGTGCTCGGCGATCGTCGCCGCGATCTCGAGGATGCGCCGGCGGGTGACGCGGTCGAGCTCATTGTCGATGTCCATCACACCGCCGGGGCGCAGATGCCGGTCGAACGGCAGCTGGATCACCGCCTGGCCGTGCTTGCTGAAGTAGCCCGCCAGTTCGGCCCGGGCTTCGGCGTCGGCGTGGCCGTCGGAATCGTTGAGCACGACGACGGTTCGGTGCAACAGGCCCGTGTAGCCGCGTTCGGCCAGCCAATCCAACGTCTGTCCAGCCGCCGACGCGCCGTCCACCCACGTTGAGGACACGATGATCAACGCATCGAGGTCTGCCAAGACCGCTTGCATCACAGGCGAATCCATCGTCGTCCCGCAGTCGATGATCGAGATCGTGAAGTGGCTGTCCAGCCGCGCGGCGGCTTCCCGGTAGGTGGCGGGATCCAACGCCCGGCGCCGCGCTGTCGAGGTTTCACCGGCCAGCACGAACAGGCCGGCGCTGTTGTTGCCCACCCGAGTTCGCATGTCGGCGAAGGTGTTTAGCTGTCGGTCGCTGATCAGCTCCCAATAGGAACCGGATGTGCGGGGATCGATGCGGGTGGCGAGCTTGCCGAACGCGGTGTCGGCGTCGATGGCGACCACCCGGTCGTCCTGGCGGAGTCGGGCGAACAGCGATCCAACGCAGGCGGCGATGGTGGTCTTGCCGGTGCCGCCCTTGCCCAGCACGCCGATTTTGTAGCGGCCCCGCAGCACCGTGCGAACCTTGGCCTCCAGTTCGGCCTCGCGTCGCTCGTCGGGTGACTGGCCGAGGTTGATCAGCCCGAAGGTGGTTCTGAACAGCACCCGCCGCCAACCACGTGAAGGCGGCACCTTACGGGTAGGAACCAGTTCGCTGCTGCGGATCTGGTCGACGTAGGACCAGTTGCCCGCATCGCCGCGACCCGGGCCGCCCGTCTGCGAACTGGGCGCAGCCCACTGACTCGGACCCGGACGTGGCCCCGGATCTGTGTCAACCCAGGGGTTTCCGGGTCGGCTTGCCTGTGCAGACTGGGAGGGCGTCGCACCCTCACCGGACGGCGCGATCGACGTTCGGCTGAAATCGCGGGGCGAATACTCGTCCGTCGCCCCGGCCCACCCGTCGCCCAGCCGATCTTGCTGCTCGCGAACAGGCTCGGTTGGCCCCGGACCCCAGCGCTGCTGACCGGGCTCGTCGGCCGGTGACTGGCTTGGCGGCGGCGCGTAGCGGTCCTCGTCGGACGACGCCCCATTACTTGCGGGCCTAGGGCGTTGAGCATCATCGGTGCGTTGTTCGTTGGCCGGCGCGAACACGGGCTCGAACTCCGACCGGCCGTTGCGGGCTTGATCATCATCTGACGTTGTCGACGCGTCGATGCCGTAATAGCCGGCGGGTCCGCGGGGAGCCGCGGAGGAAGCAGGCCGCTCGGCGGCCGAATCTTCCTCCGCAGAACCAGTCCGGGAGTGCAGCCGCTCCCACGGAGGCGCGGCGTTCGGCTGCGGTAAATCCGGTCGTGCCGGTGCCTGCGCCGGGGGCTCAGCGTGCGCGTTGTCCTCCGGTGCAGCCGACACGTCGGTACTGCTTTCGGAGTCGCTCACGTGCTCATCCTATCGACCATCAACACAGCGCCGCGGGGCCGAGATCTGGGGGCATGGCTCGGGCCACCCCGCTTCGACACCCGCCTGCATCGGCTCGCCAAGCGCTCAACTGTCCGGAACGCGCTGACGTCGTTGCTGTGTCGTCGGTAGCGCGCAGATTAGCGTGCGTGTCGGCTTACGGCGCGTCGCAGGCGAATTCCCCCGCCGCGCAGCTGATCGAGCGGTGGTCCGCCAGCCGCCGCGCGCCCGCACAGCCGGACCCGTGTTCACCCATTGCGACAGTTCTTAGCGTGAGTGCTGGCAACCGGTTGAGCGAGGACAGCCAAAAAGGGCGGCGAAGTTCGAGCTGTACAACGACAAGGCCGGCAAGTACAGGTTTCGGCTGAAGGCCGCCAAGGTGAAGTCATCGCCGTGGGCGAGGCCTACGAGTCAAAGGCCTCGGCCGAGAACGGTGTTGAGTCGGTGAAGAAGAACGCCGCCACCGCCGACGTCGTCGATCTGACGGAGAAGGAGGCACCTTTCTCGTCGGGACCTGATGCTGTTCGGGCCGTAGCACGGCGGACTCGTGCCGGGTTGTGCCTCGGCGGGGTTCGAGGTCCGCAACTGCGACCGTCGAGGTCTTGGACAACCGGACAGCCGACACTCGGGATGGCACTGGATGACGCTCTTCCTGTGCGAGATGCGTTGACTGCCAACAAATTCCTGGTGTCATTGCGTTGTGTCGTGAGAAGTACGCAAGGGCATCCCCCGCCGCGTGCCTCGCATCGTTTGCGCACTTCGCGACCCAAACTCTCCGCGCGACTCAGCGGCGTAGCAACGTGACGCTCTGAGTATTGGGCTGTCCGGCGAACCGGCGGTGCACCAAAGTTTCCAGCGCCCGAGAAAAAAAATGTGTACAAGTGGCCCTCCGCGCCGACTTTATGGTCGTCATCGACCAGTAAAACCGACGATGGACGGGACAGACATGTCACGAGGTATCAACAGCGTTCATACAGGCGAAGCGTCGAATGCCATTTTCGGGCAATCGATTACGGCAGCGGCGCCGTCGCCGCGCAGTGCTCAGGTGGGGTGCCGGTGAACGGCAAGCTTCGACTCAGTGACGTCGAGCGGTGGGATCCCGAATCGCTACGCCAGGTCGCTCGCGCGTCCCGCCTTCGCGCCTGCATCCGACGCCAATATCTATGCCGCCCACGCAGGCATGGTCGGATCGTCCGCGGCGGCCATGGAAGCCAAGCTGGCGCAATGGCAAAGCACAACGGTCGCGCTGACGAACAAACTGACCGAACATGCCCAGGCGCTGACCACGGGCGCCGACGAATTCACCGAGAGCGACCGACACAACGCGGCGATCATCGCCGGACTGACACCGCAACCACCGCGGCCAGATCACGCGCAACGACGTCCGGTGATCGGGCACACCCGCGGATCGTAATGTTCGTCGAGCTGATCGCGAATGAGTCGCACGCACAACGGATGACGCGCATCGAGCCACCGCGCGATGACGACCACACTGACGGCCGAAGCCCCGGCTCGGCGCAATGCCAACGACGCGGACTGGGCATTGGATCCGGTTGTCCAGACATCATCGATCACCATGACGTGCTGGCCGACCACAGTGCCCTCGACGATGAATTTGTCGGCTTCTACGGCGCGATCGCACCGCGCATCGAGTGAGGGCCTCAACACCACGTCGCCCAGCAGGTCCAACGAGTGTGCGATGGACACCATCGGGTGGGTCCCCGTGCGGCTGGTTAGCGACGGAACCACGACCCGCGTCGCGACCGGTTGACCGACCGCGGCGGCAACGCATCGCTGATGGTGAGATATCGCCAAGCGGAGAAGTTCACCGATGATGCGCGTGCAGCGTTCGCGCTCAGCACGCTTGGGGTGGTTCTTGTAATTGCGCAACACCTCTGCCGAGCTGGCGCCGTCTAAGGCATAGATCAGCGGCGCCACGAGATCGGCAGAGCGGGGTGCGCGCCGGTGCTGTCGACAACGCCAGCAGAACCGATAGCCGTCAACCGGCGTTGTGCAGACCGCGCAGTTGCGGAACGGCCTTCGTCGGGCATTGCGTAGCGACGCGACTGGGAGAACGGACGAGTGTGTCCTTATCGGCGCAGTCATGTCCGGCCCTCCAATCACGCGGATCCCTCGACCACGTGACCGCAAGCTATGGCTGCACACCGACGAGATTGCGACGCTATGGACCGATGGTTAACACCAACCGGGCTATCCACAGCCTGTGTAGCGAGGACGACGAAGAGTCGTGTCGCCGCCCGACGTTCCTACGCGTCACTGCCGCGCTGCGACAGCAGAATAGAAGCCCGGTGCTGACGCCCGCCAACTGTCGCGTAACCCGTACCGAACGAATTTCTGCACCTGGCATCCTCCCGGCGGGCAGAGAATAAGACGATGGCAATTAGTCAAGCCGGCCCACCCGGCCCCGCGACGCGGATGACAGCCGTGACTGATGTGACTATTGGTGCGGCGTGTCATCACCGGATGGGCCGCGACCTGCGGCATGCTGCCATGTAGCGCGGATATCCGCGTCGGACGGACACAAGTACAAACGCGGATATCCGCGTCGACCAGGCGCCAGATAGGAGTCCTCGACACCAGCCGGCTCGGCTGAAATCCCATACCGCACAACTTCATACGCATACGCGATAGCCCACCTACGGCGAAACCCCCGGTCCTGCGGACCGAGGGTCGTCGGGTTCGAGTTGCCGCTCGAACCGTCGTGCTTTCGCGCTCTCCCCATCGCTGGAAGGGAATCGTCATGAAAGACGCATTCCACGGTAGCGCACGCCCATCTGGCGGTCTAGTTATCGCGCACCGTGTTCACGGATCGACCATTACCCGTCCATATCACGGCTCGAGCCAACGGATGCGGCGGCGCGGCACCGCCCACACCGCACCGGTCTGGATACGCCGCGCGGGCGCGCACTGTTTCGACCGACTGCCCCGCATTGTGCTGGAAGTCGACGCGGCCTGGGGTGCGATTCCCTGCTGGAGCGGGCGGGCACGACGCTGGGCGCACGAGGTCGTACCTGCGGCGTACCGCGAGCGCTACGACAGCCATGTGCGCCCCGCGATGCCGAACAATCCGGTGAGCTTGAAATCGCTTGTGGCGGTGGCCGAAGCGCGCGCCTCGTTCGCCGAACACCGCACTGGGCGCAACTGCCGAGCCACCAACGAGCGGCTTGCGGCCATCACCGGACTGTCGGTGCGCACGGTGCAGCGCGCCTCGACGGCGCTGCGACTGTTGGGGGTGGCGACTGAGGTGATGCGCGGCAGGCAGCGGACCCGCGCCGAGCGGTTCGCCAGCTGGCGGGTTGGGGATAAAGGCCGGGGCTGGGCCTCGGTGTGGGCGTTGCACGACAGTCGGATTCAACCGCTGTCACCCCATCCCGAAGGGTCTTATTTCCCTAAAAAAACCTCACCTAAATCAGTACTCACTACGCGCACCCGGCGGCAAGCCACCGGTAGCAGCGCCGCTACGCGGCGCACCTGCCCCGACAAAAGAGCATTGGCGCTGGCAAACAAATGGATCGCCGACGAGCAAAGTCCGCCATGGGCCCGCCGGTACCGCACGGGCACGCCATGGGCGTGGGTGCTGGTCAAGCCGGCCCAACATGGCTGGACCCCGCGCGATGTCAACACGTTGATCAGCGACTGGGTCGGTACCGGACACTGGCTGCCCGAATCTCCCCACAAGCCAATCGGATTGCTCGGCGCAATGCTCGCCGCCCACGGTGACCTCGACAATCGTCCGGCGGCCTACGAGGTGGCGCGCGAGCAGGAAGAACTGGCGAAAGCGCGGTCCCGCGTGGCCGAGCAACTCGCTGCCCGCGAGGCCAACGCGGCCGCCCGCGATGCGGGGCGCGCCGCGCTGTCGGGCCCGGGGCGTGAAGCCGCGCGGCGGGCGCTTGACGAGATCCTTGAACGCGCCAAGCGGCGCCGCCGCGGACAGCCCGACGCCGACGGTGCGCGATGACGCGCGCCACTCCCCCGCCGCGGCCGAATGTGCTGCCGTGCCAACGCGATCCCGAGCGGTGGTTCGAGCGAGGCCGTCACGCCGACGCGCTCGCCGGCTGCCTATCATGCCCGGTGCGGCGCTGGTGTGCCCGGGAGGCGCTGGAATGCCGTGCATCCTGGGGTCTTTGGGCCGGCGTATGGATCGATGGCCGCCACGAGGACGCGGTGCCTCACCTGCGCGCGATCGCGACCGACGTGTTGCAACAGGCGGTCCTGGTCGCCGCGGCGTCCGAGGAGCGGCCACACGCAGCCGACCGAGTACCAGCCCCGCTGCGTCGGCCCGCGGGCTCGCCAATGCCTGCGTCGGCGCGGACTCGAGTGCTTGCGCGCAGCAGCGGACACTGTGAAGTCCTCGCCGAGGACTGCCAACTGTCTTTTGATCGCATAGTGAGTCGGCGCGCCCCGGGGAGGTCCGAATCGCCCACTCCCCCAGACCTGTTCGCGGCGTGTCACCGCTGCGCGGAGATGCTCGCCGCACTGGACCCGAAACTGTCGAATCGGTTCGGCTACCTCGTCGACGGTCATCGCGATCCCGGTCAGGTCCCGTTCTACTGGCGCCAGAGCCGGTGGGTGCTACTGGATCGCGACGGCTGGCTGACCGAGCAGCTCGATCAGCAACAGACGGCGTGAAATCTTTACCGCGGTAAAGATTCCGGGTTGCTACGACGTCGCATCGCGCAGCAGTTCGCGGCGTGCCAACGCCTCTTCCACGAGATCCGATGCGAAATCCTGTGCAGTCAAAAGGACATCGTCACGCTTGGCCGCCAGCCACGCATCGCGAACTCGCGACGCCGCGCCCGGCCGCAGCCGCAGAGTGCGTGGCGCCTTCGGGGAGGCCGTGTCGGCTGGTAGCGGCTGCGGGGCGGTGTACAGCGGGCTTACCGAGGCCTGCGGCGGTTCCGTCACTGTGACGGTCGGCGTGAACGGGGGCTCCTCGCCCCGTTGGGCGCTCTCCTCGGCGCGACGCGTTTGTGCCCCCGCGGTGGAGAGCATGCTGAGAACCGCTGTAGCGGTGTCCTTCTTAGGCATGATGTTTCCCTCGATTCCGTCGGCCCTCATCGACGAGGGACATGACCTCCACGGTGAAGCTGGCATACGCCTGCGCCAAATCAGGATCGGCGTCCTCGTCACCGAGCACCACCTGATCGCTGACCATCCGTTCTGCCGCAGTACGTTTCGGGATCATCGTGTCGAACATCGGCAGGCCGTCACCCTGCAAAGCCTTGAGCGTCTCGCGGCTCACCAGCGTGCGGGGCTCGTACTTCGTCAGCAGCACACCGAGGAATGTCGCCGAAAGTACTTGGTGCTGACGCAAAGTGGTCGACCACTCGAGGAACATGTTCACCCCTCTCCTGCCCCACTTGCTGGCATCGGTCGGCACGATCAACCAATCCGCGGCGTTGAGCGCGGTGATCACCAGCTGCCCGAGATTCGGTGACAGGTCGAGCACTATCGCGTCGTAGTCCTGATAGATCGGCTGCAGCGCCATCGCGAGCTGTTCCTCGCGACGGTGCATGGTGACGAGTTCCTGGTCGAGCTTGGCCACCGCCAGCGTGGACGGGACCAAGTCGAGGTTGTTCAACCGAGTCGGGCGAATCACCTTGCTGACCGGTGTCTCTTCCCGGATGAGGTCGTAGATGTCGAACTCGACGTCATCTTCGGGATCGAACATGGTCGTCGAGTTGCCCTGCGGGTCGCAGTCCACGAGCAGGGTGCGCCATTCGCCCCGCGCCAGGCCGGCGGCGAGGTTCACCGCAGTGAAAGACTTGCCCACCCCACCCTTGTGATTGGCGATCGCGATCACTTCCGCTTTCACAGCAGTCACTCCTTTAACTTGGGTTACTCGAATTAGAGCAGAGTGATTCGGTGTTGAAGTGGCGCCATCACGGCGTGTTGGGGTGATGTGATCGCCTTGTGATGTCATCACCTGGCGACCCGGCGACTGAGTGATTGCGTGACCAAGCGATCGCAACACCGAGTGATCGGGTCAGTCGGCGACCCAAGCACCCAGTGACGCGATGATCTGGTGACGTGATCACCGAATCATCAAGCGATGGGATGATCCGATCACGTCGCGACTCGGTCACGCGGTCACCTAGTTACGTGATGATGCGGTGATGCGATCACAGCGTGACCTCATCATCGCGTGATCAAATCGTGCGGTGATGGGGTGATCCGGTCACGCAGTGGCGTCGTGATCGTGTTTTGGGATCACCGAGTGGCGGTGTGACGTAATCACGCTGTGCCGTAATGATTGTGCGATTCAGTGAGCCGATAACGGAATCACGTTGTCACACGGTGACCGCGCGACGGGATGACAGGATCACGCAGTGACCGTGTGATCGTGCGACGACCTGGCCGGTCGCGGTGACGCCTATTCGGTGCGTCATTGCACTACCGCCGACGAATTTTCACAGTGTCACGGTGACGAAATTGGGCGGTACCGTCCGAGCCTTCGGATCCGGAGTCACTGAACGATTCTCGCGTTTCGAGCACAGCGATGGGGGAGCGCACCAAGCGGAGGTGCCTTCCGGCGGGTGAGACATCTAGACGTACGCTTAACTCGTGGTCGACATGGCGGTCACCGTCGTCGAGTACGACACCCACTGGCCCCGCCAATTCGCCGAGCAGCGGGATCAGCTGGCGCACCTTCTTAAACCCTGGCTCGCCGCACCGGTCGAGCATGTCGGATCGACGTCCGTGCCGGGACTAGCCTCCAAGCCAGTCATCGACATCCTCGCCCCAGTCATCTCGCTGCCGGCATCACGCGCGGCGGTATCGGTCCTCGAGAACGACGGATGGCTCTACTGGCCGACGGACCCGAACGGACGATGGCGGCTATGGTTCCTGCGGCCCCGGCCCGAAGCTCGAACGCACCATCTTTATCTTGTCCAGCACGACTATGCCCACGTGGCTGAACTGCTGGCGTTTCGAGACGCACTGCGCGCAAACGACGGCCTACGCGATCAATACAGGACGCTGAAACGACGTTTGGCCAATGTATTTCGTGATGACCGCGAGGCCTACACCCGAGCCAAGGCGCATTTCATCGACCGCACGTTGCGTGCAGGAGGCGTCGATCCGCTACCTCGCCCAGGGCCGGGATGAAGCTTGCCGATCCGCGAGAGCAACCGTGGGGAGTCCGTGATGCGCGCCGAAGTTGACGTACGAACCGCGGCAGGCGTCGTGCGCGGCAGCAGGTGGGAGAGCGGTGTTGCGGTGTTCCGCGGGATCCCCTATGCCGAGCCGCCATTCGGCCTACGACGGTTCGCAGCGCCCGTCCCCGTAGCGCGCTGGGACGGCGTTCGCGACGCCATCACCTTCGGTCCACCGGTTGCCCAGGCCGGTCACAGCGGTGCGGTGATGTCTTCGGTGTCTGGCAGCGTGGCAGACGGCTCGGTGGACTGCCTGACTCTCAGCGTCTGGTCGCCCGTCCTGGGAGCCGCGAGGCTGCCCGTGATGGTGTGGATCCACGGCGGCAGGTACCTGCAAGGGAGTTCTGCCAACCCGCACCATGACGGCGCGACGCTCGCCGCTCGCGGCGTGGTCGTGGTCGTGGTGAGCATGAACTACCGCGTTGGCGCTGAAGGCTTCGCGCATATCCACGGAGCGCCGGACAATCGCGGCATCCTCGACCAGCTCGCCGCATTGCGTTGGGTCCAAGACAACATCGCTGCGTTCGGGGGAGAGCCGAACACGGTCACCATCTTTGGCCAATCCGCCGGCGCCGGCTCCGTCGCTACCCTACTCGCAATGCCGATGGCAACCGGACTCTTCCGGCGGGCAATAGCCCAAAGCGTTCCTGGAACGTTCTTCTCGCTGGGCCTGGCGTCCGCGGTGTCCGAATCGATCGCCGCAGAACTCGGGGCGCGACCGGCCGCGGCCGAGCTCGCGCGTTTCTCCCCGCGTGCGCTGATCGAAGCCACCGAGACGGTGATTCACAGATGCCAGAATTCGTTGAGGCGTGGGGGCCTATGGCGCTGACGCCCACGCCGTTCTCGCCCATCGTCGACGGAGAAATCATTGCGGAGGCGCCCTGGCGGGCGCTCGCGAGCGGCGCCGCCCGCGACATCGAGCTACTCGTGGGCCACACCCGCGACGAGTACTCGCTCTTCAACCCCTATCTCGGTGCCGAGGTGACAGAGGAGCAAGTGTCCGCCAGGATCAGCCAACTTGCTCCAGCCATCCGCCGCGACGCTTACTGCATCGAATATCCCGATGCGAATGCGGGCCAACGGTATGAACTTCTCAACTCCGACTGGCTGTTTCGAATGCCGACTCTGCATATCGCCGACGCCCAGCACAGCGGCGGCGGCCCGGCGTGGATTTACGAGTTGTGCTGGAGCTTCAACCGGGGCGAGGGCGCCTCGCACAGTTTGGATCTGCTGCTCGTGTTCGGAACGCTCAGCGCCGACGACGTGCGCAACCATGTGTCCGCCCTACCGCACGCCGCAGAGGAGCTACGGAGCGTTTCGGACCGGATGCGCAGCGATTGGGTGCGCTTTGCGACCTCCGGCGACCCCGGATGGCCGCGCTACCGCCCGGACACCCGGACCACCCGGGTCTACGACTCCGAGTCGCATACCGGGCCCTACCCGGAGGAGGCCTCGCGCCGGATCTGGTGCGCACACGACTTCGGCACCCTCGACCTACCAGGACGCTCGGTGGAACTCCGCCCGGCTGGCATGCAGACGCCATGAATTCTGTTTGCCACTTTACCGCGGTAAAGATTCTGGCGGCCAAACTCGCAGGACTCCCGCCGTACTAGCACCAGATCGCGCGATACCTTGACTTTGCTGGAGGGTGCGGCCCCCTCGATCGCCTCCACGGATCGGTACTCATCTGTTGCTCCCCCACGGAGTGAGCCGCGAGGTTCTAGGCCGGAAGCCGTGCCGTCGTCTTCGCGCCCAGATCGGCGAACTGGCTGCGCAGGTTGTCGGCGCGGGCGAGGAATGTGTGCACCGCGTACGGCCGCGTGCTGTCCAGTTCGAGGACCGCGGGCGCGGTGCGCAACTCGGAGGCCGCCAGCCCGAGGATCACCATCGTCGAGGAGGTGAACTGGTCGTCGCGGCCGTCGATCTCCAGTTCGTCGACCCATTCACGTTCGTCGATCTCGAAGCGGTCCGCCTGCTGCACGAAGCCGTTGATCACGTTCATCAGCTCGTCGCGGCGGGCGTGAAGCCAAGCCTCCTCGGTCGGCATTCGGGCCTCGCGCTCCCGTTCGGTCTGGCGCGCTGCGCGGCTGAACTTCTCGTCGGGCCGGTCGTAGCGCAGCAGCGCCTCGAGCCGGTCGATGCGATCGATCAGCCCCTGCTTGCCGACGCCGACTTGCGCGCCGATCTGAGAGAGAAACAGGCCACGATCGCGGCCGGCCTTGAGAAAGTACAACTCGCGGCGACGGTCTTCCCACCACAGCCAGTTGTTGAGGGTCAGGGCGTCGCAGACATCGGCCTGCAGCACCCAGCGGGGGATATCCGGGCCGCTGAATCTGCGTAGATAATCGAGTACTTCGCGAGGGTCGGAAGCGGCTGAATCGGGCAACAATTCGAGGTGTCGATCGTCGATTTTAGCCCTGCGACGTGCGATTCTAGTGATGGCAGTGGCCACCTCCGAGCGATGCACCTTGGGCCGGGTAGCCACCCTGTCAGTATTTCACTGACGGATAGAACGTGCTCAGTGCGACGCGCCGGGCTTTCCGGGGGACCAGCCGAATTCCAGGTCGCCGCAGCGCATTTCAACGGCGTCGATGCGACGGGAGCGACGCCGCTCGGCGTCCGACCGCGAACGTACCCGGCACGCATCGTGATTGAAAACCTGGCTGCAATAGCCGCATCAATTGCGCGGCCGCAGGTTGATGCTTGACTGGGATTCCAATCTTTACCGCGGGTAAAGAATGGAACCGTTCAAATCTTTACCGCGGTAAAGATCGTCAGGCCTGGCTGTGGCCTCGGCTGCACCGACAACCGGTGCGCCCTTACGCTTTTCGACCAGCGTGTCGCCGCGAAAGATTCGACGCACCACCGTAGACTGCGGCTGTCTCATCCGAAGTACTCCGCCCTGCGGGGGAAGCATACGGAAGGCCTTCATGGCTGTTCACGTCGTTCTCAATCAGAAGGGCGGCGTCGGCAAGAGCACCATCGCGGTCAACCTCGCCGCTGTCACCGCCGACGTCCTCAATCGCAATGACGATCCGGACTCCAGCTCTCCAGTCGCCGCCGTGTCGATCGACCCGCAAGGGTCGGCGATCTGGTGGGCGTCTCGAATCAACGACCTGCCATTCCACGTCGTGCAAGCACACGCGGATCTGGACAGGCTTAAGCGCCTGGGCGAACTTCCTGGCATCAAACACGTTTACGTCGACACACCCGGCTGGATCGATCTCGAGCCCGGCAATAACTCTTCCGACCCGTTGGGTCGCGGGCCAGGCGCGGACGCGCTACGCGTGGTCCTCGATGTGGCTGACCGTGTCATCATCCCGATCGAACCTGAACCGCTGAGCTTCGACCCAACTGCGCGAACCATCAACAAGGTGGTCGCCCCGCGCCGCGTTCCCTACGTGGTGGTCGTCAACAACTGGGACCCCCGCGACGGTGAACACGACCTCAATGAGACGAAGGACTTCGTAAAAGCCAACGGATGGCCGTTGGCGCACACCGTAATTCGGCACTACAAGCTGCACGCCAGGGCCAGTGCCGATGGTCTGGTCGTGACGGAGTATCCGCTCAATCGCACGGCCCTTCAGGCGCGCGAGGACTTCTATAAATTCGCCCTCGAACTCAATGTCGGCGGAGGCAGCTGATGGCGCGCGGAGGACGCACGAGCCTGGCGAGCCTCGTAGGCGAGGTGGGCGACAACTCACCCGTCGACCAGCCCGGCGAAACGCCCAGTCGCTCAGCACCACTGAGCGACCTGACACCGAACCCGCGCAACCCTCGCGAGGATCTCGGGGACCTGTCGAACCTGGAGTCGATCGCCGACATGCAGTTGCAGCCGGCGGTGGTGGTCACCAAGGGCGCATACCTCAAGTTGTATCCCGAGGACCGCATCACTACCCGCTTCGTCGTTATCAACGGATGCCGGCGCTTGGCGGCCGCGCACAAATTCGGCCGCACCGATCTCGACATTGTCGTCAACGACGAAATCGCCCGCGACCGCGTCACACTCATCTCAGCATCGATCGCCGAGAACGTCGACCGGCAGGACTTCGATGTCATCGAAGAAGCGAAGGCGGTTGCAGCGCTGGTGAAAGAATGTGGGAGCGCCGCCGAAGCAGCCAGCAGGCTGCGCAGGCACGAGACCTGGGTTTCACAGCGGCGGGCGCTGCTGCAGCTGGCGCCCGAATTGCAAAGAGCTTTGCGCAGAGGCGAATTGGCGATCAGGGAAGCCCGCCAGCTGGCACGCGTGCCGCTCGAGCAACAGGTCGTGCGGTGGCAAGCCGCGTTTGACAAGAAGAACGACAACACCGCGAACAACGGCGCATCCGATAAGCGACCGCCGAGCCCATCGCGCGTAATCGTCAGCGCCCTAAAGGAATTTAACTCGAAGCCACATCTGCTCGCTGACGCGTTGCGGTCACACCTTGGACCCGACGGTGTCAAGACGTTGCTCGCCGCACTCGCCGACGAAGCGGCGGCGGTGTAGCGGCACACACTCTACCGTCACGTGACAATTAGCGGCCGTGGGTCGCAAGTCTGGCGGTGCAACTGCGAAACTGCCCGCAGTACAACCGAGTCGAAGCAGGCGCGGCAAGCGTTCTGACGTTGACCACGACAACACGTGGACCGAGGGCCTCCCTGCCATCTTCCAGGGCTCCGCACGCTTCTTCGTCCAGCATCGGGGAGGACATTCGGGGCGCCAGACGCACGTTGACCTCGGCGACAATTGCCAACCGGCCCGGCGGACGACAAGCCCGGCTCTGTGCTGAACCAGGGACGACCCCGCCGAACGCCTCGCGCCAGGCCTTGCGGCGTGAGGGACCCGACAGCACCGACGCTCCGGACACCATGCCCCGCCAACTGCCGCAGTTTTGATGTTCATCTCTTGCGATCGCCAGCGAAGGACCTCGATCGTTGCCGTCGCGTCCACGTCGAAGATGGCCATCAGCATCCCCTTGGCCCGCCGCTATCCACGCTTCTTCCCTACGCGCCGCGAGGGGTCTAACCTCGAACTAGCAGCGGAATTAGGGCCGGTTGCGTTCGTCTTTCTGCTGCTAGATGGCCGTTGGTGCAACTGTGGTGTTGAGCACCCAGCATCAGACTGGCCGCCGTCGAGTTCGCTGTGTGCCCCAACGCAGAACACCACGCCGGTTAGCTCACCCCACCTACAACTGATCGGCGAGCTCACCCAAATTTCCGGGAGTCATGAACTGCGACAACGCATTCAGGTACTCGCGGGCGACCGCGCGGTACTTATCGGCGGCTTCGCTAGTCGAGCGGTCGGCGTCAAGTAGATCCTGTTGGGCGGCGATCAGCAGCCGGTTGGCTTCGATCTGCGAGACGAGTTGGGCGCGCAACTCGTCGAGCTCGCGACTGACGGGTGGGGGAGTGGGACCGGGCGGTGGCGGAAGCTCGTCGGTGTAGACATACCAGCGCAGGCGTTCGGGGCGCGGAATCGCACCGCCGCGGATGTCGCCGGCGGTGATCGCGCGGATGACGGTGCGCGGATCCTTGCCCAGTCGGGTTGCAGCCTCCTGCAACGGCACCACTGGTCCTTGTGGTGTCGTCTCAACGCCAGGGGGTGGTTGCTTGGGCGGCGTCATCCTCGATCCGGTCGGGCGCGGACCGTGCGTTCGGTCCGTAAGAGCATTATGCTCCTAAATAACGGCAGGGTAGCGACATCCGCAAAGTGCTCTGCGGCAGATGTCGCTAATTAAGGACATCGATGTTGTAAACTAGCAGCACGCGCACCGCCGCGCAGATGATCACGACGGCGCCAGAGGAGTGAACATGAGCCGTGGGACCGAGACCCGCAAGCTCACCGAGGGCGTTTATGTGCGCCTGAGCCCGGCAGACTACGACGTGCTGCGGGGCGAGGCGCAGCGCCGTGATGTCAGCATCGCTCAGCTGTTGCGCGACCTGACGCTTCCTGCATGCCGCGCTGACCGAGAGGCCAGCGTCGCGTAACTAGCCGGCGATGCCGGCATGTATGTCGGTGTCTTGCGGGATATTGCGAATGTGCATCGCCTGACTCGACTCGTCCTCGCCGCGGCCACCTTCACCGTGGTCGTTTCCTTGGTAGATGTCACCGCAGCGCGCGCCGATCCGGTCGCGACGACGGCGACGGTGTTGAAGGTGGTCGACGGCGACACTGTCGACATTGTCGACGACGTCCGCGGACGGCTGCGCATCCGCCTGTTGGGAATCGATACACCCGAAACCAAGAAGCCCGGCTACACCGTCGGCTGCTGGGGACCCGAAGCATCCGAGTTCGCGAAGCAGACGCTGCTCGGCCAGCGCGTCGCGTTCATCACCGATCCGGGGCAGGGCACCTACGACCGGTATGGCCGCACTTATCTGCAGTAGTCAAGAGCCAGTCCATATCGAGGGTAGGGGAGTTGTTGACGTCTGCGACCTACAGTCCCTAGTCGTCAACAATTGGTAAGGCCACCCGTAGCGACACCGAGTCTTGGCTAGCCTCGAGCGTCAACTCAACGTCGAGTCCGGTGTCAAGGATCGCATCTACGTCAGCCTGATCCTGCGAAGCGATTACGGAGACAAATTCTCCATCGACATAAACGGCCAGCGGCTCCGGCAGCGGCTCGCCGGCGACCGGCAAAAGCGTGACGGGACCATCGTATTTAGCCGGGTTACTGGGGCCTGCGGGCAGATGGACGGAGACACTGCCATTTTCGAGCAGCGTCTTTAACAGGCTGCGACTACGTGGTCGCGTGAATTCGAGGAGATCGAGGACTTCCGTCGACGTGGCGCCAAAGTTCTGGCGCCACGCTGAGATTGACATCGTCCCGAGCCACTCCCGGAGACCAGCCACCCCCGGCGCCAACCCGCCCGGTAGATGAGAGGTCACCGCATGGGCCAGGCGACGCGAGCGTATGCCCGATGTCATTAGCAGCAGTGCTTGCGGACTGTTGACGCCGTACCGTATGTATCCGCCGAGTTCTGGACACACCTCAACGTTGAGCGAAGCCTCTGCCAGGCGTCGGTTCACTAGCTCAATCAAAGCGCCAACGGTCCATGAGAAATAGTGCTCGAAATGTGTGGTGACTACATCCACCATCTGTTCAATGCGCCACGCACCATCGGAGGCTGCGCGTAAGAAGCCATTGGCCAGCTCGGGCAGCGACCTCCCCGCCACCCATCCTGCGAGTAAGTCCCTGGGTTTAACGTCTATATCACCGCCCTGGACGCTCGTTCGAAAGCGCCACAACGGAGCTTCGTTCAAATTCAACAGTTCGATAAATACGTCGGACAGCCATGAAATGGCTACCTCGGGAATCACGAGTTCGGCCGCGGAACTACCCTCAACGAACTTCATCGCGGCATTGGCTACCTCGCCTGCCATGTCGTCGATCGTCCGTGCCGACGCAATGGATGTGCCTGTGCGAACCCATCTTCGACGCGCTGACGAGTCGGTCGCCACATATCGATCTCGTGTGCGCGAGGCGATCTGTACACAAAGCTCCCGCATAGCCGAGGATTGATGGGCGGCCAATGTAGAGTCGACCACGCGAGTAAGGTCAACAGTGTTCGGGTCAACACCGTGCGCCTCCTCGGTTGCCAACACCAACCAAACAAAACCGACAAAGTCGGCCGCCTCTGCCGCCGCCTGAAAAATGGCATCTTGATCATTCCGCAGTGCTTGCTCAAGTTCGGCGAACGACTCGAGGGCACCATCAGTGATCATGGAGGATGTCACTGCAAGGGCGTCTCCATCCGGATTGAGGTCGGAAAAGTCTGTTTCCGAGGGAGCGGCAGCGCGTACTAAGACGATCCAACCCTCGGTTTCCTTCCCCGCACGACCCGCACGTCCCATCGCGTTCACGAGGCGTGCTCCACTGAGATGACTATCTTCGTGCTGACCAGGAAACGGTTGGTCATAGATGACGACGGTGCGAACCGGAAGGTTAACTCCATCTGTCAAGGTAGAAGTACACGCAAGGTAGGGGAGTTCATCGCGCCGCACTGCTTCCTCCAGCGCTTCCAACACTTCGATTGGTAGTCCTGCATGGTGAAATCCCACTCCGCGTCGGAGCATCCAAACCAACGGGTGATTCGCGCTGAGCTGTTGCTCGACGAAGTTCACCAGTAGCGTCAGAGATGGTTGCTCATCGCGCGATGCAGCCAATGCACCCGCCAACTGCTGCGCTTGCTTTCGTGTAGAGGCGACAATTAGTACAGATCCGGCATGCCCGAGCTCGCCAATCATGTCACTCGCGATCTTGTAGTTGGGGGTTTGGCGAGTCCTATCTATCTCGATCTCACTAGGAAAGTCGCTGCCGTCCTTCGACTTCCGAACAAGTCGCCATCCAGTGTCCCCTGTAGTTACAAGCTGTTTAACTTGGCCGTTAGCCATTCGCAGCCGGATGACGCCTTCCAGTTCCGTCGTGTGCCGGTATTTCCACTTGCTGCCCGTGGTGGGCTCGACCTGCGTCGTGCCCCAGAGTGCCTTCGTGTTGAACACAGCGTGAAGACGCCGCGGGCCGCGCCAATCCGATTCATGGAGTAGACAATTGCCCGCAGGGTCCAGCCACTGCGCGATGCCACCACCGTTGCCCATCGCTGCCGAGATAAGTGCGATTTGGTGCTCTGTATCGGCGGTCAGGTAGTCGAGAAACGCTATGACGGACTCGAGCACGAAGCCACGTCCAGCCTCCTTAATCAACTGCGCCTCGTCGAATATGAACATTCCGAAGCGATCGAGCACGCCATTAGCGTCATGACGCAGTAGGTGACCAAGCCGCTCTGGTGTCATGACCTCCACATCTGCCTGTGCGCCGGGATCATCGAGACTCCACAAAAAGCTCAAGAACGGCGAGTAGTCGGGCTGATCGCTCCCGGTCTCGCGCTGGAGGATCCGTATACGGCTAGACATCGATCTACGAACTTCTCGACCTAGACTCCGGGTAGGTGCGACGTAACAGACGCTTCGGTTAGTCCGCGCGAGGTGTTCGACCGCAAGCATCTGAGCAACAAGGGTTTTCCCGCCACTTGTCGGCACTGACAAAACCATCCGCCGAACGTCTTCGTCCAAGGGCGACCGCGAGCCACTCAACAGTTCACGTTGAGGTTCCCATAGGCAGAGAATCGGAGGATTTCCGATCGTAAAGGCCTGGCGGACGAGTGTCGGGACAGAGGGAGGAACGACCTCTGGGTTCCATAGCGATCCAGCCTCAGCCTCACCGGAGAACCGCAAGAGGTGAGCCGCGACCCATCTAGAATTCAAATCTTCCGGGCCGGCATCGCCTGTGGCAACCATCCGCAGTCGCTCTCGACCCCGCGCCAACCTTTCTACGTCTCCTCGCGAGAAGTAGTTCAGAAGGTCTTCTGCGCCAAGTACAACCATCTGGGTCGGTCCGAATACGGTAGCCGTCAAGTCCGAAAGTTGAGAGTCCACCGCGATCGTCGCCAGCTGCTGACGCCACGTCCGGAACCACGTGAATAGCGTCCTGGTCTCAAATCCGAGGAATGCAAGTCCTGCCTCGAGCGACAGTGTTCCAAAGTGGTCGACAACTGTGGATTCGACGTCAACTACATCCCTAAGCCTGTTCATCATCGCCGTGGCGTTCGGATCCCTATTACCTCGGCGGTATCCGATCGCCGCTGCGAAGCCCAAAGACAGCCGCTCGGCAGGTGTCCACCCAGACTGATTGAGCGTCAGATCAAATATATGGGCGCTGACTAGGAAAGCCTGTCGCTGTCGTCCCAACGTGTAGCGTTGTCGCGCCTGGTCGATCGAAGCGACGCCGTGTAGATACCACGCCGTGTCGATGAGCTGTTGATCGATACTCGATTGTCGAAGCAAGAGTTGAACTTCGGCGTCAGCCATCAGCTGCTGTAGTTCTTCGGGCGTGGGCAATCCTGTTCGACCGCCAAGCGCCTCATCGAGAAGTTGAAGATCTAGAGACCGCTCCACACGATCTCCTTCACCCGCTCGACGAAGCTCGGGAAGTTGGGCACTGCGACGACTAATCCCTCTGTCTGCGCTGGCTCCGAAAACTCGGGAAATCGCGTCCGAATCGATCGGAAGACAGTGGCTTTCTTCGGTGCGTGGTGATCTGAAGTGCCGACCGACACACCAACACCGGCGCGATCACTACGGTCGTACCAGAGCTCAACCATGTTGTCGTAGAGGTCACCAAGCGCGGCATCGTCAGTTATCGTTTCCGCACCCGCGAGTTTCGCCAGGTATTCCGGTCCACGATCTACCAGTTGACTACTAGCCCTGTTGATCGTCGACGACAGGTATCTTCTTGCGTCATGCTTTTTGATCTCCCATAGCCGGAAAACCAACATGTCCGATCCTTTGCGGTATACCACGAGTCCGTCACCCCCCGGCTCCAAGGGATCAACTTTGACTGAGTGCACACGTACAAGCTCTCGTCCATCGCGGCATCGGGTTCGCTCTTGCATCAAGCGATTCCACAAGAGTTCAGCGACATGACCTTGGACGTGGTTCTCGTTTGCCGGAGCATCAGGTAAGCCAAAGGCTATGGAGACGTACGTGGCGACGGCTCGCTGTCGCGATCCGCTCAAAGACGATCCGCCATCGCGACGGTTGCGCCAATCGGCGAGCACCTTCGAATGGGCGCCACACGCGATTGTCATCGCGTCGTCGGCGAGCATCTGTGCAGCCATTTCGCGTGACTCTTCCGAAAGCCTTGTGCCGCCAACAACATACTCGACGTTGGCTGTTGCACTACCGTCAACAAGCTGCAAGAGCTCTGTGAGACTGGTCCCCGCGGTACTCACGATCAGAGGTGACCGGCTGTCACGAGGAGCATGTCGACTTGGCCCGCCGAGAAGGGTTGTGCCCGGTCTGCAAGAGCGAAATGACTTGGCGGTTATCGAGATCGAAACCTTGGCAGCGATGAGTATCGGTTTGCGGTTCGATACTTGTTGGCTTACGGCTGGTGATTATCTGGAAGAGGTCGACCGGGACCCTACTCTGGCTACGGAGCGCGTCATCATCGAAGCCCTCAGCACTTAGCAGCTCGATTGCCTTTGGCAACAACGACGGTTGCTCCATGATCTCCACTTCTCCAGGCTCGGCTCGTCGCCACCCTCGTGCTGATATCGTCGTCATGGCATTGCGGTAAGACACGTCTCCGATGCAACCGAGCCGTCTGGCGCGAAATAGCAGTGCTTGCATGCTGACCCCCCACTCTTCCTTGAGCCGCGCCAGATCTGCCCAGACTCCGCCTCCCATCGCTATAGGTAATGACTCGCGAATTTGGTCAGCCGGCATCAGAAACTCAGCCGCAAACCGGTTCGCCTGCTCCTCGACGATTCGGCCGCCAGGATCGGCGTCACCGTGCATGACGAGGTGACCGAGTTCATGCGCGCTGTCGAAGCGCTGGCGGTAGTAGTCGCGCTTGGTTGGGTTGAGAATTACGACTGGGCGGATGTCTGATCCGAAAGAGTATGCGTCGACCGCAGCTGATTGCGACGGGCTGAAAATCACTAACACGCCATGGTTTTCGAGTAGTCGAATCACGTGGCGTACCGGCCCATCGCTCAGCTGCCATGCGGTTCTAACAATATGTGCAGCCGTCTCGGGCGTGCGATCACTGGAGTCTTCTGTGTCAGAGGGGACCTCGGGAAGGTCCACTGATGGGAATTCCACGTAGCGCTCGATGGATGAGGCAACATCCAGCGCCAACTGTCCGTATGCGACAGCTTGGTCCCGACTGAGCTGCGTAGTCGAACGTAGAGAGCGAAAATGCGGAACGCCAGCAAGAAGTGAGTAGTCACGCTGCCGCGCCGCAAAAAACCCGGGTTCAACTCCCAATGCCAAGGCTAGCTCTCCGACATTGGCGGCAACAGGACGCTTCGCACCAGATTCCCACGCTGCCACTGCATTCGGGCTCTTCCGCACAATCTTCGCGATGTCGGCCTTCCTGAGTCCGGCGAGTTGTCGTGCTAACGCGAGGCGCGACCCATCGAATAGTGCCGAGGCGTCGGCCGACGACATTTCGGTCACCGCTGGCCGCTAGCGCTCCGTGGACTTTGCGTCTTCGGCGCAATGCGAAGACGGACGACCGCATCAGGTTCAGAGTCAGGTGGTGAAGGCGGCTGAGGTAGGGACTGACGGTTCCCGCCTGACGGAGGCTGACCGAGAAGGTTTTCGCGCCAGTGCCATGCGGTACCTCCGCCGTCATTTGATCGTGGACGCCCAAGGACGAGCTCGGCCTGTTCGCTGACGGGATCGAGCGAATGCGCCACAACATACGTGTCCAGATCGAGTTCCTTCTCCGCTAATGCCTCCGCGAGCCCGCCCACTTCGTCTTCAGGAAGTTCGTCGAATAGAGATGGTGCCGGTTCTGTCGCTCCCTGCTTCGCCACTAGCTGTTTCGTACGACTCTTTTGCGGCCAAGGAATGTGGTCCACATCGCCGAACGCGGACGACGCGAGTAGGAGCCGAGTCTCTGCGAGCGCCCAGCCGGGGCTCTTATTTAGATCTGCCCTACGCACCCTGTCATGGGGTAGAACGGGCATCGCCTCTACATCTTGCTTTGTCAACTCAGCGTGGACTAGGTCTAGTCCAGCAGTCGGCTCTGCTCCTCGCCGGACCTCGTAGCGTCCACACGAGAAAACGCGGTCGAGCCTGTCACGGAACAATGCGAAGCGAGTGCTGCCAAGCCAAGCCGCGTCGTAGCCAGCGTCTTCTGAGTAGTCCTCGAGCGTTCGAGCCTTCGCCGAGGTAAAAGCCCACCGGATCGCATCGATGACTGCAGAGGTGCGCATAAGCTGAATGATCCGTTCCTGTTCACTCACTGTTTCAGAATATGCGGAACGTCAGCATTTTCTGCGCCAGAATGAACCATCGGCGTGTCGGGGCCACTCAATCCGGCGGAACAGCGCGCGACGACAATCCGGCAACGACGAGTGGAACCTGCGCGGCAACGCCGCCGGCGATACGTTCAGCTTTTCGATCCGCATGCTCGATGGTGATCCTGAGCTGATTGACATCTCCCAGCCACTGGTTCCGTTGGGCCTCCTTGACCCGAATGTGTAAGTTGTCACGGATTTCGTCGAGTCGACCCAACTGACTTGGATCGACTTGGCAGAAGTCGCAGCGGATACACGCGTGTTCGTGCACGCAGTCCGCTCCGTATGGTCGGTGGCAGTTGCCGAGCGCGATCTTGCGCTGACCGAAGTGCTCGATGAATTCGTCCCATTCGGCTTCAGTCGGTTCCCGGTATTCGGCAGACGGGCGCGCTTGTCGGCGTTTGTCGATGAAACGTTCGTAGGCATCGAAAACATCCTTTTGATACACAGCCGTGTAGCCGCGCGTGACCTCGATGTTGTTGTGGCCAACGATCTTTGCGGCAAGGTGGATGGGGAAGCCTGCGTTCACGATGTCGGTGATGAAGATCCGCCGAAAGTCGTGCGGAGTGAAGTGTAGTGGAGTTCCATCGGCGTCCGCCAAGCCAAGGCTGTTGGCCAATTCGGTCAACCACTTTTGAACTGTGGTTTCGTGGATCACCCTGGACCGACCTGCTTCTCGGAACTGCAAGAGATGCGGCATGGGCGCCGAGACCACTCGTTCACTCCGGTCGACGCGGCAGCACAGTGGAACTCGGTCGTCGATGCTGACGAAGGTCACCAGTCGCGCCAACGCCGCGGTGAGATCGGGACTACACGGGAAGACGCGTTCTTGATCGGTCTTACTTGGTGCGATCTGTAGGAGCGGAAGAACGGTGCTATCGGGTTTTCGATACTGCTTAATGCTGACATGTGTCAGTTCCAGTAGCTCCTCGATCCGGATGCCGGTATGACGCAGGATCTCGATGATTGTCCACGTCATGAATGCGCGGGTGACGGCGTACTGAGTGTCAAGACGTTTCTCCGACCCGCCGTGAACAACATGAACCCTCGACTGATCGGCCTGCCGTCCCGGCTTGTGCTTGATGTACGAGGTCCCATGCACCGTGAATGGCGCTCCGAAGGAAGGCGCCTGGGCGGCAGCTTGGAGCTCCGTTGCCTCGCGGTAAGCCTGTTCGGCGGCGGCGACTAGCGCATCGATGTGCGGCGCGAGAGTCCTTGTGCGCGCCTGCATGCGGTGCGCGCGGTGGGCGCGGCGCTTCTCTTGTCCCTGAACGTCTCGGACGCTGACCGGGCATGAGACCGCCGAGGTGGCCCACGCGGCGGGATCCTCGTGCGCCCAGGCCGCGATGTCGAGGTAGAAGCTGCGCACCGCACCGAGGATGCTTTCGGCGTGCCGACGCGGCGTGCCGTCAGGCTTGGTGCGTAGCCAATTCTTCCATTCGGCTGCCTGGGCCTTGGTGAGGTTGATCGTGTCGATGCCGGGGTTGGCCTCTTCGATTGGCTTCCAGAAGAGTTTCACGAGATTGCGACTCGTCCCGTCGAGGCTGCCGTAGTCTTGCGTTACAGCGATTTCGGCGAGGTATGCGATGAGCAGTCGCCGCACTGTGGGTGCTTGGACGTTGAAGCGGTCGACAAGTTCGGCGGGCGTAAGGCGCTTAGCGATGATGTAGTGCCGCAGGTCGTCCGCCTCCCCAGCGAAGAGACCTGCGCGCCGGCCATAGTGCCACATCGCAAGGAGGGCGCCCGGTGTGCGACCGGTTGAGGTGAGGAAGTTGCGGTAGGCGATCACATGTTGACTTCGTATCGCTGTGATCGGCAAGCCGTTGACGATGCTGATGCGCACCAGGTGCGTCGCAGTGCCCCATTTTTTCGCTTCGGGTGCGCGCTCTTGCTCGGCGGCGTCGAAGTATCTGTCCCACGCGTCGGGTTCGTGCGTGGTCGTCCAGTCGCGGTAGAAGCGCGCTTGCTTGTTTTCGATGAGCCACTCGTGGCCAGGACGGATTACGCCGAGCAGGATGAGTGCGTTGATCGACAGCCGTGCTCCCAACCGAGTGTGCGAGCCCGTCGACAGCGCTGGACACCACGACTGCGGTTGATCGTCTGAATTGCTTGCGATCCAGCGGTCCTGATAGCTCTCACCCGGAAATGTGTCTAGCCAGTCCAGCAGACGGCTCAGCCACAAACGTGCGCCCGACAGGGCGACCGCTTCGCCGCGATACCCTCTGCTCATCCTCGCCATGACAAGTGGTGACGCCGCGGCGATGATCCGTTCCCGCTCATGAGGATTGACCTGATTGCCGAACCACGGATGGCCTCCGCGGGTTGGCGACAATGACGGCAGGACTTCGACCGGATAGTTGAAGTAAGCCTGACCGCTCGTCGTTGACTGTGCGCGCGTTAGTACGCGCGGCATCAGAAGGCCCGTCCAAACAAGATTCGAAGATCCTCTGCGGCATAGCCATTGGCAGGTTTTGGTGCTGGTGTGGGTGGTCGATTCCAGTGGCTGTCCAGTTTCTCCACCAGATCATCGAGGGTCGGCCTGAGGTATCTAGTCGTGCTGGCAATCGAGGAGTGTCGCATCAGTTCCTGCATCTCAGCGATAGTGAGGTTTTCGTCCTCGGCTAACCGCATGCAGAACGTGTGGCGGAAGTCGTGCATCGTGATGTTGGACCCCAATACCGCGTTCGTCCGCTCGAGGACCTGCCTCATCGCCCAATATGTCAGCGGTCTTGGCTTTCCACGAAGCGTCATCCAGACCGGTTCTTCGGGAGGCTCGATGGGCCGCTCAGCGAGGTATCGGGCGATCCAGAGATACGCGGCGGGGCTAATGCGGACAAGTACTCGGTTTCCGCGTCCGCCTTTGGGAATGATGTCTGCGGTCTGATCGGCAGCGTGCAGCATTCCGCGGCGCATGCTGAGCAGTTCACTGGCGCGAAGACCTGCGGACACGGCGGTCGCGACGATCGCTCGGTCCCGGTTGGTCGTCAGGGCGGCGAACACCTCTTCATACAGGGCATCACTGAGCGCTCGCGGGTTGCGGTCCACCCGCTTCTGTCGATACGGAGCGCGTTTGGCGTGCCGTGCGGTGTCGAAATGCTGTCGGTGCGCATCCACCCTTGTCAGTTCCCCGCGTGACTTCGGTACTGGGTTCACCAGTGGTCCGAGGTCCGACTCGACGGCGAATTCGTAGAAACTGCTCAGCGAGGAGAGTCGGCGGTTGATCGTTGACCGTGAGTACGACTCTTCGAGATAGGTCTTCCCGGTGAGTTCATTGACGGAGCCGGCGGCTGGCCGGTGATTTCCAGAACTCGACCCGCGCCGGCGCTGCGGGTTTTCGCAGGACCGGTACCACCGCACCCAGTCACGAACCTCCCATCGCGCTGCTCGGGCCCAGTGGATCTGAATGGCTTCGAGGAAGCGCGTCCAGGCGAGCAAGTCATAGCTATATGCGCGCAGCGTCGCAGCCGAACTATCGCACGCGTACAGCTCTGCCAACCACAGGTTCACATGCTCGATGCCGCCGCCTGATCCATCGACGAGTCGCCACGGCAATGAGATGGTCTCGCCGCGCATGACCGCGCCAGTCTTGGGCACGTCCAGGTCTTCCACGGCCCTCAATTCGGACCCATCGTCCATCGCTGCCTCCGGGATCGGAAGATGTCAATTTGGATGGAGGCTAAGCGCGGCAACAGACAAATTCCGGCTGCTCAGTCGCACCTGTGGATAAGTCGAACTGCAGTTAACAGGACGTTGGCTTATCTGGACAAGGCCGACGGCTGGGACTACTCGGTCGAAGCGGCCCGCGCCGGCATGGCCCATTCCTACATCTATCACAACCATCCGTCGGCTCGGGCCGACGAGATCGCCGCCGCCGAAACAGAAGCCAAGGCCGCGGGCCGCGGACTGTGGGGTCCGCCGTGTTACGGCCAGACGGCGTCGGTCCCGAACTGATCGTGTTCGCCTAACGTGTCAGCGCCGCCGCGCCGGCCAGGATGCGGCCAACGGTGCTGTGATGCACGCCGCTGCGGCGGCTGATGGTGCCGGGCGGGGTGCCGGCAGCATGTTCAGCGAGGATCGCGGCGACGATTTCGGGGTCCTTGGATGTCGTTCCGTTGCGGACCAGCTGCTGTGCTGTCGGCGTCCACTCAACGATGTCCTCCGATTCCGCGACCGAAAACGATGGACCGGCTTCTTGGCCCGCTGCCGCATGGCGCGCATCGTCGGGTGAAAGATGTTCCGGCCCTTCAGATGCTGGCGCCCGGCTCACCGTCGACCGATCGTCGGCCGCAACAGCCCGCATAAGCGGTGAAGTGGCCGCCGGGGGAGCCAGTGCCAACAATCCGAATGTCGCCTGCGCGATGGAAACATCGATCGCGAGGGGGAAAAGCCATGCCCGTCCCGGTGACCACCCAAGGATCACGGCGAGCCCGCGCAGCGCATCGAAAGACAAAAAGAATGCGCACGCCGCGACTCCCATTGTCATCAACAGACCGAGTACGTAGATCGGTGCAAACCGGCGCATCCTCAGGCTCAACGCCACCGAGTGAGTCGACCCCAAGACGAATGCCGGTGGTACGACGGAAGCGACTGCGGCGAGCATGCGCAAGGGGCTCGGGGCGACCAGAAGGGCATGCGTAATATTGCCGAGCACCGACACCGAAGTGGCGAAAACCAGCCAGCCCCAATAGAACCGCACAACACCCGGCAGCGAGGAGCCGACGACCGTGGCATCTGCCGGCGTTCGGTCCAATTGTGTCCTCTCTTATCCGCGCCGCGAATTCACCTGTGGCGCTGAGACTCCAGCGCTTTCGAACCCGATCTCTGTTCAGCGTATTCGACGGTGGCCGTCGCACCATGCACAAATTTTGGATTCAACAGTCGCCGCCGATGCCCGCCCCTGGCACGCCGCTATATGCGTCGGCAGCACGGCCGAGCATGGGCGATACTAGATCGGTGACCGTTGCGCAGGCCGCTGCCGAAGCCGTGGCCCTGGTCGAGCGCGCCCGCTCGCTGTTTGGACCGTCGCCCCTGCAGACGGCGCCAGCGGGAGCCCAGCTACATACCGCCTCGGAGTCGGTGGGCGACACGGGCCGGCGCACCGCGGACCTTTCCGGTGACCTGATCGACCGACACAGCGAGTTCGTCACCGGGCAGACCCAACGCCTCTCAGACGCCGGCCGCACCGACAGCGCGCTGGAATCTCAGCTGAGCGCCGCAGTCGCGGCGACTCAGGCCGGCGCGCGCCAGATGGATGCGATCGCCGCCCAGACGCGCGTGATCGCGCAGTCCGCGGCGACTGCGCAGACGCCGGCGGCCCAGCGGACAGTGCTGGCCGCGCTGCGCTCTCAGGTGGCACAGGCCAACGACGTCGTGAACTCCACTCAGCGCCAGGCCGGCGACATCGCCGGTCACGTCCGCGCACTCAGCTACGGGTCGGGTAGCCGCAGTGAAGCGGTCGGCTCCGGCCACGGCGATGCGCCGCAAACACCGGCATCAGGCGATCCGCCGCACGGTAAAGATCCGCGGTACTGGGTCGATGTCACCAAGATCATCCATGTCCCGCCGAGCCAGACGGCTCCGTACGGATACACCCAAATCGGGCCCGATCTGTACTACCCGTACCAAGACAACAGCCTGACGATGCACGACCCGCCGCCGCCGGCGCAGTACCCTTTAGACATCTCCAAGATCACGACGGTCAAGCCGGGCGGTCTGGGCCCGTACGGCACAAGCGAACTCATACCGGGCGTCTTTGTTCCTGACCCACGCCAAAGCTACCAACCCGAACCACCTTGGGGCGCACCACAACAACCCATCGACGTCCGTGACGTCATCCACGTGCCGCCGGGCCAGCTCGCCCCATCGAACTACGTGGAGTACCTGCCCGGCTGGTGGTGTCCGGACTAAGTCAATCCGCCCGCGGACGACTGTTGTCGCCTCAGGTGCTGCGGTGAGCGACAACTCGATTCGAGTACGTCGGGGCTGCATGCCCGGGTACCTCGAGGCCAGACTCGCCGAACTCGAGATCGCCGGACAGTTCACCTGAACGTTAGCTGTGAGTTTGAATGCCCTGCGCGCCAGACGTCTTGCGCATATCCCTCTGCCGGACAGAAACACCTCGAATAGGCCCGGCTGTCACGTCGATTGAACGGAGGTCGTGGACGGGATCACTCGTCGCGCCCGGCCCCGGATTCCATCATAGTAATCGAAAAGCGTTAGGCCCGAGGTCATTTCATTGGTAAGCATCGATCGGACGGTTCCAGCCACCTAATGGCCATGCCTGTCACTTGGCACCTATTGACCAAGTTGACGGCAGGGTGAACGGACGTCAAACTTTGGGGGTGATCGAGTTGAGCGAACAGACGATCATCGACCAGCTAGTCCTGCGTCTGATGGGTCGATATCCCACCATTTCGGAATCCACGGTGTCGTCCGTCGTTCGTGACGTGCACTCCAGATATGACGGCAGGCCGCTACGCGACTTCGTCCCCCTATTCGTCGAGCGCCACGCAAAAAGCGAGCTCGAAAAGCTGACCGCTACGACTGTGTGATGGTCCAAGACGCCGAAAACCGGCGGTCGATCGCGCCGATCATCCGGTCGAGCTGACGGATTTCGGCCTCGTTCTCACGGACCTGGCGCCGCAATCGCGTGATGGCCAGTTCATTCGCCCCAGCCGCCGTCATCGACTGCAGCTTGCTGCTTTGCCGGGCCATGTGGGCCGCGATCAAGGCCCGTTGATCCGCCAGCGCGCCCCGAAAGTAGGCAGCCTGCAGGGAGTCGGAGCCCTGCGCGACAGCTGCTGGGGGCATGCTGGGAGTAGCCATCGCCAAAAACTAGCCGACGGCCGCAGTAGGTGCTACTCGATCGCGTCAATCACCTGTGAGCGTCGGCTCGGCAGGCACCGCGTGCTGACCGTTGGTGATTGGCGCTTCCACCGGCCGGCACATCTCGATGGCCTTTCTCTATGTACCCGTAGCCGAAATCGGGCCGATAGCCATGGATTCGGCGTCGCGGTAACAGCGACGTCAGGAGGCTATTGACCATGGACCGCGCGGCCTGCGGCGCGCTCGTCCTGGGAAGTAGACGGGGTCGGGCTTGGCTAATCTGTCAGGGCCCTTCCTAGTTGTGTTCCGCTCTCCGCCCTCGCGTCCCTGTCTGCCGTGATGATCATCATTCCCGCGATGACATCTTGAGTGGAATCATTCCAAAAAATCGAGGCGTTAATCCCCGTGTAGCCGTGGGTGGCCGTTCTGGCTTAACGCCTCCCGCTGGCGCGTGTGCCGGGATCAACAGCGCGAAGGAGCGATCGTGGGCAGCGGGGAAGCGAATCGGTTTCGGGAGCTACTAGCCGCCGAGCAGCGCAGCGCCGACCTATATACCGGATTGGCCGAAGCGGCAACGGGAGACCGGCGCGATGTCCTCAACGAACTCGCCGCCGTGGAGCGCCGTCATGCCGCGCACTGGGCCGACAAACTCGCCGAACTGGGGGAGCCGGTGCCCGGGCCGCGATCGCGGGGCATCCGCGCCCGCGCCGTGTCGTGGCTGGCGCGGCGGTTCTCCTTGGACGCGGTATTGCCCTTTTTAGAGCGCGCCGAGCACGCTGACGCCGGGCTCTACCACGACGATCCCGACGCCACCTCGGCGATGGCCATCGACGAGCGTTCGCATGCTCGTGTGCTGACCCACCTGCGGAGTGGCGGCGGCAGCGATGACCCAGGCAGCATTCGTCGCCTCGAACGCTGGCACCGTGGTGATCGTTCAGGTGCGTTGCGGGCCGGGGTTTTCGGCGTTAACGACGGCCTGGTGTCCAACACCTCGTTGGTCATGGGCTTCGCGGGCTCAGGTGCCAGCGCCGCCGTCATTCTGTTCGCCGGCTTGGCCGGACTGCTCGCTGGAGCGTTGTCCATGGCCGCAGGCGAGTACATCTCGATGCGCAGCCAGCAAGAGTCCTACCAGCGTGAGATCGCCCTCGAAGAGGAGGAACTGCGCGATGACCCAGAGGCAGAAACCGAGGAGCTCGCCTTGATCTATCGGGCCAAAGGACTGGACCAAGACGAAGCCGAGCGCGTCGCGATCACCATCATGAAAGACCGCGAGTCCGCCCTTGACACCATGGCGCGCGAGGAACTCGGGCTTGACCCCGATGAACTCGGCTCACCGTGGTCGGCAGCGCTTTCCAGCCTTTTCGCGTTCGCCGTTGGCGCGGTCGTGGTGGTGCTGCCGTACATGTTCGGGTCGGGTGTGGCTGCGCTCGTCGCGGCGATTGCGCTGGCAGGCCTTGCCCTTTTCGGCGTCGGTGCCACCATCGGCGTGCTAAACGGTCGCGGCGGACTGCGATCGGGGACACGCCAACTGCTCGTCGGCGGAATCGCTGCACTGCTCGTCTTCCTCATCGGACACTTGGCCAGCGCGATCACCGGGGTACGGCTCGGCGCCGGATAGTCACTACGCGGTTGTCATGCTGCAGTCATACAACAGCGCCGCGACCGGAAAATCATCGCGGGATAGACGTCACTCCCACCTCATTCCCGAGCCCGACAATTTGGAAGACACAACGTCTGTGCCGCTGCATCGATGTGTCGACCGCGGTATACAAGCTGAGCGACTCGCGGCCGCACGGTGCGTTCGAAGTCGTCTCGAAGGCAGCTGAACAGCGCTGGTCGGAGTTGCGGCAGCGGCGGTGGCGCGAGGCCCGATCCTGACCGCGGGAATCGCCGGGCTGGCGGCCGGCGCTGCGGCGATGGCGTTGGGAGAGTATGTATCGGTCAGCACCAAGCGTGACACCGAGCGGGCACTGCTGAACAGGAACGCGGGGAATTGGGCGACGACCCGGCTGCCGCAGCTGGACGAGCTTGCTGCGCTGAATGAGGCCAAAGGATTATCGACACCGACAGCGCGAACGGTCGCCAAGGAACTCACCGATCACGATGCGTTCGCTGCGCACGGTGAATTAGAGCTAGGTATCGATCCTGATGATCTGACCAACCCCTGGCAGGCGCCCTATCATCTGCGCTGGCGTCCACTGTCGGCGCACTGTTGCCACTGATCGCAATCCTGTTGCCGCCCAGCACAGTCCGAATTCTGGTGACCGTCGCAGCGGTGCTCGTAGCCCTCGTGGTGACAGGAGCGGTATCGGCAGGTCTGGGCGGGGCGCGCAAGCAACGCGCAGTCACACGACATTATCGGGGGCAGCCTGGCTCTGGGTATCACCTATGCCATCGGGCATTTCGTGGGCGCCGCGGCAACAAATACTCCGCGTACCTAGCTCGACGGTGCCACGGCTACGGTTTTGCTCCATGTCGCTTTGGCCCCTGAGTCCCCGATTCGGTAAACCTGCACCGTCGTCGCGATGCTGGCGATGACTACGACGGCTGCAATAAGCCACCGCGCAACGGGTTTCAGTGATTTCCCACGCCCTTCCCGAAGGTGGACGAAGACGATCAGTACTGCCGCGGCCACCAATGCGATGGAGAAGTACGCCATCGTGTCGCCTAGGTGGGTGTGTGCATGCAGTAGTGGGGACCGGGCTTTGCGTTTCGCCAGCCATTCGCCTGCATCCGTGGTCAATGGCGTGAGAATTGCGGTAATCACCGCCAGCGCGAGCACCAGCCATACCAATCGTTGGCGTGCGGCCGGCCAAAACGTGCAGATGATCGCGAGGGCGGCGGTGAGCGGGGCCAAGACAACGATGAAATGCACGAGCAAGACGTGGGCGGGCAGCCCGTTGAACGTCGACAACTATCACTCCTCAATAGACGCACAGGGATTCGGACACTCGGCTACCAATTACAAACTCGTGCCTGCCTTTCGGTTACCGGGTCCATGGGTCGCGTCGGTGATCAGTGAGAGCGCCAGCCGAGGACACAGATCGACTGCAGTGCGCGCCTCGGGCAGCGCTGTGGGTGGGACGGCGGGCTCGCGGGAGCCGTCTCGGGCGAGGGGGTAGCCCCAGTCGTCGCGGCCAAGGATACGGGGCAGGAGTTCGGTGCACAGCCCGCGGCCGTGGCAGCGCGTCCAGTCGATGTGCAGGCGCGTGGCTGGTTTGGATTGCTTTCTCATCTTGTTCCCGAGATGTGTTGTGGTGGGCGCCCGGTGGCGTGCATCGGCGCTAGGGCCCCTTCGCATCGGCCGTGGCGATGGTGCTCGATGTCGGAGGCGAACGTGTCGAGGGCACTGCGGGCCAGGCGGGCGGTGCCCTCGGGATGGCGACACGAGCCCCGGCCGTCGATGATGTCGATCATCCGGCTGACCTCCTCGAGGAGTTGCTCGTCGACGCGACCGTAGGCGAGATCGTCGAAGAGTCGGGCCAATTGGGGCAAGCCGTTGAGACACGGTCCGCACTGGCGGGCGCTCTGTCCGGCGAGGTAGCCGAGAATGTCTGCGGTGCGGGCGAGTCCACACTGGTCGGCGGGCAGCGCGTGGATGATGCCGGCACCGGGGCTGGCGCCGAGATGGGCCAGGCCGGCACGCGACAGTCTGGCGTCGGTGAGCATTGCGCCGGGAATCCAGGTGCCGTGGTACCCGCCCAACAGTACGGCGCGAAGCGCGCCGGAGTCGGTGACACCGGTGCAGCGGACGAGGTCGGTCAGTCGTGTGCCCGTCGGCACTTCCAAGACTGAGTCCGTCGTTGGTCCGCCCGTCAAAGTGACGAGCATGGTTCCCGGCTCGGACGGATCGCCAACCGATGTGAACCAGCGAGACCCGTACCGGGCAATCAGTGCGATGTGGGCTAGCGTTTCGACGTTGTTGACCACTGTCGGGCGTCCTCGCAGCCCGGATATTGAGGTAGGTACGGTCCGATCGCGGGGCAGGGCCGGGCCACCCTCGACCCGCCTCACCGCAGCTGATTCCTCGCCCGCGACGAATCCGTGGGGGGCCGCGACGACGGTGACCCGGTGGCGGTCGACCTTCGCCGATCTTCGCTCGCTGATGGCAGTCTTGATCGGCGCTATCGCGCCGGACGGAACGTACATGACGACCTTGTCGGCCGACACCGCGGCGGCGACGAGCTTCAGACCGTCAAGTACGAGATGTGTTGCGCGGGAGAGCAGTTCGGCGTCCTTGTGGCTGAGTGGCTCGCCCTCGGCGCCGTTACCAATCACCACTGCCTTGCGCCCGGTGACTGATGCGATCTTGCGGCCGGTGGGGAAACCGGCGCCACCGCGCCCGGTTAGTCCGGACCGGTCGAGCACCTGCACCAGGGTCGTTGCGGCTGAGTCGGGCAAAGCTCCGAATCGCTGTTGGTGTTCGACCAGGCCCGGGCCGTTCGCCGCGAACAGGCGCTGACTGGTCGGGGCGCCGGGCCGTCGTGAAATCGTCATGGGCGCCACGATGTTCGTGTGCCGGTGTACTCGGTGTAGTTGGTGTGTAGCCGCCACACCAGCGCGCCGCACACGGTGACGGTGCAACAGCCGGCGAACACCAGGAACCAGGTGTGGCCGGCATCGGTCCCGTTGCCAAGCGCGTGCGAGATGGCTATCGGCCACAAGGCGTAGGTCGCCCAGTGCACCGTGTGGAAGGCCCGCACGCCGAGCCGGTGGCGCAGCAGGCTGGTCACGATCACCACCGCGAGTAGGTCGAAGGCCAGCGTCCCCAACCCGAGCCAGAGTGGCCGGTAGGCGCCAAGGAACGGCACGACCAAGTCGAGGAGTCGAAGCTGCGCGTAGGGGTCCAAGAACAGCAGCACAATGTGCAGGACGACGAGGAGAGTTCCCGCCAGCGAAGTGAAGCGATGGACGTCGGCGACAGCGAATCTCGGCAACACGACCAGCGGACGCCCCGACCGCGTGGCGATGCCCAGGAAGAGCGCGACGGTCATGAAGGCCAGTGCCGTGACGCCCGTGCCCCGGCCCAGTGCCCACAGCGCCTGGTCGATCACTGCCAAGCTCCGTTAGCGTCGGCCGGCCACCCGCACAGGGTGTGGACGTTTCGCTCGCTGTCAACAAGTCGCGCGGGAATGTCAAGTGCGCGAATCCAATCCAGCGCCCGCCAGCCGCGGATGATCGAAGCAGTGCTGACTGTGTTGGCGGCCAGGCAGGTTTGTCCGGCCACGCTTACCGTGCGCCACACCGGATCCGCAGACCACCCAGTGCGTGGGTCGACGATGTGGTGGACAAGATCCGCACCGCGGCGCCATCGACGGTGAATCGTGCTCGAGGTGGCCAGCCCGGCTCCTGATGAAAGAGCCACTGAGCCCGCCGGATCCTCGGCGTCATCGAGGACCAGTACCCGCCACCCGCCGTCGGGCTCGGGTCCCGCTGTGGCGATGTCACCACCCAGGTTGATGAGCACGCCGCTGTCGGTGACCCGGTGTGCACGATCGGCGCACCGGTCGGCTGCAACCGCTTTGGCAGTCGCTCCGAGGTCGAGCCGAATGCCCGGCGGCACGGTCACGACGCGATCCTCGAGTCTGACCATGGACCATCTCGCCGGAACGCTGATCGATGCGGTCACCCGATGGGTGTCATCGACAGCGCCGATGTCGCCGTCGTATCCGAGGGCGATTAGTGTGGCGCCGATCGTGGGATCGACATCGCCGTCGGTCTGACGGGCCGCCGTCATCGCGGCGCCGAGCAGCTCCGCCAGTAGCTGACTTACCGGAGTTGGCCGTCCGGCCGACGCGGCGAGGGCGTTGATCTCGGAATCGGGCCGGAATCGCGAAGCGGCGACCTCGATGGTGTCGAGTTCGGCGTCGACCTCCCGGCGGGCGACGGCCAGCGAATCGGGATTGGTGACCACGATCTGCATGCTCATGCTCCAGCGCTGCCACCTCGTTGTCGCGGTGCCCGCACCGGAGTCGATGAGTTGCTCGGACGGGTTCGTCACGAGCCGTGCGAAATCGTCACGTGCGGCGAGTAGTTCGGCGCCCTCACTGTCGTCGGGGTGGGACTGCGCCGCTTGGTTGTCGGGGGAGCTTGGGCCTGGGATGCCGGTGCCTGAGGGGTGAGCGGCGGGGACTGCTCGATGGTCGGTGCGGAGGTGTACTGGGGCGTGTAGTCCGGCGCCGGGGTGTACGTCGGTTCCAGGGCCTGTTCAGCGGTCGTCTGCGGGGTGTATTCCGCAGCGGGTGGCGGGGTTGTCGCCGGCGGGACGTCGGCCGTCGTCACGAGGCCCGGCGCTGGCGGTAGCTCCTCGGGTGCAGGCACGGCCGCATCTGCGCCGACGTCTGCCACCGCCGGCTTAACGGTATCGCTGTAGGCAAGCGCCGAAGCGCCTGCGACACCTGCCATGCCGACGCCGACCAACGCCCACGAAGTGGCCGCCGCGCGGCGCAAGCCCAGACGAGGTGAGTCCACGTATCGCAGGCTGCCAACACTTTCTTACAGCCCTCGAAGAAGTAGCGTGGCAGGCTCTGTAGGTGGCCGAGCGACGCCCAGCACCGACATTGCTGATTGTCGAGGACGACCGTGCACTCGGCGAGATGCTCGCCGACCTGTTCAGCAGCGAGGGCTACCGCGTCGACGTCGCGCACGACGGCCAGCAAGGGCTGCACCGTGGCCTCACCGGCCGCTATGACGCCATGATCGTCGATCGCGGACTGCCGGTCATGGACGGTTCCGAGCTAGTCGCCGTACTCCGATCGCGCGGAATCGCCACTCCGGCATTGCTGCTCACTGCGCGGGGGTCGCTCGCGGACCGAGTCGAAGGCCTCGACTCCGGGGCTCAGGACTATCTGGTCAAACCCTTCGAGGTAGCGGAACTGCTCGCCCGAGTGCGGGCATTGCTGCGCCGACCCGACGGTCGATCGACACTGCGCGTCGGCGAACTCTGCCTGGACCGCCTAACGCGCACAGTCAGCGGTAGCACCGCCGATGGCGACGCTGTCGACCTATCAGAGCGCGAGGCAGCGCTTCTCGCAGTCCTGATGAGCGCGCCGCGTCAGGTCTTCACACGCGGTCAACTACTCGATGTGGTGTTCGATGGTGTCGACTCGTCCGGCACCGTCGACACCTACGTCCATTACCTGCGACGCAAGCTCGGCAGGAACATCATCCACACGGTGCACGGCACCGGCTACCGCCTCGGAGCCGAATGAGGACCGACAGCGATCTCAGCGTCGTTCACCGCGCGGGCCGGATCGCCGCGTCGCAAGCCTCCCTCGCACTTGCCGCAGTTCTGTTGGTGGTCGGAGCTGTGGTGTATCTCGTTGACATCCGCGTGCAGGAGCAGCAGATCAGGTCCCAACTGTCGTCCGTCGCTTTAGCGGCCGACGACGCCACCGATCCGCCGCCGGGAATGATCCTGGTGCTGCGCGACCTCTCGGGGAAGGTGCAGGCCAGCGGCAACGGAATTCCGACGGCGCAGCTGCTCGCGCGCCCTGCCGGATTCTTCGAAACTCAGATCGAAGGCGCCCCCTACCGCGCGGTGGTCGTGGACAGGCCCGGCGGCAGAGTGGTCGCGCTGCTCGATCTGGGGCCGTACAGGGCGGGGCGGAGCCGTCTGCTGTTAGCGCTGGGTATCGCCGAACTGGCCGGGATCGTGGCCTCCATCGGCGTCGTCAGCTTGCTCACTACAAGGTCGATCCGGCCCCTTGTCGAGGCGCTGGCTCTGCAACGACGTTTCGTCGCCGACGCATCACACGAACTTCGCGCCCCATTGACGGTGCTGCACACTCGGATCCAGCTACTCGCGCGCCGCTTCGAAGATGGTGACGCCCAACAGAACAGGGAACAGATCGACGCCCTCGCGTCCGACACGCGCGCGCTCGGTGAGGTGATCGAGGATCTGCTGGCCTCGGCATCTATGACCTCAGACAACGCTCCGCAGGAGCGCATCGATCTCGCCTCAGTGGTGCAAGCGGCCTGTGAGAGCATGGCTCAGCACGCCGAAACGGCTGGCGTGAACCTCGTGGTAGAAGCGAATGACCCAGTGCCCGCTGGAGATTTCGTCGTTCTCGGGTCGGGTTCCGCGCTTCGCCGCGCGATCACCTCCCTCATCGACAACGCGCTCGCGCACGAGCATCGCGGCGGAACGATTGCCGTCGCCCTCGGACGCCACCAAAACGACATCCTGATCGATGTGCGTGACGACGGAGTGGGCATCGACCCAGGCGCCATGGAAACATTGTTCAACCGCTTCTCGCGCGGAAAAACCCACACCGCCCCCGGGGATCGCCCGCGCTACGGCATCGGCTTGGCACTCGTGCGAGAGATCGCTCACGCCCACCGAGGGCACATCGCCGTCGCGCAGACGCCTGGCGGCGGCGCCACTTTCACCCTCACAATCCCCGCTGCACCGGTCAGGCCAGTGCCATGAAGAGCTTCTCCAACTCGGCTTCGGGAGTCTCGCCGTCGGGTCCTACGCCGGTAATGCGTTCTCAGAGCCCGGTTGCGACCATTTGAATCCGGCGCGGTCCAAGGCGCGCGACGCGGCGGCGAGCTGGGTCACGACGTCGTTGCAGTTGCGGCCCTGTTCGATCATCGAGATCACGAGCGCCGTGCCGATGCTTGTTCCGCCGACGGTAGCAATGCACAACAGCTCGTCGGGCTGGCGGCTCGGTCAGCGGGCATCGTCCGAGTGAAATATCTGCTTGAGCGACACACCCCGAGTTCTCACCGGAGTGGGCGAGGCCGAAGCGAAAATGGCCGACACGATTCGCCTTTCGCTAAACGGCGATGATAGGTACGAGATGCTCGATTCCGCGAAAGTCATTGGCGTTACGGGTGATAAGCGGGAGGTTCGCACCGAGCGCGGTCGCGGCAATCAGTAAATCCACGGCTCGCGGACCGCGGGCTTTGCGTCCCGTCGCGGTGATCGCGGCGTAAATCCGGCCATACGCTCTGGCGGCGGCACTGTCGAAGGGCAATGGATCAAATGTCGCCTCCGCGCGTTGCAAACGGTCTTGGCGTGCTGCGCGCTCGTCGCTGTCGGTCGTTGCGTGAGGGCCGGCCGCAAGCTCAGCCATCGTCAGGGCGCTCACCGCCAGCTCCCTGGGTAGCTGGTCGGGGTCGAGGTGCTCTAGGGCAATCACGACCGAGGTGTCTATGAGCCCTTGCCGATGCACGTCGAGCGCGTCGTCAGCCACGCGGCGCAGCATCTTGGTCGGCCCCGTGATCCAAATCGGCTCGTAACCGGTCGAGGTTCACCGGCGCAGCGCCTTGGAAAGCCCTCAGTGCCACCGCGGCACTGACAAATCTATGCCGACGTAGCGGCGAAAGCTCGCCCACAGCAACTCCATTGCGGGTCACCACAAATGACTCGCCCTGGTCGAGTTGCCGCATTATCTCTCCGCTGTTGTTGCGCAGCTCGCGTTGCGTGATCTCGGTAGTCACTTGACCAGTGTAGCACCCGTGCTACACGGCCGCGAGAATGTGGCGGCGGACGCGATCACGTCGGCGCAGACCACACCAGTCATGCGCACGTTGAAGGCGGCGTGAGTACGTCATGTCCGTCTGCCGGTGAGGTCAGTGGTCACTCAGTGCGCTGCCTTTGCGCCACAACGAGGTCGTAGTGCGCTTCGGGCAAGGCATAGTTCAGCGCGTCGCCGTTGATCCACGTGACGTTGGCCGAAGTGCTGAATTGGGCGCGGGCCCTCGTCGCTCGCGTCGGGCGTGCGGAACACCACCGACTTGCCGTCGAGCGTATTGTGCAGAATCCGCAGCGACATCTGCGCGTCGAATTCACCTGCAGCATTAAGCTTTTCGTTCAGCGCGTTCTTGTCGTCGGTGAGCGTGTCGATCTGGTTCTGCAGCCGGTGTTTGTCATCTCGCAGCCCTGACAGCAGCGTATTGGGCAGCAGGCCAGACCCGAGCTCCACGCCGATTGCCAATGCAACTAAAACGACGGTAAGAGAAATTGTATGTGTGCGTAGGGAAATCAGGACGACTTCGTAGGTGACCAAACCCTGAATCACAGCGAGAACGTATTCCAGTAGTCGGAAATCCAGTCGAGCACCGGGCATCGGCGCGCGACACCCATGGTGCGGCGATCACCGCGATGAGCATCGCCAGCACCGGCAGCGAAATCGCCCCGCCCGATACCCGGCTGCGGTAGGACGCTAACCCCAGGCGCGGTGGTGGCTCACCACCTACGGCTAATCAGGGGTGGTCACACCTGCGCGTGCCGGCGCAGAAATTCCATCTCCACGCGCAGCACGTTCTCGTGATCCAGTCCGCCGGCATACACGTCGTAGTGGCCGCCTCGGCTGCGATACAGCTCACCGCGCGGGGCCTGCGCTGCAACGCGGAGCGCTGGTCGGGTCGGCGCCATGGTGTCGTGTTCAGCGACCACCATGAGCAATGGGCATCGGGCATGCGGTGCGCGACGGACCGGCCGATGCATCGTCACATCGAGGACAGAGCGCGCGGTGATGTCGTTGGGCCACGAGTCGTCTCCTGGATCGAGTCTGGCGAGGCCGGTCATCGCGTCTTCCGTCGCGATCACCCCGAAATGACCTGGGGGCACGCTGACTTGGAGGTAGTGGGGCGCCCGCCCTAGTGCCGACCCAATGAGGTCGGCGAGCCCATGAGCAGTCAGGCGAAGCCCACGCCACAGAGGGATGTTTGCCACTGCGGCCAGGCCGTCCACCAATGGACATTGCGCGATGGCGCCGGCCAGCCCAGGTTGGCTGGCGGCGAGCTCGACGATATGCATGCCGGCAAATGACGTGCCCCACACGAAGATTCGAGTGGAATCCAGCCGATCGTCGGCGTGCGCCCACGCTAGCGCCGTGCGATAGTCCGCCAGCTGGCGGCGAACCGACAGTAGTTGCCGTGGCTTGCCCGTCGACGCCCCCCAGTGCCGGTAGTCGAACACCAGCGCCGCAAACCCGCCCTCAGCGAACGTCTCGGCGAACGGGGCCAGGCCCGCGGCTTTCACCCCGCCGATGCCGTGCGCCATCACCACAGTGGGATGAGGCCCGGGGTCATCGGGCAGGTACAGCCAGGCGTCGATCTCTTCGCAGCGGCCCGCGGATATGCGAATCGCGCTGCGCTGGTGCACTTCTCGGGTCACGCGCCCACCTCGTCGGATGAGAACAGCTCCGCGCCGGCGACTCTGGCCAAGTCGGCGCCGAACAGCGCTCCTGGGGTGAACGCTCCTGGCTTGCCGGATCCCTCGATCAACCGGGTCGCTACCGAGGCGGCGACTCGTGCGGTAAACGCGTAGCCGTCGCCGGCACGCAGCCAGGCTTCCCTGCGCGTGCCATCGGCCCATTCCAGCCGGGCGTATGCCCACGAGACATCGCCACCGGTTGCCGGGGGAGTGAGGCGCATGCGGCCGATCAGGCGCTGAACGCCGGCCCGGACCGGGCGCATGGCCAGAGCCGCGGAGGCCACTGGCAGGACTGCCCGAATCAATCGTCCGTTGGGTACCTCGGTGGAATATGCGGTTACGTGAGCGGCGCCCGAAGCCCGGTGCGCGGCTTCGAGTTCGCCTGTCGGTACGGCCAGTGCCCCTCGGGCAGGTTCGTTCGGGACCGGAATCTGTTCGTAGTCAGCGCCCAGTCGCCGGCGTTCCAGCCGTGCGTCGCGATATCGCCTGCCGCCGTAGGCAATAACATCGACGGCGCTCGCCAGGACCGACGAACCCAGCCCCTGCACGGCTGGCACGGCGGCGACGACAGCGCGTGCAGCCGGAGGTCGGTCGCCGCGCAGCTGAATCACCAGTGCCTCGGTCGCCAGTACGCCGAAGCCCGCGCCGGTCATCAGTGTGACACCCCGGTCGCGTGCGTCGGCGTGCCGATGGAGCAGTTGTTGCACCGGCTCGAGCTCGTTGGCCTGATCGACGTAATGCACCCCGGCAGCCAGGCACGCCGGTAGTAACGGCGGGGTCGTCGCACCGTACGGGCCAACGGCATTGATGATGACACGGGGCTTCTCGGCGAGAATCCGTTCGCTCAGATCGGCCGGGCCCGAAACCACGCGGCGACCGACCGCTGCTCCGATGGATTCGGCCGTGGATGCCAGTCGCGCGGAGTCGCGCCCGACGAGTACCACGTCGGCGCCGCCGACGACCAGGTCGTTGGCGATCGCTTTGCCGCTCAAACCCGTTGCCCCGAAAACCCATATCTCAGCCATGCGATTTACGGTACAGTGTGCATCGTAAATACGTCAACTCATAGGATGCTCAGCGGTTATGACTGCATCACGGGGGCGGCCTCGCGACGGCGCGCTGGACGGCGCGATCGCCCGCGCCACCGAATCGGTGCTGCTCTCAGACGGCTACGGGGCGGTCAACATCGATCGCGTCGCAAAGTCCGCCGGCACCACCCGCGCGGCGATCTATCGAAGGGCGAAAACGCGGGGCGAGCTTGTAATCGGAGTGCTGGTGAGCCGCTTCGGATTCGACCCCGCGCCGGACACCGGCGACTTGCGCAGGGACCTGCAGTTGCTGCAGGAGCTTCAGCGCACGTTCTTCACCGACCCCGTGATCAAGGCCGGGTTGGCAGGAGTGCTCAGTGATTTCGGGACCGAGGAAGGTCTCGGCACGGCGCTCTATGACCGCTTTATGGCTCCACGCCGCCGCTCGGTCGCGGCGATGATCAGTCGAGCGGTGGACCGCGGCGAGATTGCATTGGTCGACCGCCCCGACGTCGTCTCGGATCTGCTGACTGGTCCCTTGCTCCTTCGCGCGGTTCTTCCCGCCATCGGCCCGATAGACGACAAGCTGGTCGCAGAGACCGTTGACGCGGCACTCAATGCGTGCGGGGCCAAAAGCTAGCGGATCGGGCCGTCAGGAAGCCGTCCCGCACACCACAAAAGCATGCCGACAGGACTTTGACGCCATCGTCACATTGCTCGCCGACGAACTCTCGCGTGCCGCTTACCCCGACCGTCACGAAGCTGTTTCGATCCGGCGCTGCTGGCGAGTACGGCGATGGGTGGGTTCCGGCGTGGCCGATGAGCCCCGCAAGCTACGGCGAGAAACGCCGCACCATCGGCGAGCACGCCGATCGGGCCGGGCGCCCGATGCCGGTGTGCGCGCTGCACATCGCGTGATCATCGGTAAATCCCGCGAACATATCGCTGAGCTGATGGAACGCGATCCCCTGGGTAAACCCCACGCGCTCATGTGCTCGGCCGAAATCTGGGCCAAGTACGGAATGAAACATCCGTCCGGAGAGCACTGCCGCGGTCTGGTCGACCTGATCTACCACGACCTCGATCCCGAACAGCTCCGCGAGCTCGCGCCCACGATTCCGTTTGAGCTTGCCGAAGAGTTCATGTTCATTGGCAACGCGACCGAGATCGCTGAGCGAGTCAGCGGATACGCGGACAATGGTCTAGAACATGTCATCCTGGGCAACGGAACCGGCACCGTAGGCGGCCTCGACGAAATCAACGCCAGCGCAACACAATTTCCCGAGATAGTTGCCGCCCTCGGCGAGTGCAAATCCATGTGATCGGGTCGCGATCCGATCCGGTGTCCACGCCGGCTCTGTAGCCCGGTCCGCCGCCGGCTCGGTCACGGTCAATCTCAGATCGTTGCAGCGTGCGAGGTGCTGTCTCGGGCCGGCATTCAAACCAGGACTTCACGAGGCGAGATTCGCCCGATCCAACGGGGAAGGCCTTGTGTGGCAACGGATCTGACTTGTCCAGTGGTGCGCCTTGGCATTTAGACTGCGACCGCTGGCCGGCGCAGCCAGGAGCAGCTGAACGGGACAGCCTCGACCACCTCGCCATCGACGCCGCCGCACAGTACGGCATCATCCTCACCCACAACCCATGTGGCGCTATGCGAAGACGTCGTTGAGTGTCACGGTCTGCAGGTTGCGGCTGGCGATGATGCCGCTGAGCTGATTGAAGCAGTCGGTGATGGTGGGCAGGTTGGCGTGTGCGAGCACGATCTGCTGGGGTTGCAGCGCGGCGTTGGCGTTGGCGATGAGGCTGGCCTCATTTTCCGGGCGCGAGTCGCCGATGGTGCTGCTCCACATCGCAATGGTGGGATAGCCCAGATCAGCGGCGACCCGGTCGGTATCGGCGGTGTGCACGCCAAACGGCGGACGGAAGTACGGTCTGCCGTCGGTGCCGTAGGTGTTGGTCAGGAAGTCGGCGTTGCGGCGGATCTGGTCCTCGACGGCCGGCAGCGGAATGCGGTTGAGGTACGGGTGTGACCATGTGTGGTTGCCGAGTTGGATCTGTCCGGAGTCGACCAGCGGTCGCAGCACGGGGGCGTTGACTGTCCAGGAGTCGTTGGCCCCGTTGACGAAGAACGTCAGGCGGGTACCGGTGTCGCGGCAGAATTGCACGATCGCGGCGACGACGCTGACGCTGGCGCCGTCGTCGATGGTCAATGCCACCTGGTTGCCGTCGCCGGGCAGCCTGCTCAGCACACCGACCGGCGCAGGCACCCGCCCCAGCGGCCGGCTGGTTCCCCTGTTGGCGCGTGCAGACGTAGGGCGCCCCAGACCGGCCAACGCCCCGAACGCGATCGCCGTCAACACTGTGCGCCGGTTCATACGCCGAGACCCTCAGGAGCGGGACAGCCCAACATGCCTACAACGCTAAGGCCACGAGTGCCGACAGGACCACGCAGAAGGTGAACACTGCTGTCCCGCAAGGCAAACGGACGTCGACGCGAGTCAAGCCCCGCGGCGGCTCGCGTTGACGTCACCGCCGTCCGCCGTGTTCTTAGCGTCATTCGTCAACTCCTTTCCGAACGTCGTGCCGATCGGCAACGTCCCACGCCCTGTGATGAAGCCCCGGGAAACGCAGTTAACCCCGGCCCACTGGCGTACCCAGTTGCTGGGGCGTGAACCGTCGCTTGGAGATTTGTTTTTCGAGACTGTCGCGGCCATGGCCGGCCGTCGCCTCCGGCCACGCACCCAACAGGAAATAACACCGCGGGAGCCCTGCGAGAACCGTGGCTCGTCGTCCGGCGGACGGACCGAACGCGAAGTCTCTTTGTTTCAAGACGTTTATCGGTGCGCCCGCTCGGTACGGCACGGTCGAGACGGCGCTCAGAGCTTCGCTAGCGCAGCGGTGCTGCCCTCATTTCGGATCTCGCGCGCCGGCTCGAATTGATCCCGACCGCGACCCCAGTCGCACATCGACGCTAGGCAGCGCCGAGGCAAACCGCCACATGCAAGCACGCCCTATATCACGGGCAGCGCCAAGACACTAGATCTGCCCTTAAAGATTTACGGAATCGCGTTGGGCGACTGGACCATACCGTGGGACCAGTGGCGGGGCCGGCAGCGCCGTGCGCTGCCAACCGCCTGACGACGCAGGGCAGTCGTCCTAGCGGATGTGACGGCATCACAGCGGGCGCTGCAAGAGCACTTCGCCGCTATCAGCGGCCACGATCTGCACCGCAGAGATTTGGTCGATGGGTGTCGGCGTGTTGCCGTTGGGGCGTGCGGTAACGCCCGGGACCGCCAACCACGTCGCCAGCTGGGTATGGCTGCCGTCGCGGCCGACTATCACCATTGCCAGCGTGTCCCCGCGCTGGCCGGCGTTGTCGGCTTCTTTCGGGTAGGTGCAGCTCATGTCGATGTCGGTGCCCCAGGCCTGGCGTGTCAGGCTCACCGTCGCGGTTATGGAGTTTGGCGCCACCGGATTCATGGTCAGTGGCGATGCCGACGTTGCGGGCGGGACGGCGGATGGTGACGTCCCTCCGACATGGATTCCCACGATCAACGCGATGATTGTCGCCGCGGCGGCTGCGACGGCCATCGACCACGACAGCGCCCTTGTGCGTCGCCGTCGGCGGCCGACCTTCGCCAACAGCGACGTAAGCAGTTCGGGCCGCGGCTGCCATAGCTCAGGGGCCCCCTCGTCGAGGGCCGCGACCTCGTGTGGCTCCAGCATTGCGAGCAAGGCAGGCATGCCGCTGACGTCAGCGACGGCATCGTGGCATCGAGTGCAGTGAGTCAGATGTTGTTCGAACTGACGTCGGTCTTCGGCACCCAATGCGCCGAGCACGTAGGCGGCGTCCCACATGGCGAATGGATCGCCCGTTTGCGATCCTCCACCAGCTCGCCCGTCAATGCTCGTCATCGCTGTTACCTCACTATTTGTAGGGTAACCGCGATTTGCCACGCCGCGTCGTGCAGCCCCGACGTGACGCTCTGCAACCGCTAACCTGACCTCTGCCCCCGGGCGAACGTAACGGGCGTCGAGGGTTTGACGAATCGTCAGGTAGACAAGAGCGATTGCTTGTGTTCGCTACTCGGAGGTGCAACTAGGCGTTCTACCGGTCATGATGACAGTCTCTGAAGCTCTCCACTCCCTCAGCGCCGAGCATCGCACCGCGGTCATTCGGGCGTACTACCTCGCCCAGGCCGTCCCCCAGATCGCCAGACTGGAGCAGCTGCCGGAAGACACAGTGAAGTGTCGCCTCCACGAGGCGCTCCACGCGCTTGCACGCAGTACCTGATGAGCGAAACGTTTTCCCTCTCGCGACATCACTGTGTGCACAAACGTTCAAATGCCGCCAGGCTCTGATCGTCGATCATCAACCGCTGGTCCGTATTCTCCAGGGGCGTCAGCAAGCACTGGCGCCGGTGGAGCTGGCAGCGGCGGCCCAGGAAACCCTAGCGCCACTAGCAGCGGTTCATTCGGTAGCAACGGCGCTGTTGCGCGTTCATCTGGCCGAGACGGGCCGCCGGGTCCGGATTAACGACTTATGGATCGCTGCGATTGCGGTTTCTAAGCATCTGCCAGTGGTGACACAGGATGACGACTTCGATGCCCTCGAGGGCGTCGCTGATCTTTCTATCATCCACGTCTGAACACCGAATGCTCTGAGCCGCAGCGCGTCTCGAATGAACCCGACGTTTCGCCGCCGGATCGACGAGCGACCTAACCCGGGCATTCGCGTCAAGACCGTGTCACCGGGGTTCATCCAGGTGGACAGTCGCCGCCATCCGCTCAATTCAACGCAGCCGGGCGATGGAAACGACTACCAACCATGTTGCGCCCGATCGCCCACCTCCCTGATCGCAACATGCGAAAACTCGCACACGCCCCCTGGACGGGAGTCAGGTAAGCCGTGGACGTGTTCTGGCGTTCAGGGCAGCAGGTTGGTGAGAAGGCGCGCGAGGTCAGCTTGGCGGTGGGTGTCGGTCTTGTCGAATACGTGCTGCAGATGGGTCCGCACAGTAACCAGAGACACCGACATCTCCTCTGCAAGTTGCTTTGGTGGGGCACCGCGCGCTATTCCAGACGCTATCTGGGATTCGGCCCGGGTAAGTGAGAAGAGCTGGGCAAGCAGCGCTGGCGCGGCCATGGTTTGGTGCTCGGGATCGACGATGATCATCAACGCACCGGCGTCGTCTGGCTGCGACGGCACTATGTGCACAACGTAGGGTCGCCGACCGGAGGGGCGAGCGCACAGCATCGAGCGCCCGCAACGGATTCCGTCTCGGTCGCCCACGATCGCGGTGTGAATTGCTTTGCCCAGTTGGGCCTGCGCGGACCCAACGGTCGCGGTGATGCACTGCGCGTGCAGGGATAGTCCGTCGGCTGTCTGAAGAATGAGCTCGGCCGACGAGTTGAGGCAACGGAGAAACCCAGCCGGCCCCACCAGGGCAGTCCCGTGGCGCATTCCATCGACCATCGCCACGAGTCCGTTGTTGACCCTCCCGCTTTCGGCGAACTTGTCATAGGTGCGCAACGCTTGCTGCAGATGACCGGTCAGGGCGTTCATGGCTTTGAGGCGCTCCGCTGAGCCAAATGGTTCGGTGCGTCGTGGTGCCGTCACCAGGAAAGTTGTCGTAGCTCGGCCCGAGGTGAGTCGGACGAACATGCCGTCTTCGAGATCGTTGGGGCGGTTCCACTCGTTGAGGAACTCCGAGCGGTGATCTGGTGTCATCAACTCGCTACCGGTGCGCACCACGCCAACGGGTCCGGCCTCGACGTCGTCCAACACGTGGTCGACCCGCCAGTAGTGGTGCCGGTAGGTCTCGGCGGCGTCGGCGGGGAGCACCGCCGCGATCTGGTTTCGGACCGCGCCTTGGGCCACCAGCAGTGCGCCGCCTCTGGCCCCGAGTGTCTGGTAGATCGTCGTGATCGACTCGGCTGCTTGTCCGGGGTCGACCGCGCACGCGTACACGGCAGAGACCATTTTGGAGAAGTCGTCTACTGAAACCACGCCCGCCCCGCCAACTGTTCACCAACGCCTGCCTGCTCAAGCGTTTAGGTGCACAAAATAATACGCAGAAATCATCAATTCATATGAGGTAACGCGCTGCTTGGGGTGCCACCCTGCACATCGAACACAGCACCGCGACGGTAGCGGTGCTTACTGCAGATGCTGCGGATTCAGGGGGAGATCCGATGTCCAGCAAGACGAATACGAGCGCGGCGCCTCACAACCACCAGGTTGAGCATTACTCAGTGCGACGTACTTCCTCGGCAACCCCGTGACCTCCGCATCGCGAACTGACTGCGATGACGTTGCCCGAGTCCCATACGCCGTTGCGGTCCTGCACGAGGCGCAGCGTCTGTGTCCGCCGGGCGCCGCGGTCAACACGGTGGGGTCGCAAGACATCGCCGTCGACGGCTACCGCATCAAGCGTGGCGCTCTTGCATCGGAGATCACTTCGCGCTGCTGGAGACCGCCCTGGGGCTGGCCACCATCATCGGGCGAACCGAAATCCGTTCCCTTCGAGACGAGTTCCTGTTCGCCGTACCGTTCACCACCGTCGCCGCAGAACCCGTGCACGCGATGCTGGACCCAGATGCCCACCGACACCACCAACGAGGCCATCGGCCGCCGAGCGTCGCGCCCGAAGCGATCCACCGCACCCAGCCGGTGCGGAAACAACGAAGTCCTGGATGCCGCCGCGGGGCGGCCTGAGCTGGTGAGGTGCACGATGTCGGCAGTCAAGAACCGTTCTGCGGCAAAGAAATCCATCAAACGGTCACACGGCCGTCACCGTCGCAGCGCCACACCGCGCTCGGTCCTGTGGCTGCGCGCCGGGGCGGTCGCAGCCGGCCTGGGCGCCGCGGTGGCCGCCGGGCACGGCGTGGCCGCCGCCGCACCCGATTCAGCGCCTCCAGCCGACACCAGTCCCGCTGGATCAGTGTCGGCGCCAACGTCATCGACGTCACCACAGCGCCAACCAATCGCGGCAACGAGGGCCCCCAACACGCGACAACATCTCATCCCCGCCACGGCGTCGCAGTCGCCCCAAAACACTGTCGTGTCTGCCGCGCCAGTATCGTTGCGGCACAACACTTCCCGGGCCGGCGACGACGACCCCGCGACGGCTACTTCCAGCGTTGACCCCTCGCCTACGAGCACCGCCGGTCGCCACGCGGCTCGACCGCCCAAGGACACCATCAGTCATACCGACCCCAGCGGTGATCCCACTACGGGGACCGCTGCGGTCGTGAACACCCCTGGTGGCCAAACCAATTCGACGACACCACGCAACATCGGTGCCGCGGGCAGTTCTACCATCGCGACCCAGGGCAGTGCCGACATGCGCGCACCGCTGACAACGCCGGCCACAGTCGGTGGCCGCTTGGTCGCCGCGACCAACGTGGTGTCATACCCCATCGCCGCAAACACCTCGGCGCCGTCGGCACCGGCGGACGCGCCCAGCGCGGACCCGCTGTCGGCGTCGGCGCGGCCCGGTTCATCTACTATCGCAGCCCCCACCGCTTCTGGTGGTGCGCTGACTGTGAATCCGGTCGTCGCGTTGATCGACGGAGTGATCACCGGTTCGGCCGGAGCCGCGGATTCCAAGGGTTACCCGCTGAGCTACACGCTGGCGGGGTCGCCGAACCAGGGCGGCTATGTTCTGCTCGATAAGACGACCGGCAACTTCGAGTACGTGCCCAATGCTCAGTTGGTCAGCTCCAAGGGAACTGAGCAATTCTCGGTGCTGGTCAGCGAAACAACACCGTTCGACACGGCGTTGGCACAGCTGCCGGTAGTGGGGTCCTTGGCACCCCAGCTCCTGGCGGCCCTTCACCAGCTGCCGATGGTGGGCGATCTGCTGACACCCCTGATAGGTGCAGCGGTGACCGAGCCGATCAGCGTCGACATCGCCGACGTCGTACCCGACGGCGCCCCGGTCGCGCGCACCATCACGGTGACGTCCTTTGACGGCACCACGATCAACGCCCACTTCTACCCGGCCTCAGGACTGCAGGCGGGGCAGACCGCACCCACCGTCTTCAACGGCGCCGGGCTGGGCTTCGCCGGGGACACCGACCCCAACTCGGGCTGGGGCAGTGACCCGTGGAACCTGTTCAAAGGCGACGCCCCGCTGCGCGCCGCCGGCTACAACGTAGTCACCTGGGACCCGCGCGGCGAGTTCGGCTCGGGCGGTCAGCTCAACCTTGATTCGCCCGACTTCGAGGGCCGTGATGTCTCGGCGATCATCGACACGGTCGCCACCTTGCCCGAGGCCCAGCTCGACCGCCCCGGTGATCCGCGCATGGGCATGATCGGCGGATCCCTGGGCGGGGCAATCCAACTGGTGACCGCAGCCACCGATCACCGCATCGACGCGATCGTGCCGGCGATGACCTGGCACTCGCTCACTACGTCGCTGTATCCAAACGACGCATTCAAGACCGCCTACTCCGCGCTGCTGGTCCTGGGTGAGGTGAACATCGGCGCCAACGTCATTCCCCAGCTCTACGAAGGGCTGCTCACCGGCGCGCTGACCGGCACGCTGACCCCCGCCCAACTGCAACTGCTGGCCAGTCGCACCCCCCAAGTCGAGTCCATCACCGCGCCCACGCTGCTGTTACAGGCCGCCGGCGACCCGCTGTTCGGACTCGCCGAAGCCCAAACCACCGCGCAGGTGCTGGCCGCCGACGGCGTCCCGGTCAAGATGGTGTGGTTCTGCGGCGGCCACGGTGTCTGCTTGAACCCCGGCGACGCCGGTGCTGCGCTGGTCCAAGCCGACACGCTGGCCTGGCTGGACCGCTACGTCAAAGGCGACCCGTCGGTCGCCACCGGGCCGGCGTTCGAGTGGGTCGATCAGAAGGGGCAGTCCCACTCATCGAGCCTGCTGCCCTCCGATCCGGCGTTTTACGGCGCGCCGATCGTTGCCTCCGGCAGCGGCGGCACGCTGCCGATCGTTCCGCTGTTCGGCGGTTCGGGCCCCCAACCCCGAGACGTGTTTCCCTATTCGCTCACCGAAGCCTCCGCGGCCACCCCGGCACTCAATCTGACTGTGACTGCTCCTGCCACCACCCAGATCGTGGGGGCCCCGCAGCTCACCATGACCTACTCCGGTGTCGGCACCAGCCGCCACGTCTTCGCCCAACTCATCGACAACAGCACCGGACTGGTGATCGGCGACATCGCCACCCCCGTCCCGGTGACCCTGGACGGGCAGACTCACACCGTGACCGTGGCCCTCGACGAGGTGGCGCAGACCATGTCCCCGGGCGACACCCTGACCCTGCAACTGGTCGGCTCGGCAACCGCCTACGAAAACGTCACCGCGGTCGGCCTCATCCACGTCTCCGACATGCAGCTTGCGCTGCCCACCGTCGCAGCCACATCGAGTGTGGGGCCGTGATCACAGGGTTCCGCGCCCCCGTTGCCGATGCAGGGTCTGACACCTGCAGCGGGCGCGCACCCTGGGGCACCCGATGTCAGAACAGGTAGCCGACTACGCGATCGGCTCGGGTGCTGGGCGGTTAGCGTGAGGTTCGGCAATTGTCAGGTGGTCAGCGTGCCACACCGTGTGCGTGCCGCCTTGGAGGGCTGCCCCCAATGACTCTGAACGAGACGCCGCGGGTCGCGGTTGCAGACAGCGGCGCGGGCGACGACCCGTTTCTGTGGCTTGAGGCCCTCGACGGCGAGAAAGTGCTGGGCTGGGTGGCCCGGCACAACGAGCCGACGCTGGCACGGCTGTCGGGTGAACGGTTCGAGCAGATGCGCGCTGAGGCGCTCGAAGTGTTCGAGGCCGATACTCGCATCCCCGGGGTGTCGCGCTGCGGGGAGTACCTTTACAACTTCTGGCAGGATGCAGACCATCCGCGAGGGGTGTGGCGGCGCACCACCCTGGCCGAGTATCGCAAGGACTCCCCGAAGTGGGATGTTGTTATCGATGTCGATGCGCTGGCCGCCGCCGAGGACCAGAACTGGGTATGGGGCGGCGCCGGCATTATTGAACCCGAGAGCACGCGCGCGCTCGTCGGCCTGACGCGCGGCGGCGGGGACGCCGGCATTGTGCGCGAATTCGACATGATTACGCGACAATTCGTTGTCGACGGGTTCTACCTCCCGGAGGCCAAGAGCGACATCAGCTGGGAAGACGAACACACCGTACTGGTGGGCACCGACTTCGGCGAAGGCTCGCTGACCGAATCCGGGTATCCACGGCTGATCAAACGGTGGCGGCGCGGAACGGCGCTCGAGGACGCCGAAACGGTGTTCTCCGGTTCCGCCAGCGACGTCTCGGTGAGCGCGATGTGCTACCGCTATCCGGGGCAGGAGCGGACCTTCTTCTACCGCAAAGTCGACTTCTATAACAGAGAGACCTTCGAACTGCGCGACGGCGAGCTGATCCGCCTGGACATCCCCACCGACGCCAGCATGGCGGTGCACCGGCAGTGGGCAATGATCGGACTGCTGACGGATTGGGCGAGCGGCGACGCCGTCTACACCGCCGGTTCGGTGCTGGTCACCGACTACGAGCAACTTGTCGCCGGGACAGCCGACCTGCGCGTAGTTTTCCAGCCCGGCGGCGGCGACTTTTTCGCCGGGGGAGCATTTTCCGGCGACCGGTTTGTGAGCATCAAGCTGCGCGACGTCGCGACCGTGGTGGAGGTCCTCACCCCGGGCATCTGGGAACCCCAGCCGCTGGCGGGTGTGCCCGCCAACACCACAACCAACCTCGCCGGACTCGATGCATTCGGTGACGAAATCTTCCTCCACAGCAGCGGTTTCGACAAACCCTCTCGGCTGCTGCACGGACCGTCGGCGGGACCGGTCGATGAAATCAAGTCCGCACCCACACTCTTCGACGCCGACGGCCTCGTCGTCACTCAGTGTTTCACCGCCTCAGCCGACGGCACCCGGGTGCCGTATTTTCTTGTCACGCATCGGGATTCGACCGGCCCCAGCCCCACCCTGCTGGACGGGTATGGCGCCTTTCGTGTGGCGAATCTGCCGGGCTATCTGGGTGTGTTCGGCCGACTGTGGCTGGCCCGCGGCGGCAGCTACGCGCTGGCCAACATCCGCGGCGGCGGTGAGTTCGGACCCGCCTGGCATGAACAGGTGCTACGCGCCAACAGGCACAAGGTCGCCGAGGACTTCGCCGCCGTCGCACAGGATCTGGTGGAGCACGGTGTCACGACAGCCGCCCAGCTCGGCGCCATCGGCGGCAGCGCCGGAGGCTTGCTGATGGGCGTCATGCTCACCCAGTACCCGGAGTTATTCGGGGCGATTGTCTGCAATAATCCGCTGCTGGATATGCGCCGCTACCATCTGCTGCTGGCCGGTGCTTCCTGGATGGCCGAGTTCGGCAACCCCGACGAGCCGGCCGACTGGGATTTCCTCAAGCAGTACTCGCCCTATCACAACATCAGCGCGCAGCGGCGCTACCCGCCGATGCTGATCACCACCTCCACCCGAGACGACCGGGTGCATCCCGGCCATGCACGCAAAATGACCGCAGCGCTGGAAGCCGCAGGCCATGACGTCCTGTACTACGAGAACACCGAGGGCGGCCACTCCGGGGCCGCGAACAACGCCCAAGCCGCCTTCGAACGCGCGGTGACCTACGAATTCCTACTGCAGACGCTGTTTCACAATCATCCGCGGGCTGCGGAAGCACACCCGGCTGCGGGCATCGATGGTGGCCGTCGTGTCCACTGACTCGGCCTACTGGGGGACTCCGCCGCGAGTCGGGCGGGCAGCGCGGGCGCAATCGGATCTATTGGTGGCCTGCGCGCGCTCACAGACCGCCCCACCCCGAATAGCCACCCAGGCCCGCGCAAAGGTTGGTGTCGGCGGTCGTCGCCGCCGTTGTGGTGCCCGTGTTGGTGCGCTCACGTAGCGACGCCGCCGGGGGATGGCAAATAGGGGTTGGCGGCGCTGTCCTATCGGCAGCCGCAATTGCCGTCAAAACACAACGACTGCCCCGAACCCCGGATACCCGTGAGGAGTGCTCCACGCTATGACCGCGATTCAGGTCGTCATCGTTATCGGTGGCTCGTTGCTGTTGCTGACGGCGATGATCGCCCTGATGATCCGGGCCAACACCGCCGAGCAGCGATACATGCAGCGTCGACGTGCCCAGTGGATCGCCGAAGGACGCATCCCCGAAGAGGAGCCGAACTTCTTCTCCGGCTCCGGTGGCGGTTCGAGCAGCTGATATCGACGGGCAGCGAGCGGCGGTGCATCCGTGGGGCCGGTGGCGCGTAGTCGATACTGGGTGTTGGGCGCAGGTTTGATACTCATCCGGACTCTAAGGAGGCGAGCAGTGACCGACCGCGACGACGTCCCAGGCCGCGAACTGGGGTGGACCGGCGCGGACGACGCCGACGACCAGCCCGACACCGGACGCACCAGACGACGCGAACCGTTTACACAGCAGGGTCCCGAAGCGCCGCGACAACCGTGGACCGATCCCGGCCCACCGCCCAGCGGGCCCGGCCGCGCAGCGCCGCCGGACTGGTCGCAACCATTTTCCACCGGCGCCCACCGGATTCCGCCGGAGCTGGCGCGCCCGCCGGCCGAACCCGGACGGTCCTACCCCGAACCCGACGACACCCAGGGCCCTTACCGCGAACCGCCGGAGGTTGGCCCACCAGGCGCTGGGCCGTCCTATGCTGCACCACCGCCGCCGGGATCGCCGGAAGCCCGGCCACCCCGGCGGCAGCCGCCAGCTGCGCCCGGCTATCCGCCCGCCGACTCGCGCGGCGTCCCGCCTCAAGGTGGCGTTCCCGACTTCAGCCGCCAGCCGGCCGCGGCGCCCTCGTCCTACACCGACCGGATCCGCGCCGAGCAGCTGGTGCCCACCCGCAAGCCGGTGCCGACGCGCGGCTGGCGAAAGGCCCTCTACAGCGCCTCTTTCGGCACGATCAATCTGGGCCCCTCGCCCGACGAGATCAAAGAGGCGCAACTGAAGGCCAAGATCAAGTCGGTGTTGCGTGGACACTACAAGGTCGGCGTGCTGGGCAAGGGCGGGGTGGGCAAGACCACGGTGTCGGCCAGTGTGGGTTCGGTGTTCGCTGAGTTGCGCCAAGACGACCGGGTGGTGGCCATCGACGCCGACACCGCCTTCGGCAAGCTCGGCAGCCGGGTCGATCCCAAAGCCCAAGGTTCCTACTGGGAACTGGCCTCCGACCGGCACCTGGACACTTTCGCCGATGTGCGCTCCCGGGTGGGCAACAATTCCGCGGGGCTGTTCGTGCTGGCCGGCGAGGCCACCCCGGCGCGCCGGCGGGTGCTCGACCCGGCGATCTACCGGGAGGCCGCCGAACGGCTGGACCGCTACTTCTCCATCTCGATCGTCGACTGCAGCTCGACCATGGACAGCCCCGTCACCCAGGAGGTGCTGCGCGATCTGGACGCGCTGATCGTGGTGTCCTCCCCGTGGGTGGACGGTGCAGCCGCGGCCGGGCAGACGCTGGACTGGCTGGCCGGGCGGGGCATGACCAGCCTGCTGGCGCGCACGGTGATCGTGCTGAACGACTCCGACGGTCACGCCGACAAGCGGACCCGCTCCATCCTGGCGAAACAGTTCGGCAGCCATGGCCAAAAGGTGATCGAGGTGCCCTTCGACGGGCACCTGCGCCCCGGCGGGGTCATCGACGGCACCGCCCAGATGACACCGGCCACCAGACGGCGCTTCATCGAGATCGCCGCGGCGCTGGCCGACCATTTCCCCACTCAGGGCGACCGCGAACGCGAACGGCAGTAGCACTCCTCCGTATTGCAGATACTGCACGTCTAAGTGGTCAGTCCCGGGTACTCCACGGCTGGACAGTTCAGCGCACGGAGGCCGCACGAGGTGACAGTCATCGGAGTCGACTCCCACAAGAAGACCCACACCCTCGTCGGGGTCGACGATGTCGGCCGCAAACTCGACGAGCACACCGTCAAGGCAACCGACGAGGGACACGCCGAGGCGCTGCGGTGGGCGCGCAGTAAATACGGCGCCGAGGTGTTGTGGGCGATCGAGGATTGCCGCCAGGTCACCACCCGGTTGGAGAGTGCGTTACTGAAAGCCGGTCAGCGCGCGGTTCGGGTATGGCCGCGGCTGACCGCGCGCACCCGCCGGTCGGCGCGCACACCGGGAAAATCCGACCCGATCGACGCGTTGCAGGTGGCCCGCGCAGCTTTACGGGAACCCGACCTGCCGGTGGCCTTCCATGACAAAGCTTCTCGGGAGATGAATCTGCTCGTCGATCGGCGCGAGGTCCTCGTCGAACAGCGCACCGCAATGATCTTCCGGTTGCTGTGGCGCATGCACGAACTCGACCCGGCCCGAGGCCTGAAAGGATCGCAGCTGACCAAGATCAGCCACCGCAAGGCGGTTGGCGCCTGGTTGTCGCAGCAGTCCGGGGTGGTGGCCGAACTGGCCGGCGCCGAGCTGGCCGACATCGCCGCCTTGTCTGAACACATCGATGTGCTGACCAAGCGGATCGTGCATCGGGCCCGCGAGGTGGCGCCATCGCTGGTCGCCATGCCCGGCTGCGGCGAGCTGACCGCAGCCAAGATCGTCGGCGAGGTCGCCGTGGTCACCCGTTTCCGCAGCGCCGACGCGTTCGCCGCCTATGCCGGTGTCACGCCGGTTCCGCACTCCTCGGGCGGCTATGTCCGCCGGCGGGCCCCGGTGCGGCCGGGCAACCGCCAGCTCAACAGGGCACTGCACACGATTGCGCAGACCCAGTGCCGGTGGGGGCATGCGGGAAAGGCGTACTACCAGAAGCGATTAGACGCCGGTGACTCACCGACCAAGGCGCGCCGCGCGCTCAAGCGCCGCATCGCCCACGCGGTGTATCACCGGCTGCTCGACGATCAGCGCCGGTCACAGTGGAGCGCTTAAGACCCGCCGTCGCGGGGTAGCCCGATACCGTCGCACTCGGTCAGGTGGGTGGCTGTCAGAGACTAGTGCCGCCCACGCGGTTGGCTCGTTGATCCAATGCCCTGCTTGGCCGCCGCGAAGCGCTGCACAACGCCCTTGTGCGGCGAACATCCGACACCTGGGGCCTGGCTACACCAACTGCTGCCGCCGCCGTCGGCTGGCTCGGCTATCGCGTGCCGGCGCCGGGGGTCGGCTCACGAATCGCGTGCCGGCGGCAGGGTGCCCGATCGCGGCGACGCGCCGATGCATGCAGCCGCGCCGGCAGCCGGTCACCGAGGTAGCGCTGAAGTCGGAGGGCCGTCACTGCTTCATCAGCGCATCGGGCGTATCCCAGCGCACGCCGTCGAAACGGCCGAAATCGCTGTCATAGCTGACGATCCCGCCACGGTGCTCCAGCGCCAGAGCTGCCAGGTGTGCGTCGTTGACGAGGTTTCCGCCCGTCCCGACGTGGGCCAGCAGCCCGCTGAGCAGTTGGGGGTGGCGCGGGGTCGGACCGATCACGACCGCGGCTGGCGCGCCGCACCAGTCCTCGACCTGCTGCATGGCTGCGCCGGGGTGCAGCGGGGACGGGAAGAGTCCGATCTTGGTGCTCAGCCGCACGAACGCCAGCAGCGGCACCCACGCCAACCCGACCGTGTCGGCGCCCGACAGTGCAACGTCGAGCCAGCGCCTGCTGGCCTGGTGGTGTTCGGCGGCCGAATTGACCGCGTAAAGCAGGACATTGGCGTCGACGATCTTCACGCGCCGCGGCGCTGCCGGCGCAGCAGCTCCTCGTCTTCAAGTTCGGCGGCAAGCTGCAGGGCACGGTCGAGATTGATGTTCGGAACGCCGAGGTCGGCGGTCTTGGTGACGAACCGTGTCGGAGACGGTCGGCCGTGGGCTCCGTCGCGAATCGCGTCGTTGAGGGCCTGCTTGAAGGACACGCCGCGCGCACGCATCCGCTGGCGCACCAACGCCAGCGTGTCGGCGTCGAGCGTCACCGTCGTGCGCATGGTGACAGCATAGCATCAATCTTGCTGATTGCATGCTGTCAAATTAGAGAACGGCGTGTGCTGCGCTGGTTTTGCAGGACCCTGCGCAGTGCGCGGCGCCCTGGCCCGGAGCGTTGGAATACTGCGACGGTGGCGCGAGTTGACCACGTCGACGCTGCCGGGCATGCCCCGGGCCCCATCCAGAACCGTCGCTTCGAGCGACCACTCGCCGAGAGGCGCCATGACGGCAGCGTCCCCACTTCGCTCGTCGGGTCACCACGTGTCGACGACTCGGCCCGACCGAGTGCCGGGCTCGTGCAGGGTGGCCGCGTTGAGGGTGGCCGCGATCAATGCGCGGGTGTCGGCCGGGTCGATCACGTCGTCGATCTCGAAGATCGCAGCGGCGTTGAGCGCCTTGGCGTTGTCCTGCGCGACCGCGGTGGCTTGGCGCACCCGCTCTTCGCGTAGCTGCTCGTCGGCGATCGCGTCGAGCTCCTTGCGCAGCCCCAGCCGCACCGCGCCCTCCAACCCCATCGGGCCTAGGTGCGCACCGGCCCAGGCCACCGTGAGCAGCGGCTCGTGCAGGGAGCCGCCCGTCATCGCTTGTGCGCCAAGGCCGTAACCGCGCCGCAGGATCACCGCGATCAACGGCACGCTCAGCGCGGCACCGGCGACCAGCATGCGCGACGCGCGGCGCACCAGCGCTTGCGCCTCGGCGGCCGGCCCGACCATGTAGCCGGGGCAGTCGACCAGCGAGAGCACCGGCAGGCCGAACGCCTCACACAGCTGCAGAAACCGGGCGGCCTTGTCCGCGGCGGCCGCGGTGATCGCCCCGGCCATCACCATGGTGTTGTTGGCGACCACTCCCACCGCACGGCCCTCGACGCGGGCCAGCGCGGTGACCATCTCGGGTGCGAACCGCTCACGCAAAAACGTCACCGAGTCATCGTCGGCGAGCGTCTCGATGACCGGATTGACTGGGTAGGCGCGCCGGGCGCGCTCGGGAACCATTGTGCGCAAACGGGTTTGGTCCCGTACGGCGCCGGGCGCCGTCGTGCCCTGGAAATAGCTCAGCAGTCGTTTGGTGAGGACCACGGCTTCGGCCTCGTCATCGACGACGACGTCGACGACACCGTTGGGCGCCTGCATCGAGATCGGTCCGACCTCGTCGGGGGCGACCTCGCCCAGACCGCCGCCGGCGATCATCGCCGGGCCGCCCATGCCGATCGATGCGTCGGCGGTGGCCACGATCAGATCTGAGCAGCCCGCGATCACTGCGTTGCCGGCAAAGCAGCGGCCCTTGACGACCGCGATACGCGGCACCACTCCCGACAGCGCGGCCCACAGTTTGAAGGCGCGGGTGTCCAGCGCCGAGACGACGGGATAGTCGGTGTCGCCGGGCCGGCCGCCGCCGCCTTCGGCGAAGAACACCGTCGGCAGCCGCATCCGCTGGATCAATTCGAACAGCCGATCTTTCTTTCGATGCCCGACGGCGCCCTGGGTGCCGGCCAGCACCGTGTAGTCATAGGACAGCACCGCACAAGCGCTGCGCTGTTCCCCGAACAGGGCGCCGTTGATGCGCGCGGTGCCGCCGATCAACCCGTCGGCGGGCGTGCGGACGATCAGGTCGTCCACCTCGCGGCGGAAGCGTTGAGCGGCAATGGCGAAGCGGCCGTACTCGACGAACGAACCGGCGTCGACGAGGTCGGCGATGTTCTCCCGCGCCGTGCGCCCACCGGCGCCGTGGCGGCGTTGCACGGCCTCAACTCGGGCAGCGTCCTCGGTCAGCGCGCGGCGCCGGCGTAATTCGGCGAGGTCAGCGCGGGGTGGCTCGTCGGGATCGGTCACTGTGCGCGGCGATCGGAGACGGCACTTGCCTGCGTCGCGGCGGTCAAGCCAGTCATGGTGCTCGATGCTAAACCCGCGACCCAGGGACGTGACGTCGGAGTTGGGGGTGCTGTCGGGGGTGGCGGCTAACCTGCCGCCATGACGAACTGGGTGAACACCGTCAGCCGCGACCACGTGCAGCGCGGCGTGGCCGGTGGCTTCACCCAGGCCAACCACGGCAAGCCGCACATGCTGGCCAAGATGGCCCGCGGCGACTGGATCGTCTTCTACTCACCCAAGACCGCGTTCGGCGGCGGCGAGCCGCTCCAGGCGTTCACCGCGATCGGCCAGGTCGCCGACGATGAGCCCTACCAGGAGGCGATATCCGCCGATTTTTATCCGTGGCGCCGCCGCGTCGATTTCGTCGAGTGCGTCCAGGCGCCGATTCGCGCGCTGCTCGATGAGCTCAACTTCATCGAGGACACATCGCGGTGGGGTTACAAATTCCGGTTCGGGGTGTTCGCCATCGACGATCACGATCTGGACGTGATCCGCTCGGCGATGACGCGATAACGCCGCCCTTCAATCCGTCTGTGCACCGACGAACCCGGTACGCGATAAGCGTGCGACCGAAATGCGCGATGAAGCGCCCGACATGCGCGGCCCATCGAATGCGAGCGATGCCGCAGTAGAACCTGATTCGTACTAGGGCCGCTGTCGATCTGGGTCGACGAGTTCGTAGATGGGGGTTGAGTTCCGTGGCAGTCTTGGTATCCGCGCCGGCTCCGTCCACATAGCGCTGTGACGTCACCATGGACTCGCGGCCGTGCAGCTTCATCAGCGTACAGACGCTGACGTTTGCATGGCGAGTTCGGCGGCGAAGGTACAGGACTCCATCGCTGCTGTCGGCTTGATCAACCGGCATCGTGAGTTCGTCACCACGCAATCCCAGCGCTTGTCGAATGCCGCTGGAACCGGCACCGCGCTGGAGACGCCGCTCAGCGCTGCGGCGATAGCGGCTGAGACCGGCGCGCGTCAACTGGAGGCCATCGCCGCGCAGACTCGCACGATCGCACGAGCTGCCGAGACAGCCCGGAAGCCCGCAGCACCACGGACAATACTGGCCGCGCTGCGCTTTCAGGCGGCCCGGGCCCACGACGTCGTGAGCGCGATCCGGCAGCAAGCCGGCGGTCGACGTCAGCAAGATCATTCATGTCCCACCGGGGCAGAACGCCCCCTACGGGTACAAACAGATCGGACCTGATCTGTAAACCCGTACCAGCACAACTCGCGGAGGATGCACAACCCGCCGCCCCCGGTGCGGTACCCGCTGGACATCGCCAAGATCACGACCGTCAAGCCGGGGGATCTCGGCCCACCCGGTACGAGCGAGCTCGTACCGGGTGTGTTCGTCCCTGACCCGGGCATAGCTATCAGCCCGAGTCTCCAACCCATCGATGTCCGCGACGTCATTCACGTCGCGCCCGGCAAACTCGCCCCATCCAACTACGTCGAGTACCTGCCCGGCTGGTGTTGCCCGCGCTAAGTCAACCCACCGCCGCCGCTGTTGTTGTCACCACTACCCACCACACCACCGTTTCTCAGGTGCCACGGTGGCTACAAGTCGATCGCTACGTCGGGCTCGTCGCGTCGAATCCCTTAGACGCTGGGAATCTCTCCCGCTGCGCTGCATTTAAAAAGCCTGCGCCCCACGATATCGCACGATATCATCGAGGCGTGAGTGACGTGTTGATCCGAGACATACCCGATGATGTGCTGGCGGGTCTCGACGCGCGAGCCGCTGAGTTGGGCTTATCGCGCGTTGAGTACATTCGCCGCCGCCTCGCCCAAGATGCCCGGATGACGCGCGTTGCGGTGACTCGTGAGGACCTCAAGCGGCTCGGACAGGCCGTTTCCGGCCTCGCTGACGAGGAGTTGATGCGCGAGGCGTGGGAGTGAGCGAACCGGAGTGGCTCATCGACAAGTCCGCCCTGGTCCGACTTGCACACAGCGACGACCCGGACCTGTGGGCCAACCGCATCGAGCGCGGACTGGTCCACATCAGTAACGTGACGCGGCTGGAAATCGGCTATTCGGCTCAATCCGGTGAAGTCGCGCGCCGCGAGTTCCGTGAATCACCCTTGGCGGCAATGTCTGTCGAATATTTGACACCGACCATTGAGGATCGCGCGTCGGAAGTCCAACTCCTGCTCGCAGACCGGGGTCAGCACCGCGGTCCGTCAATTCCCGACCTCATCGTCGCGGCCACCGCCGAGCTCGCCGGGTTGACCATCCTGCACGTCGACAAAGACTTCGACACCATCACCGCGATCACAGGACAACCCACAACGCGCCTAGCCTTCACCCACGCGGCCAGTCCGGAATAGACGCAGTTGTCGGACCGGAGGCGACGCCCTCCACCTGCCACCTACGTACACGTCCGATCCAATACGGTGGGATCTCATTACGCCTGGCCGGCCCTGCATCTCACGTCGCACGAGGCAGACAAACTGAGTCAAAGGCGCAGTCACGCTACCCCTTTCCAGCTCGTATGGCGTAGCCACCGGCCCGGCACGTATTCCCGATACGCCCCCTCACCCACATACCTCGGGGTAACCCAGCGCACGCCCGCGGCCTCGACAGGGACCGCAAGCGGCGAGTCCAGGCGGCGCATCGGATCCAGCAGCCCGAATACGTGGCGCCGCAGTCCGCGGCGGATCGGGGCGCTTACGCGCCGGCGGCGGTGATGATGGCGTCGGTGGCGAATCCGGCAATCAGCCCGGCGAAAATGCCGCACGTGGTGACGGTTTTCAGGTCGGCTCGCCGCGCCACGGCCAGCAACTCGATGACGACATAGAGGATGGAACCGGCGGCGAGGCCGAGGAACGCGATCGAGACTGTCTCGTTGACGAAGCGTTGACCGACCAAGGTGCCGACGAAGGTCGGGCCGCCGCCGATCAGCCCGAGCAGCGCCAAGAATCCCCATGATGGTCGCTGACCCGTTAACGGGGCGACGATGCCGAATCCTTCGGTGGCGTTGTGCAGCCCGAACCCGACGACCAACATGATCGCCAGCGAAAGTTGCCCGGCTGCAGCCGAATTGCCGATCGCCAGTCCTTCGGCGAAGTTGTGCAATCCAATCCCGACGGCGATCATCATTGCCAGCCGACCCGCATGCGCCACCGGCGGTGCGGCGAACTCACCGACCCCGGCCGCGCCTGGCCCCGGCCGCTGCGAAGCGTCGCGGCTGCGGCGCTGGTCCACCCACACCAGCCCCAGCAGTCCGGCCCCGACGGCGGCCGCCAGGACGGCGCCGTTGCCCACTGCATCACCGAACTCGTGGTGTCCCAGCGCGGTGTCGATCGGTTCCCAGGCGTGGGTTAGCACATCCCAGAGCAGAAAAATCAGGATGCCGGTCGCGACCGCGTTCAGCGCGGTGGTGAGCTGCGGCGCAGGGGAGGACAGCCGCCCGACCGGCAAACCGAGGTAGATGGTGAAGCCGGCGATGGCACCGAGCACAGCGATCTGGGCGGCGGACATGACCCTCGTTCCTACGGAGCTACACGGAATACAACCTGTCCCCGGCAGCGTAACTCAGGGCAGCCTCGCCTTAATACGTCTAGCTTAGATGGGTGTAGTTCGCCGAATGCACGGGCAACCTCAGGGCAGGCGGGCGCGGTGGTGGCCTGCCTGCACCGTGGATGGAGCTTGATCGGCCGATCGCGGTGCTCAGCGGTCGCCGCAGCGCCGCGTTGGCCTAGGCGTGGTGTGATTGTGCGACGCCTACGTAGCACTCAGCCGCGAGCTGTGACGGCCCGGCAACGTAGACCGCTAGCCGAAGGTGCACGCAGTATTGCCGGAGCCGTCGGTACGCAAGTCAGCCGGAGTCGAGCGTTTAAGGGCCGGAAGTTCTGATCGGACGAACATGAAGTTTGCGGATTCGCACCCGCCGCCACGCCGAAGTCTGCGTACTAGAAGTGCGACATCTTCATCGAGCGTGTCGAAACCAATGCGGCAACTCAAGTGAGCAAATCACCGGTTTCCTGGCCGAGACAACACAGTAGCTGTCCTTGCTCAACAGACCCGTCGCACGAGGGAGCCGTGAAGTGCGATGCGACAACTATTCTGAGCGGTCAAACGGGGGATCGCCCAACCGGGTTGTCGCAATTGTTCAAAATCAGCGCCCGTCGGTCGAAGCTATGGGCTCTTGGCACCGTGGATGAGTTGATCTGGACGCACACCGTGCGATCGAGTGCTCCGCCTGCACCCACCCTGACGCACTAAAGCGTTGCGGGAAAACACAATTCATTTCAAGTGCTGACATGCACCGCCGCGACCACCCGGTATCAGGTTATCGATATGATGTGGGGATCGGTGTCCGGCTGTCGAGGCGTACCGGAGAAGCGGTGGGAATTCTCATGGATAACGAATGTTATCCATGATCCCGCACTCAGGCGCCGTCGTCGACGGTGAACGTGCGTACGAGGCCAAGGCCATTTACGGCGTCGACCTCGTCGACGACCCTCAGTTGTCCAACGTCGACCATCACGGTGGCGAATCAACTGCACCTGTCGCGGTTCAGACGACGTTATTGGCCATTATTATTTTCGTGTGTGCTGGGGGGTCGGGCCAGCCGCGCTAGGTCTACGCCGGCTACACCGAGCGCGACTACGAAGCCGATACGTGACGTTCAGGGACTTTAACGGTTGCGGCTAGTTTCCGGTTTGGGCTGGGAGACCCACGCTGCTATCTGGGTGCGGGATGTGAATCCGAGTTTGGCCAGTACGTGCTCCACGTGTCCTTCGACAGTGCGCCTGGACACGGACAGTCTCCCCGCGATATCGCGATTACTGAGTCCGCGACCCACCAAAACCGAAACCTCGTGCTCTCTGGGGGTCAGGCGCACACCGGCCTCGCCGTCTGCGAAAGTGGCTGGATTCTCTTCCAGCGCATAGCCGATCACTTCATCGAGTGTCATTCTGGAACCTCGCTGAAACGCGGACTGGTAGGGGCGATCTCCGAGATGTCGAGCGGCGCGCACGCACCGATCGCGGTACCGCGCCAGACCGGGGAAGTTCGTCAACGAGATTCCCAGCCGTTGCCATATGGACTCCGCCGCGCCGACAAGCGTCGCCGCTCGCTCGTACCGCTTGGCGGTCGACTCGACGCTGGCCAGACCTTCGATGCAATAGGCGAGGCCCAGCCGATCATCGAAGGTGCGTTTGATTCGCAGACTTTCGCGGAAGTGTTCGATCGCTGCGTGCTCGTCGCCACGCTGCCACGCGTCGAAGCCGACAACGCACAGGCAGTAGGACCATCCCCATGCATCGCCGGTCGAGCCCGACAGTTCTTGGCACTCCTTGAAGACGCTCGCGACTCCCTCGTGGTCTCCCACGAGTACCAATGCCAGGCCCAGCAGGGTAAGTGTGAGGTACCTGCCGGTGTCGTCATGAACACGTTCGAAGTACTGCAGTGATTCGCGGAAGAGGGTGATCGCCGCGAACTGGTCGTCCACGACCAGCGCGGCAAGGGCCCTCGCTTGTGCCACGTAAGCAAGGCCAGCCTCGTCATCGATGCTTCGCGCGATACCTTCGGCCTGGTCAAGCAGCTCCGAAGCGGTCGAGGACGCACCCTGCAAAACAGCGAGACTCGAGGCCACATAGAGCGCTTTGACCCGACATGCGTCGAGTGCCTCATATCGACCAAGTAATTGCTCGATCCAATGGCGTCCCTCACCCAGAAGGCCGCAGGTGATCCAATAGAAATACAGACCGCTTGTCATGCTCAGGCCTATGCCGGCTTCCCCGGGCTCAGTGGCGCTGAACTCGAAAGCCGCGCGGATGTTGGCGTGGTCTCTCCGCAGCCGGCTGAAGCTATCCGCCTGTCCTGTTCCTACCCAGTTGGCGACGACCTCTTTGACGATCTCGGCATAGAAATCGCGGTGTCTTGCCCGCCATGACAACCGCTCGCCAGCATCGATCAACCGCTCGGCGCCGTACTGCCGAATTGTTTCCAGCAGACGGTAGCGGACATGGCCGAGCTGCTCATCTCTGAGGAGGATCGACTTGTCGACCAGCGACGCGAGCAATCCGAAGATCGCAGAGCGTGGCAACCGGTCATCCGAGCAAATACTCTCGGCCGCGTCGAGTTCGATGCCGCCCGAGAAGACTGACAGCCGCGCCCAAAGGCGTTGCTCGTCAGGAGAGCAGAGGTCGTAGCTCCACGTAATCAGCGAGCGAAGCGTCTGTTGACGAGCAGGAGAGTTGCGACTGCCGGCCGTGAGCAAGCTGTACCTGTCGGTGAGACGCGTGAGGATCTGATCGAGCGAAAGCGCACGGAGCCTGACCGCTGCCAGCTCTAGCGCGAGCGGTAAGCCATCGAGCGCGCGGCACAGGGTGGCGACCAGGGCATGGTTGTCTTCCGTGAGCCGGAATTCCGGCACTGCTGACACAGCTCTTTCCAGGAAGAGGTTCACCGCGTCGTACTGAGGCAGCGCAGCCATTTCCACAGGTTCGGCGCCGGGTGTGGACATGGGTGGAACTGACAGCGTGCTTTCTCCGGCAATCATGAGGGGTTCTCGGCTGGTCGTCAGGATCCAGAGCCGGGGGCACGCCGCAAGCAACGACCCAACGAGTGCTGCGCACGCATGAAGTAGGTGTTCGCAATTGTCCAGGACAAGCAGAAGCTGTTTATCGGCAAGGTGCGCGGTGAGCGTATTGATCGCAGTGTGCTGGGACTGCTCGCGAAGACCCAGCATCTCCGCGACAGCGGTCCCGAGTAGCTGCCCGTCGGAGAGCTCCGCCAGCGAGACGAAACAGGCACCGTCCCGCAACTCCCGGCCCATGTGGTGTGCGAGTCGAATGGCAATGCGCGACTTGCCGACTCCGCCCACGCCCGTCAGCGTCACCAACCTCGTGTGGGTGAACAAGCGCCTGGCGTCAGCCATCTCTCGCCGTCGGCCCACGAATCGGTTCGCTTCCAACGGCACGCTATTCACCGAGGTGAAAGCGCCTGAGGTCATCCACAAATCGTAGACCGCAGAGCACAGGGCTGATGCGAAGTCCGGGGTCCGAGGACATACCCAATACAGGTAGTGCCCCCCGGGTATTCACGGTGTTGTAGACCAGCGACCGGTGCCACAGTGATGGCTGCCACACACTCAATCCGGCTTCCTGAATCAGGCTCGAGGTAAATCAATTGGTCTCCGTCACGCCCACAGCGTCCAGCGACATCTTGAACGCCATTATTGCGGGGGGAGTTCAAGATCCCTTTCCCCTCTATGAAGAGCTACGCGAGTTCGGTAACGGAGTGCACTGGTCCGATTTGCTCAATGGATGGTTTCTGACAAGGGCTGACGACAGCCGCGCGATGCTCTCCGACGCCGAGAACTATTCGAATGAAATGCACGAGGTGACTGGAGCTGGGAGCCACAATCCGGACGACCCGCGTCAGCGGCGGTTCGCGGAGATCCAGTCGAACTTCCTCTTCTTCGTCGACCCGCCTCGGCACCCTGTTGTCCGTTCAGTCTTCCGCAGTGCGTTCACCCCGAGGGCAATCAGCAGTTGGCGGCCCACGGTGGAGCGCATGACCGATCGATTGCTCGCTCAGTTCGAGGCCGGCGACGAGGTCGAATTCATGGAGCAAATCGCTTGTGTCGTGCCGGTGGAGGCGATTGCCACGGTGCTCGGAGTGCCCGAGGAAGATCACGAGCGCTTCCGAGCGTGGTCGGAGGCCTTGACCCGGGCCAACAACCCCGCAGTACAGGGAGCGGAGCGAGACAGTGCGATCACCACGAGCATGGAACTCGTCGACTACATGGCCGCGATCGCCGACGAGCGCAGGGCTCACCCCCAGGATGACCTCATCTCCACGGTGGTGAACACACCGACGCGTGACGGAAGCCCTTTGGACGCCACTGAAGCCCTCGCCCAGTTGGTTGTCCTGCTGGCAGCGGGGAACGAAACGACGTCGAACCTGCTGGGCAACGGCATCACGATCCTGCTGGACCGACCGCAAGTGAAGCGCAGGCTCGTCGAAGATCCGTCGCTGATGAGTTCGGCGGTCGAGGAGATGCTCCGGTACGACCCGCCCTTTCACCTCGACTTCAGAAAAGCGATCAAGGACAGTTCTATCTCCGGTACCGCTATCAAGGCGGGGACGCCCGTCTATTCGCTGCTGCCCGCCGCCAACCGCGATCCGCGAGCGTTCGACAATCCGCTCGAGTTCGACGTCGAGCGGCAGAACAATAAGCACCTCGCCTTCAGTCACGGGATCCACTTTTGTGTGGGGGCACCGCTCGCGCGGCTTGAAGGTGAAGTCTTCTTCACCAAGCTGCTGCAGAGATTCCCGAACATCAGCCGGGGAATCGACGAGCCCGTGCGAAGGACTGTCAATATCCTTTCGCGCGGTTGGGAGACAAGGCCGGTCCGGCTATGACGTCGGCTGATGGCTTCGGCGCCGACGTGACGGTCACCGTGCATCCGGAGCGCTGCATGGCAAGTGGAATCTGTCGTGAGGTTGCTCCTGCCGTCTTCGGCGCGGACGCCGAGGGCTGGGTGACGCTGCTCGATGCAGCGCCCGGTCATGAACTTGTTGACGGCGTGCTGGAGGCGGAGAAGCGGTGCCCGACCGTGGCCATCGAAGTCGAGTCACGTCGCCCATCAATGGAGGGCTAAAGCGATGACGACGTTGAACCACGTTGAAATTACATTCTGACCGTCGGGGCCGGCGATCTCACGGTTGTGGTTTAGCGGCGCAATCGGAGCCGACGGCAGCCGCGGAGACGAGGGGCCGGCTCGGCGCAAGTCGTCACAGATACTGAGGACATCCCGTCATGAACATCAACGATTTGTTCGACCTGATCGGGAAGGAAGTCGCCATGGTCACCGGAGCTGGCTCTGGCCCGGGCGTCGAATTCGCAGTCGCGTTCGCGCAGGCTGGCGCGGACATCGTCTGTGTCGACGTAGATTTCGCTGCAGCGAAACAGACCGTGGAGATGACGCCGGCGACACACCCGTCGCTACGAACCTCGGTGCACGATCCGGGCCCGGCTGATTGACGTCGCGGACGCCGGCGCCGCCTAAACTCGTGCCCGCCACCAGTACCTCGATGGCGGTGATACCCAATCAGAGAGTGGGTCTTCACGCTCTGCCTGCCGTTGCCAGGTAGAGGACGACCAGTAGAAGTAGAACGCCAACGATCCACGCTCGCATCGCTATTCGTAAGAAGCGAGGTGCTGAGCGAAGCTCCATGAAGTCTTGTGCCAAGTAATTCACCTTTATGAAGGCAACCGCCAAGATCGTCACCGCACCCGATACTCATTGGCGATGCGGGCGATCGCTTGTACTTCGTCGACAGTGGTTGGGCTGACTACCCCCGATGGGACGTTTGTGGCGGACCCTGGGAATTGGAAGGGATCCTGGAGGTCGACAAGGCTTTCGGCGTCGGTGGCCACCTTGTCGTCCCCGATCGCAGCGGCGATCGCGGCGAGGGCGCAGTCGAGGTCGCCGCCGGTGATGCCCGGTGGGACAGGCCCGGCCGGTGTCAGTAATCGCGTCGGTCATGGCTCGTCTCTCCGTTGAGTGCCTCGCTACACGCTTTGCGCATGTCGCGCTGGGCCAGCGTGTACGGTTTGGTCACGATTGGCGCCGCCATATGTGGCCGCGGCGGGCTTGCGATCTCGCCGCCTTCAGTGAGTCTCTCTGGTGGCGTGCGCCACTAGAAGGCGGGTAATCATCCAATGACCACAGCGGTTTGACCTACAGCATCGAGCAGTGGCACGTTGAGGCGCTGCGCCAGTTCGGTATGGCTGATGCCGTAGGTGTCGCGGACCGTCACGCCGTTGGTGGTGATGTCGAAGACCGCCAGGTCGGTGTAGACGCGGGAGACGCATCCGAGGCCGGTCAGCGGGTAGGTGCACGACGGAACCAGCTTCGGCGAACCGTCTTTGGCGAACAGAGTCATCATCACGAACACCTGTTTGGCGCCGATGGCCAGGTCCATGGCACCACCGACGGCGGGTATCGCGTCGGGTGATCCGGTGTGCCAGTTGGCCAGGTCGCCGTTGGCTGACACTTGGAAGGCGCCGAGGACGCAGACGTCGAGGTGTCCGCCGCGCATCATGGCGAAGGAGTCGGCGTGGTGGAAGTAGGCGGCGCCGGGCAGTTCGGTGACGGGGACCTTGCCGGCGTTGGTCAGGTCGGGGTCGATCTGGTCGTCGACGGCGGTGGGTCCCATGTTGAGCATGCCGTTCTCGGTGTGCAGCACGATGCCGTCGCCGGCACGTAGGTGGTCGGCGACGCTGGTGGGTTGCCCGATGCCGAGGTTGACGTAGGAGCCGGCGGGGATGTCGCGGGCGACGAGGACGGCCATCTGTTCTTTGGTCAGTGGGCTCATACCGCTATCACCTTGTCGACGTAGATGCTTGGAGTGATGACGGCTTCGGGATCGAGTGTGCCGGTGTCGACCACTTCGGTGACTTGGGCGATGGTGGAGGTCGCGGCGGTGGCCATCACGGGTCCGAAGTTGCGCGCGGTCTTGCGGTACACCAGGTTGCCCATGCGGTCGGAGCGGTGTGCGCCGATCAGGGCGATATCACCGGCTAACGGGTACTCCAAAATGTAGGTACGGCCGTCGATCACACGTTCCTCTTTGCCTTCGGCCAACGGGGTTCCGACTGCGGTGGGGCAGTAGAACCCACCGATGCCGGCGCCGGCGGCCCGCATTCGTTCGGCGAGCGTGCCCTGCGGCACCACCTCGAGCTGGATCTCGCCGGCACGGTAGAGGCCGTCGAACACCCAGGAATCGGACTGCCGAGGGAACGAGCAGATCACTTTGCGGACACGCTTGGCGGCCAGAAGGGCGGCCAAGCCGGTCTCGCCGTTGCCGGCGTTGTTGGACACGACGGTGAGATCCGTTGCGCCGTTATCGATCAGGGCGTCGATGAGCTGGACGGGCATGCCCGCCATGCCGAACCCGCCGATCAGGACCGTGCTGCCGTCTTTGATGTCGGCTACTGCCTCGGCAGTGGTGTCACAGATGGTGACCGTCATCGGACCACCTCGAACACGGCGGCCAGGCCTTGGCCGCCGCCGATGCACATGGTTTCCAGGACGGTGCGCGCGTCACGGCGGCGGGCCTCGTAGGCCGCTGTGGCCAGAATTCGGGCGCCGGTTGCGCCGATCGGATGCCCCAGCGAGATCCCGGACCCGTTCGGGTTCAACCGGTCATCGAGGGGATCGATCTTCCATTCGGCGAGCACCGCGAGCACCTGCGCGGCGAACGCCTCGTTGAGTTCGATGAGGTCGATGTCGTCGAGGGTGAGCCCGGCGCGCTGTAGCGCTGCCGCGGTGGCATTCACGGGACCGACGCCCATGACTTCGGGGCCGCAGCCCGTCACGGCCCACGAACGCAAGGCGAGCATGGGTGTTAGGCCCAAGCGGGCGGCGTCTGCCGCGGTGGTGACCACACACAGTGCGGCGCCGTCGTTTTGGCCCGACGCGTTGCCGGCGGTGACCGTCGACTCGGCGTCGAGTTTCGCCCGCATGGGTCGCAGCCCCGCCAGCTTCTCGACACTGATATCCGCGCGTGGGTGTTCGTCACGGTCCACGATGACATCGGGCTTGCCGCGATTACCCGGAACAGTGACTGGCACCAACTCGTCGGCGAAGCGGCCTGCCTCATGGGCGGCTATGGCTCGCTGATGGGAGCGCACCGACAGCTCATCCTGCTCGTCACGGGTGATGCCGTATTCGCGGCGCAGATTCTCGGCGGTCTCGATCATGCCGCCGGCAATGGGATGCGTACTGCCACCGGCGGTTTCGCGGGCACGATCCAGGCGGTCCAGCAGCGCAATCCCACCCTGACGGACACCGGTCCGCAGACCGAGGGCGTAATGCTCGACAGTAGACATCGACTCCGCCCCGCCGGCGATCACCACCGTGGCCGCTCCGGTGGCCACCTGACCTGAGGCGTATAGCACGGCCTGTAAGCCCGAGCCGCATCGTCGGTCAATCTGCAGGCCGGGAACCCCGATACCCAGTCCGGCGTCCAACGCGGCGATACGCCCGATGGCCGGAGCCTCACCATTGGCGTAGCCGTTACCGAGGATCACGTCGTCGACGTCATCCTCACCGAGCCCGGTGCGGTCGATCAGCGCCCGCAGTGCGGTGGTGGCCAAGTCGGTTGCGGTCACCGTGGCCAGGGCCCCGCCCATCCGACCAACGGGGGTCCGGAGGGGATTGCAGATCACAACATCCATTCCCCAACGGTAGGCCGCGCTGCAGATACTCTGAAGTATCTAAATCCGCCGTTTTGATAGGTAGGAAGTCTTAATGGAGTTGCGACACCTGCGCTACTTCCGCGCCGTCGCTGAGGAGCTGCACTTCGGCCGCGCCGCGCAACGACTGCACATCGCCCAACCGCCGTTGTCGCAGCAGATCCGGCAGCTCGAACGCGACTTGGGCGTTGCGCTGCTGACCCGCTCCACCCGCAACGTTGACCTGACCCCAGCCGGCAAGGCGTACCTGGACCGCACCATCAAGATCCTCAACGCTGTGGACGAGGCCGCCGATCTGGCCCGCCGCGTCGCCGAAGGCTCGATCGGCCGGCTCACGATCGGGTGCGTCGGTTCGGCCACCTATTCGGTCCTGCCGCGGCTAGTCCGTGCGCTGAGCGAGCGGCTTCCCGACGTCGACGTCCGGGTGCGCGGTGAAATGCTTGTCCCGGCGCAACTGGCTGCGCTGGCGGCCGGGGAGATCGACCTCGCGCTACTGCGCCCGCCGGTAGTCGATCCCGGCCTGTCCACCGAAATCGTCCGCCGTGACGCACTGCTGGTCGCACTGCCCGAAGGGCATCGGCTGCGCAAGCGAAAAGCGTTGAGAATGGCCGATCTTCGAAACGAAGACTGGGTGGCGCATGCTGGTGGCGGCCGCTCGGTCATGGGATCGCTTCTGACGACCCTGTGCAACGACGCCGGGTTCACTCCCCGGGTCCGCCACGAAGTCGAGGAGACCTCGACTCTGGTCACCCTCGTGGCGGCCGGACTCGGCGTAGCGATCGTGCCGGCCCCGACAGCCGCCCTCGATGTCGTCGGTGTCAGTTACCGGCCGCTGCAGCCCCGCAGCCTCACCGTCGAGTTGGTGGCGGCATGGCCGACCTCACCGCACGACCAGTTGGCCAGAAAAGCCATCGCAACTCTCCGCGAAATTGGGTCCTGACGACGATCGGGCCGCTGCGGATTCGGCCCGCCTCGATGTTCTCTGCAGCGCGCGACGCGGACCTTCACATACCGGCGCTACCTCCCCGACAGAACAGGGGACCACACCAACGACACCGCCTGAACGATCATCTCGCAGAATCACACGACGAACGTCGTACATCACGTCCAGCGCACTTGACCCCAGCGGACACGCAAAGAACGAACTGCGATTTATGGACAATCGCCTGCCAAAAACGGACAGTTCGCCGATTTCGAGGCCCTTAGTGTGATTTGAGTCTGCCCAATGTGCGATCACCATCGCATCGCTTGGCTCAGATTTGTTGTGGACAGAAGGAAGTGCATGGTGCCCGGTGCCCTGGAGGGAATAACCGTCATCGACTTCGGTTGCTTTATCGCGGGTCCTTTGCTCGGCGAGTTGCTAGCGCAGAATGGCGCCGATGTGTTGCACGTGGACCCTCCCGGCGGCCCAAGACTCGCTGGCCTGCCGGACGCGTACCTCAACCGTGGGAAGCGACGTGTCACCCTCGATCTTCGCAACGACCAAGACCGGCGCTCGGCGCGTCAATTAGCAACGTCTTCCGACGTGCTCATTGAGAACTTCCGTCCTGGGGTGATGGACCGGCTGGGGCTCAGCTACGACGAGTCGCGCGCTGTGAATCCCGGTCTCGTCTACTGCTCGCTGCCCGGCTTCGCGGCGACTGATCCTCGCGCGTCGATTCAAGCGTGGGAAGGCGTCGTCATGAGTGCGACGGCTGGATATCGAAGGCTGGGTGAGCACTGGGATTGGAAAGCCCGGGTGAACGCCGAACCCCTCGAACCGGGTCGGCCATTGTTCACGAGTCTGCCAATCGCCTCGACCACGGCAGCAATGCTCGGCGCTCTGCGGGTCGTGACGGCGCTGCTGCAAAGGGACCGAACCGGCCGGGGTACCTGGATCGAGGTCCCCCTGTCGGAGGCAATGCTCGAAGTGGTCGGTTTTCACCTTGAGTTTCCCGATTTCGTCGGACCGCGCGAGGACCTACCTCGGCCGTTTCTCGGCTCCTACAAGAGCTCTGACGGCCAGTTCGTCGATAGCGTGTCCTACCCGCGGTTCATCGAGCGTTTCCTCATCGCAGCTGGGGTGTGGGACGAATGGCGGGCGGCCGGCCTATCGGATCTGCCAAACGTCTTCGTTGATCCGGACCTCAAGGTGCATGCTGAGGAGCGCTTCGCCGCACTGATCCGAAGCCGACCCGCTGCGGACTGGGAAGCAATCGCCGCGAATCTCGGGATCCCGTTCGCCATGGTTCGGACGCCAGGCGAATGGTTGACCAATGAGCACGCGCGCAAGTCCGGAGCGGTCGTAGAAGTGGACGACCCCGAATTTGGGCCAATCACTATGGCAGGCCAAGCTTTTCACTTCAGCGACACTCCAGTTCACCTCGCCCCTCGATCGCTTCCGGGCAGCGGTGGCCGCGACCGAATTTCCGACCCCGTGCGGGTGTCTGTTGGTCAGGCCGGCGAGTGCCCCCGAGATGACGAAGCTCCCTTGGCAGGTATCTCAGTCCTCGAGATGTCGCAGGTGGTCGCCGGTCCCATTGCAGGGCGACTTCTTGCCGACTGCGGCGCCGATGTGATCAAGGTTGCCAACCCTCTTCCCGGCGGAAACAACGGCTTTCACGGCTCCTACACGAATCGCGGGAAGCGTACTGCCCTCCTCGACGTCCAAGACCCAGCCGACCTCGGCATTCTGCGGTCGATTGCGGGGGGTGTCGATGTACTTCTGCAGAACTACGCTTTCGGTGCCATCGAACGCTACGGCCTGGGTTTCGAGACTGAGTTGCAAAGCGCACGAACAGATCTCGTTTACGTCTCCCTGAGTGCGTTCTCCCGAGAGGGGCCGTGGCGGGGCAGGCGTGGGCACGAAAATCAGGCTGTCGCCGCCACTGGACTGTCTTCCCGGTACGGCGGCCCCGGTGGGTGGCCGATCTACCAACCTTATCTGGTGAGTGACGTCGGCACCGGAATCATGGGAGCACTTGCCGCCGTTCTCGGCCTGTACCGTCGGCGAAAAACGGGACGTGGACAGCACATCAGCACCTCCCTCGCGCACATCGCCACGATGCATCAAGCCATCTACCTTTTCGGAGGGTCAGACGCGAAGCGGATCGCGGAGCCAACCGGCCTTGGAGCGCTGGGCTGGTCGGCGCTGCACCGCCTGTACGAAGCCTCGGATGGTTGGCTGTTCCTGGCTGCGACGCCGGACCAGATCCCTGCACTCAGGCACGCCCTCGGCCTGTCGGACCTCGCGGCCGACCCCGATCAGTTCGATGAACCCGAGGGTCCGCTTGCTGTCACCGTGGCGTCGCGCCTTAGCGAAGAAACACGAGAGCACTGGGTCGAAGCATTGGCTCGAACGGGGATCACTGTCCAGAGAGTCCGTGAGATTTCTGAGGTAGCCAACGATCCAGCCTGGCACCGTCGGGGAGTGCTTCGGTATCACCGGAACGGTGAAGGAAAGGATAACGTTCCGGTCCTCGGATTGGGGGCAGCGCCCTGGCTGGTTTCCGAACACTCCGTGCGTCATCTGGGCCCACTTGGTGCGGACACCTCGAACGTCCGCAGCGAATATCTGTTCGACACACACGTCAACATCTAGGATGTTTATGCGGAGCAAGGAGTCCGAAGCTTTGAAGGAGCACTACCAAGGGACCGTTGCGATACTGTCGGGCGAGCCGAACCTGGATCTCGCTCTGAACCGCGCGCTGTTAGACCTCGTCCACGTCGTCGCCGCCGAGCCCACCGGGGTTTCCTACGACGAAGTCAGAGCGGGTGACCGGCCGGCGATCTGGTGTATCCCCGAACGGGCGAAGCACGATCGGGTCGTCGTCTACTTCCACGGCGGCGGATTCGTGGTCCAAAGCGTTCACAGCCACCGCAAACTGGCGGGCCATCTGGCCAAGGCCGCCGGTTGCCGTGTGCTCCTACTCGATTACCGGCGCGCTCCCGAGCACACGTATCCGGCGCAGATCGACGATGTTCAGCACGCCTTCAGCTGGCTGATTGACAAAGGCCTCAGTCCGTCGCGCATCGCTTTCGCTGGCGACTCCGCGGGCGCGTGTCTGGCGATTTCAGCCACGGTACGACTGCGAGATGCCGGGACCCCGCTGCCAGCGGCGATCATCGGATTCTCTCCCTGGTTCGATCTCGAGTGCGACGGCCCGACCCTGTCCACGAACTGCGAGAAAGATGCACTCGTCCAGCGACCTCTGGTCGAGGAAATGGCAATGACCTACTTAGGTCAAGACGTGTCACCGAGCGATCCGCGCGCGAATCCTCTGCACTCCGACCTCAGCGGCTTCCCTCCCGTCTACCTCACGGCAGGCAGCGACGAAGCCTTACTGGACAACGGCGAGAGGTTCGCCAAGAGGGCACGCAGCCAAGGAGTAGACGTCACGTTCGAGGTAGAACCGGGCCAGCAACACGTTTTTCAATTCATGGCGGGCCGTGCCCCGGAGGCCGACCGGTCAATCGCTGCAGCAGGTGTATGGGTTGCCGAACGGCTTGAGACCGCGATCGCGGTGGAGGCCTGATGCGGTATCCAGATTTCGACACAGTCAACCGAGCCGGTGCACACCCATCGGTGACGAAGGCAGGTGGCCAGTTCAAGCCGACCAATCGGTTCCTGGTTTCTCAAGAGGAGGCAACGTGAATCGTTTGCAGGATGCGAGTTCTGGTGGAACCCAGCTGATGGTCAGTAATATGACCATCTCGAATCCCGATGCAGCACTGCATGCCATCTCCCAGGCATACGCCCCGTCGAACCTCGACGTATACGGTGCGCCCCGGGACTTCGGCCTTCGCATGCATGTGGCGTCGGTACCAGGTATCACGTTCGGACACATACGGTTTGGTACCGACGTTCGCGTTACTGCCCTACCGCCGTCCTGCTACGTCGTCTGCTTCGCGCTTACCGGTGGGCTACACGTCGCCACCACCCACGGCGTTCAACGGGTGACTGGCACCCAGGGCGCCGTGCTGTATCCGTATGAGGCAACCTATTTCGAGGAATGGGGCGCTGACACCGAACTCGTGTCTCTGCGTATCGAGACCCAGTACCTTGAGCGCGGACTCATCCAACTGATCGAGAGACCGCTGCGCGAGCCGATCCGCTTCGACCCGGGATGTGATCTTGGGACGGCGCAGACCGCTTCCTTCCGAAGGGCCCTTCACCTGCTCGAGGCAGAGCTTTTCGAACCTACCGCACTGGCCACGAACCCGAGGGCCAGCGCCATGCTCGGCGAACTCATCACCACCTCACTGCTGATGTCGCAACCGAACAACTACTCCGGAATCATTCACGAACCGGCCAGGCCCGCACCCTTGGGACCTGTTCGGACAGCCCAGGAGCTGATCGAAGCGGATCCCATGTCGATCAGTACCGTCGGTGAGCTGGCCGGCAAGGTCCACGCCAGCGTGCGAACCCTCGAACAAGGGTTCCGTAATCATCTGGACACATCCCCCATGGCCTACCTACGCCGCACTCGACTGCACCGTGCCCACCGAGACCTGCAGCTGGCGGATCCTGCAGCTACGACGGTCAGGCGGACCGCGAACCACTGGGGATTTCAGCACCTTGGTCGTTTCGCTCAGTGTTATCGCGATGTCTTCGGTGAACTTCCGGTGGAAACGTTGAGGCGTACCCGACGTTAGGCACAACGACAACTTGAGTGCGGCACTTTGTCCAGCGCCGCGCTGTGAAATGCGTTCAGGCACATGGATTCTCCTTCCCGCACCAAGACACGAACGGATATGTACACCACGATGAATGGTCCAGGCGAGATTCTGACTGGTATCGCCGCGCAGTACCAGCAGAAGGTCGCCCTCGTAACTGCCGCCCGAACAATGACATTTGCCGAGCTTGATGCGGCTAGCAGCAGCGTTGCCGCAGCCCTCCACGCGCGCGGAATCCGGCCCGGTCAGGTTGTCTCCCTTTATGCCCAGAACCGGTGGGAATGGCTCGTCGCCTACCACGGAATCCTCAAGTCGGGTGCGGTGGTCAACCCCGTCAATGTCATGCTCATTCCGGACGAGGTCGAGTACGTCTTGAAGGATTGTCGCGCCGCCGGGATCTTCGTCGGAGAGAGTCAGGTGGCTGCAGTTGTCGACGTCGTCGCTAACCTCCCTCACGAATGCAAAGTCTTTACGTTCGGGCCGCCTACGTCAGGTGCCGTTCCGTTCCAGGAACTGTTAGACGAGACGAACCCCGCACCGTTTTTTTCGCCGAAGCCGGACGAGCCGTGCTCGATTGGCTACACCTCGGGCACGACCGGGCATCCGAAGGGCGCTGTGCAGAGCCACGAAGCGGTCCTGCGTAACTGCGGTTTGACCGCCACGATGCACGGCCGCACAAGTCGGGATGTGGTGTTGACGGCGCTGCCGGCTCCCCACGTGTACGGCAACGTCGTGATCAACTCGACTTGGATGGTCGGTGGCACCGTCGTTTTGATGGAGCGTTTCTCGCCGTCGGAGGCGTTACGTCTCATTGGCGAGCATGGTGCAACGATGTTCGAAGGCGTCCCGGCGATGTATGCAGCGATGCTTGCCGACCCGGCGATCGGTGACGCCAACCTGGGATCGTTGACGCGATGCACCGTCGGCGGCCAGACGGTCTCAACGACGACCATCGATAAGTGGGAGCAGCGTTCCAATGCGCCACTGATCGAGCTGTGGGGGATGACCGAACTGTCAGGCCTCGGCGCGACCCATCCCTTGCATATGCGCGGGCCGCGCGGGTCTATCGGCATTCCCCTCCCTGGAGTTGAGGCACGTATTCGTTCCTTGAGCGACTCGACCAAGAACGCGAAGCCCGGCGAAGCCGGTGAACTTCAGATCCGAGGACCGATCGTGATGCTGGCCTACCTCGGCAATCCCCAGGCCACCGATGAGGCGCTCGACGCGGAAGGTTGGCTTTCGACAGGTGATGTGGCGCACATGGACGACGCGGGTTACCTGTTCATCGTCGACCGGCTCAAAGACTTGATCATCACCGGCGGTTACAACGTTTATCCGGCCGAGATCGAGCGGGTACTCAGCGCTCACCCCGACGTGGCGATGGTGGCAGTTGGGGCTGTCCCAGACTCGATCAAGGGTGAGTTGGCGTGCGCCTACGTCGTACGCACCAGCGGAGCCACGATTGCTGAAGACGATCTGATCACGTTCTCGGCACATCACCTGGCTCCGTACAAGCGGCCCCGAATGGTCCGGTTCGTGGACGACCTACCTAAGACCTCCAGCGGCAAGATCATGCGACGCAAGCTCATCGAAGTCTTCAACACCGCCTCCTGAAGACGAGGCAAAGAAGAACGGCGATCCACGGACACCGCCCGGCGAACCGTGGACTCTCGTCGCGATGATCCCCGCTTAAAGTCACCAGCTGACAGAATGTGCCGCTGACCAGGACCCGGAGGTTGAAACGTGCGCTTCACGCATGACACCCTTGCCCAACGGGTCGTCTTTGCGTCGGGCCAGGCGGCGACAGGTATCGCGGCTGAGGTCGAACGGCTCGGCGCCAGGCGATGCATGGTGGTCGCTGGGCCCGCGAACGCCGAGCTGGCCGGCCGGATAACCGCCGGCATTCCCGTAGCCCACCTTCACGATGAGGTGGCGATGCACGTACCAGTTGAGACAGCGAATCGGGCACGGGAAGCGGCTGCGGCCCACCGGGTCGATGCGATCGTATCTGTGGGCGGTGGTTCCACCACCGGCCTGGCCAAGGCCATCGCTCTTACCAGCGGTCTGCCGGTGATCGCCGTTCCTACCACGTACGCCGGCAGCGAGGCCACAGATGTGTGGGGGCTTACTGAAGGAAGGACCAAAACCACCGGTAGCGACCCACGCGTGTTGCCGCGATCGGTTGTCTACGACGCAACTCTGACGTCAACCCTTCCGAAAGACATGGCCGTCGCTTCCGGACTGAACGCCTTGGCGCACTGCGTCGACTCCCTATGGGCACCGCGCGCAGATCCCATCAACACGGTTCTGGCGACAGAAGGGGCCCGCGCGCTCAACACAGGTCTGGCGCGAATGGCCAAAGACCCGACCGACTTGTCGAGTCGCGAGCAGGTTCTCTACGGCGCGTATTTGGCAGCAGTGGCGTTCAGCTCGGCGGGCGCCGGCATTCATCACAAGATCTGCCACGTTCTAGGCGGCCGCTACAACCTCCCCCACGCACAAACCCACGCCGTCGTGCTGCCCTACGTCGTCGCCCTCAACATGCCTAATGCCCCGGATGCGCAAGCGCGACTCGCCACTGCATTTGGCTCGGCATCAGCGCTCGAGGGCCTGCAGGCCCTACGGGTCGCCGTAGACGCACCGCGACGTTTGCGCGATTACGGGTTGGCCGAAGAGGACCTACCCGACGCCGTCAACGCCATTCTGCCTGTCGTCCCGTCCACAAACCCCACGCCAGCCACCGTCGACAACATCGGCGCGCTCCTGCACGCTGCTTGGGAAGGAGCTCACCCATGACCGAAACCTCTTCCGAACAACGGGTTCGCGAACAGGCTCTCATCGAACGGGTACTGCGCTCATTCGATGATTGTCGGAGTCCCCGCCTCAAGGAACTCATGCACGCCACAGTGCGACATTTACACGCATTGCTGATCGAAGTGCGCCTGACCCAGGAAGAGTGGACGAAGGCAATCGAATTTCTCACCGCGGTCGGCCACATCACCGACGACAAACGGCAAGAATTCATCTTGCTGTCGGACACCCTTGGCGCCTCCATGCAGGTCGTCACGATCAATCATGAGGCCGACGAAAGCGCCACCGAGGCTACTGTCTTCGGCCCGTTCTTCGTGGAGGGCAGCCCGGAGGTGGCGCTTGGTGACGACATCGCGTTCGGGGCCAGCGGACAGCCCTGCTGGGTTGAGGGCACGGTAACCGACACGGCCGGAGTGCCGATCGCAGCGGCACGAATCGATGTGTGGGAGGCCGACGCCGACGGACTCTACGACGTGCAATACGACGACGATAGAACTGCGGCGCGCGCACACCTGTTCAGCGACTCCGACGGTCGGTACGCGTTCTGGGCAGTCACGCCGACGCCGTATCCGATCCCGCACGACGGTCCGGTCGGCCGCATGTTGGATGCGACCGGGCGAAGTCCCATGCGCGCTCCGCACCTGCACTTCATGGTGACCGCGCCGGGGAAACGGCGTTTGGTGACGCACATCTTCCCAACCGGGGATTCGCTGTTGGATTCCGATAGCGTCTTCGGGGTCCGCGATTCCCTGATGAAGGATTTCGTGGAAATGCCGGCCGGGACACCGGCGCCCGACGGCAGAGACCTCAGCCGTCAGCCTTGGTCACGAGTGCAGTTCGACATTGTGCTTGCGCCGACCGACGATTGAGGCAATAACCCGCCCACACCGACGAATCGGTGAATCAATCGATGAATGCCAGACTTCGTCGCAGCGCAACCCGAACATCCTCGTGCTCGCAGTCCAAAGCGGTTGTCGCCCAAGCCACGTAGGTGTCGGGCCGGATGATCAACGCGCTCGTGCCCCGAAGAATGCGTGGCGTGTGAACCGGATGACCCTCGATGGTGAGCGCTGGAAGACGTCCCAGGTCGAGACCTCGCAGCATGCCGGTGCCACTCAGGTCGAGAACGACGAACGGCGTCTCCCGCAGTACCTCGTAGAGGCGCACACTCGATCCGTCGCGAAGAAAGAAATCGAAGTCCGGCGCAGGCAACCCCACTGCGGGGTGGCTTCCGTCCGGTGAGGGATATGGGCGTTCGAGACCGTTCAATTCGCGCCACAGCTGAGCGGTGACCTCCGACGCCGTCAACATGTGCTTCTCGAACCGGTCCTTGAACGCCAGGCCCTGCGGGCTGAAGTCGAACTGAATCGCCACTTGCGAGTCCACGCTACGGAGAAGGTCCTCGCAGATCGGACGGCGCTCAGACTCATAGGAATCGAGCAAGCACTCTGCCGCTTGCCCGTTGATGACGGCGCCCAACTTCCAGCCGAGATTAAAGGCGTCTTGAATGCAGTAGTTCATGCCGACACCGCTTGCGGGATAATGGATTCGCGCAGCCTCACCTACGAGGAAGACGCGCCCCTTGCGGAAATTGTCGGCAAGGTGCTGCGCGTCTCCATACCTGCTGGCCGCGGCAAGGCCCGGAATGAGGACCTCCTCGCCGAGGATCTCGCTGGCGCACATACCCACCTCCTCGGCCGTCACGGCTTCGTCCTGGCGCGCCGACCGACGCTCCGCATGAACCATGGTGAAACGAGTCAGCCCGGGACCAAAGGGATAGGCTGCCACCCAGCCGCGAACGTTGTGAGCCACCTTCATTCCCCCATCCCAGGGGAATTCGAGTTCGGCAGTCGCGATGACCCCCGTGAAGGACTGCGGGCGGCTCGCATACCCGATGCCGGCCGCGTCGCGCACGACTCCGCGGCCACCGTCCGCCCCGACGACGTAACGTGCACTCGTCGTGTGTTGCCGGCCATCGGCGGAGCCCCACACGACCTCGACATGGCCACCGTGATCGACCACCGATTCGACTTTGGATTCGAAGGCCGTGTCGACACCGACTTCCTTCGCCCATTCCCGCAAGATCGCTTCGGACTCATGCTGTGACAAGAAAAGGGTGAATCCGAATCGGGAATCTCGGTCAGTCCAGTCCACCGGATGCATACCCGCCCAGATATGCCAGGTCTGGAATGGGTGCGGATTCTGCTCGCAGGTCCGTCGGATGAAGCGCTCCGCAATGCCGCGAGCATCGAAGAGTTCGAGCGGCCTGGGCAAAACCGTGCCGGCTCGCGGAACGGGTGCGACAGTCCGCTTCTCGATAATCAGTACTTTCGCTCCAGTACGGGCGACTTCAGCGGCAACCGTCATCCCCGATGGACCTCCACCAACGACCACGACGTCTACATCTGCCACTGCGGTTCTCCTTGCTGCGCTGAGCCGCACCCTCTGCCGTTCTTTCTAGGGCGTGGTGCGGTGGTCAGGGATTGGCCTCCCGTTAGTGGTGACACTAAGTGGGCGGGATGGAACCAAACGTCCCCTGTTCGCCTAGGTCTATCCGACAATCGCGCGTCTGTCGGCATCAACACCGCGTGTTCGATCCGCTACGAAACTCCGCTGCGATCCGTGGTTATTGCGCTGCGATTTCGGGACTTCCGGGTCCCACATGCTGCCGATAGCATCGGGCAACCGAGGCCCACCTGTGACTCCGCTCACGAGCGGGCAACGCAACAGATGAAAGGCGAGACAACACCGTGACAACTCCCGAGGAGAATAAGAAGCTGGTGCAAGGATTCGTGGACACGCTCCTCAGCGACGGGCCCGAGGCAGCATTCGACAAGTATTGCGATGCCGAGAAGTACAAGCAGCACAATCCTCGTCTGGTGAACGGACGAGAGGGGTTCCTTGAGTTCGGTCGCACTGCCGGTTTGTGTAAAGGCTTTTCTTTCACGGTTCGCAGGATGGCGGCCGAGGACGATCTGGTCTGGATGCAGGCCGAGACGACGGGGTTCCATTGGTCCGACGAGCCTGACCCGGTCGACCCGGCCTCTCTGCGGCACGTGTTCATGGACATCTTCCGTGTCGAGAATGGGAAGTTGGTGGAGCATTGGGATATCTACCAGCGCATCCCTGCGTACACGGCCAACGGCAACGACATGATCTGAGTGGAGAATCGTTGTGCTACTGAAGGATAAAGTCGCCCTGGTAACCGGCGGCGGACAAGGTATCGGCGCCGGAATTGCATCCTGTCTGGCGCGCGAAGGCGCGAAAGTGGCCATTCTGGATATTGTTCCCGGCCCAGCAAAGAAGCTGGCCGATGACATCACAGCCGCAGCCGGTACCGCGCGAAGCTGGGAACTCGACGTCACCGATTTCGCGGCGTTCGAGGCTGTCGTCCAGGACGTCGAGCAGGTGTGGGGAACCATCGACGTCCTCGTCAACAATGCCGGCGTCGTGATACCCCCAGGCCCTTTCATGGACAGCGATCCGGCCGACTGGGATCACCTTCTCGACGTTGACTTCAAAGGTGTCCTCAACGGAGTGAAGGCTTGTGTTCCACGGATGCAACGTGCCGGTGGCGGCGCGATCGTCAACATTGGATCGGACTCAGCCCGATTCGGCGAGCCGGGCATCGCTGTCTATGCCGGAGCCAAGGGCGCGGTGAACTCGATCAGCAAGAGCCTTGCCAAGGAACTCGCGCCGGCCGGCATCAGAGTCAACGTCATCACCCCGGGAATCATCGAGACCCCGATGATCGACCTCGCCCGGTCCACACCAGACGGACGCGCCATGATCGACGCCACTGTCGCCACGATCCCACTGCAACGCATGGGCACGCCGCGCGAAGTCGGCGACGTGGTCGTCTTTCTTGCCAGCGAGCAATCGAGCTACTTGACGGGACAGAGCATCAGCGTCAATGGCGGGATGTTGATGTTCGGCTGACCGAGCCTACGGGCAACGACAAAACGTGGCCGAAATGCGAGGAAGAAGTTGGCCTCGAAGAAACAGAAAGCAGGAACCTTGACGACTACGGATTGCAGGCGGTCAGCCTATCCGGCGGAGTGGAAAGTGGAGTTCCGCCCGTCGACACCGTTGCCAGAGGGTTATCGGGTCGGTGCGGAAACGACGTTTCTCGAAGCAGGGTCGGTGCTCATCGAGGGCGGCAAGCCGTTGACGTGTGACGTGGTTTGGGAGCAAGACATTCCGATCACGCTGCGCGACGGCGTCGTCATCTACACCGACGTGCTGCGCCCGGCAGATCAGGATGAGGACCTGCCGGCCATCGTGAGCTGGAGCTCATACGGGAAGTCGTTGCCTACACCGCCGCCGAGTGGGGTGCTACCGGAGAACTTTTCAGGACTGGGGAAGTTCGAGGGAGCCGACGGGGCTTTCTGGCTGGACAAGGGATATGCACTTGTCAATCCCGACGTTCGAGGCGCGGGCAAGTCCGGCGGAGACATCCACTACTGGGGTTCCGTGGATTCCCACGACGGTTACGACGTTATTGAGTGGGCCGCCGAGCAGTCATGGAGCAACGGCAAGGTGGCGCTGTACGGCGCATCATGGCTGGCGATGTCGCAGTGGGGTATCGCAGCCACCAGACCTCCGCACCTCGCCGCGATTGCGCCCTGGAACGGCATATACGACATCTATCGCACTCATATGGTGTGGGGAGGAATCCCGGACCCCGGATTCTTCGACTTCATCAACGGCATTCTTCCCGGGGAATCGAGTTCCACAGAGCAGATCGGCGCCATGAGCGTCTGCGAGCCGTTGATGAACGAGTATTGGGAAGACAAGACCCCCGACCTTTCTGACGTCACCGTCCCTGCCTATGTCGTTGTGGACGGCGTGACCGGGCTGCACTCCATGGGAGGACCGGAGGCATTCCGACGGTTGGGATCGACCCGGAAATGGTTGCGGATCAACAACACTCAGGAATGGATAGACCAGTACGCCGACGTTTACCAGAACGACGTATCGCGGTTCTTCGACCGCTATCTCAAGAACATCGAGAACGGATGGGAGCAGACCCCGCGGGTGCGGGCGTGCATCATCAACGCCGGCGGTGAGGACTTCGTCGACGTACCGTATGCCCGGTGGCCGGCAGCTGAGACGCGTTACGAAAAGCTGTATCTGGATGCCGGCACCGAATCCCTGTCGACGAGTGCTCCGGCAGCCGTGTCGTCAGTGAGCTATCCCGGCGTCGACGGGTCGACCGCGTTCACGGTCAAATTCGATCAGGACACGACTCTTTTCGGGTACATTTCCGTGCGCTTGTGGGTGGAGGCCCAAGGTGCCGACGACCTCGACCTGTTCGTGCTCGTGGAGAAGCTCGACGCTGACGGTAACCTCCTTGCCCCGCACCCGGACATCGCCGACACCTATCCCGTCTCGCCTCCCGGCGCACCGGGTCGACTCCGGGCGTCGCTTCGTGAACTGGATCAGGAGCTCTCGACCGAGTTCCTCCCGGTCCACACTTTCCGCAACCGCAGGAAACTCAATCCCGGAGAGATCGTCCCCGTCGACATCGGGCTAACTCCTCGCGGGTACTACGTCGCGGCGGGACAGCAGCTGCGGCTCACCGTTGCCGGATGGAACATCCGCGGTACGGGTGTGGACGTCCACGGGCCAACGAACCCGCTTGTGCTCGGAGGTCGCTTGGCTGCGGCGAATCCGCATGCAGAAAACCGAGGGACCCACGTCATCCATACCGGCCCAGAGCACCTTTCGTACCTGCGTGTACCGGTGCTGGACAACCCGCGCTGACGCCGGAGATGGCTTCGCGATCCGAGTCCGCTGAAGGGCCGGCTCGGTTCTCGAACCAACAGACCTACGACCGAAGAATAGAGACCCCATGATCGGTCGTTTGCCAGTTCTCGCACCGTCGACTCATCGCGCGCACTGCGCTCGCCCCACTTGCTAAAGGGACAGGAAATGACTATCACCGACCCCGCCGTCGTCGCCAACGCTCATCTCGACGGCAAACCGTGCGGGTGGAGCATTGGACTCACGCCATCGAACACGGTCGCCACGTCGGCTTGAACGTGGCCGGGGGATTGAGTGCGCCGTACTCACGTGCGCCGTACTTCTGGACCGAACAGTACGGGCGACGATTCCACAGCTACGGTCGGGTGCGTCCCGGCGACGACGCCGTCGTGGCCGAAGGCGCCCTCGATGAGGACCAGTACCTCGTGCTGTATGGAGCCGATGGTGAGTTTCACGCCGCTGTCTCCTGCGGATGCGTGAAGTCGTTGCGCGGCTATCGCAAGCTGCTGGAGCGAGGTCAGAGCTGGAATGATGCACTCGACCTCGCCGCCGCAACCGATCCAACCTTCTCGCGGGTCTCGGGGCTGATGTGACTGTCAGCAGCGAAAGTGAAGGCGTCGAACCCCATATCGGTGTACACCCCGGTCACGACGAGATGAGTCCCATGATGCGGGTGCCCGGGGGCGGACGTAAGCAAACGGTAGCTCCGCGGCAGATTAAATCTCGGGACTGCGACGGGAAGCCTCGCGGTCTGGGAAGACGCCGCCGATGGCGAGGCCACGCTTTCGTCGCCATCTGCTGAATCCGTGTCAGTGGCAACGTAATGAAGGAAGAGGAGCTCATGAGTCAGACTGTGCGCGGTGTGATTTCGCGGTCGAAGAAGCAGCCCGTCGAGTTGGTCGACATCGTCATTCCGGATCCGGGTCCGGGTGAGGTGGTGGTCGACATCATCGCATGCGGGGTGTGTCATACCGATCTGACCTACCGTGAGGGCGGGATCAACGACGAATATCCGTTCCTGCTGGGTCATGAGGCCGCCGGCACGGTGGAGTCCGTCGGCGAGGGCGTCACCCATGTGGCGCCCGGCGATTTCGTGATCCTGAACTGGCGCGCGGTATGCGGTGAATGCCGGGCCTGCAAGCGCGGTCGCCCGCATCTGTGCTTCGACACCTTCAACGCCACGCAGAAGATGACGCTGACCGACGGCACCGAACTCACCCCTGCCTTGGGCATCGGCGCGTTCGCCGACAAAACGCTGGTGCATCAGGGCCAGTGCACCAAAGTCGATCCCGAGGCCGACCCGGCGGTAGCCGGGCTGCTGGGCTGTGGGGTGATGGCCGGGCTGGGGGCGGCGATCAACACCGGCGCAGTCGGTCGTGATGACACGGTGGCCGTCATCGGCTGCGGCGGGGTGGGGGATGCCGCGATCGCCGGTGCCGCACTGGCGGGAGCGCGGACCATCATCGCCGTCGACCTTGATGACCGAAAACTCGCCCTCGCGCGGGAATTCGGTGCCACGCACGTGGTGAATGCAGCCCACGCTGATGTGGTGAAGTCGATTCAAGACCTGACCGACGGTTTCGGCGCCGACGTTGTCATCGATGCCGTCGGTCGGCCCGCCACCTACGAACAAGCCTTCTACGCAAGGGATCTCGCGGGAACCGTTGTCCTGGTGGGGGTACCGACACCCGATATGCAGTTGCAGCTACCTTTGGTGGACTTCTTCTCCCGCGGTGGCGCGCTGAAGTCCTCGTGGTACGGCGACTGCCTGCCCGAACGCGACTTCCCCACCCTCATCTCGCTCTACCGCCAGGGCCGGCTACCGCTGCAGAAATTCGTCTCCGAACGCATCGGCCTGGACGCGATCGAGGACGCCTTCCACAAGATGCACGTCGGTGAGGTGCTGCGATCGGTCGTCGTCCTGTGAGCGTGCAACGCGTCGTCACCTCCGGCACGTTCAGTCTGGACGGCGGCACCTGGGACGTCGACAACAATATCTGGCTCGTCGGGGGCGACGAGGAGGTCATCGTATTCGACGCCGCCCACACCGCCGCGCCGATCATCGAGGCCGTCGGAGGCCGCAACGTCGTCGCGGTGATCTGTACCCACGGGCACAACGACCACATCACCGTCGCCCCCGAACTAAGCGCAACCCTCGACGCGCCGGTGTTCCTGCACCCGGCCGATGAGATGCTGTGGCGAGAAATCCACCCCGACAAGGACTTTCACCGTGTCGAGGACGGTCTGGTGCTCACCGCGAGTGGTATCGAGCTGCATGCCCTGCACACCCCCGGCCATTCACCGGGCTCGATGTGCTGGTCGGCCCCCGCCCTGGGCGTCGTCGTGTCCGGCGACACCCTGTTCCAGGGCGGACCCGGCGCCACCGGGCGCTCCTACTCCAGCTTTACCACCATCCTGGAGTCGATCTCCGACCGCCTGGGCACCCTGCCCGACGAAACCGTCGTCTACACCGGCCACGGCGACACCACCACCATCGGCGGCGAACTCGTGCACTACGACGACTGGGTCAAACGCGGACACTAAACCTCTTCGTGCCCCCGCACAGACGCCAACTGCGTCCGCTGGGAATCGCCGACGCCGCTGCCGAAACTCCTGGCATTCGTTGACATCTGCGGCAGCGAGGGCTGCTTAGGCCGATCTGGAGTGACGCGGCGCGTGCTCAGCTCGACGGCGGCCGCGTCGGCATGCTGGTCCCGAGGTTGCGGCCCTCAAAGGACGCTGTGATCTCTGTGTACTCACCCGACAGTCGTGGATCTTCGTCACCTGCCCGCTCTGCCTGTCGATCGTTGACATCAGTGCGTTGCCGGCGCTGATGATGGACGAGATGACTTGAATGTTGGTGCCCGTCAAGCCTGTGCGATCTCAGGCGAGGCTGTAATCCTGACGGTCGTAACCGGTGAACCCCGCAACGCTGGGTTCAAGGAAGTAGTCCACGAAGTTGGGCGACGACTGTTTGAAGTAGTCGTACGCGGACTCATCGTCATGTGCGGCCATACACGACGGGTCGCGATCGCCGGGGCATCTTCTGCGCCACAGGTCGACGATGTCTGTCGTTTTCGTTCGTCGACCATCACTGACCCTCGCGTTCTGGATCTTGACCCATTGTGTCCCTGCTCCCGAGCTGCCGCGCATGCGTCCGCTCCCTCGCACCGCACGAAGGAACAGCATTTTCACCACACATGAGGTTTGCTTGCGATGGGAACAGCAAGCCGTTCCAGTACGCGAACCTCATGTCCAGCGCACCGACGTCGAGTTGCCACTTGTCACCGGCCTCGCGGGCGAGCCCGCCGGACCGCAGGCTGCACAAGAACCTGTACGCCACTGTGCGGTCCAGGCCGGCCATCTCGCCGATGTGCCGCGCGGTCATCGGCTCCATGGCGTTCTTGAGAACGTCCAGAATCTGGCATGCAACACCGCGCGCCTCGGCCTGCATCCAGACCAGATCGTCCTCGGCCGCCATCCTGCGAACCGTGAAAGAAAACCCTGTACAGAAACCGCAATTGCGACCGAACTCAAGGAACCGAAGGGGACGTTGGTTCCATCCCGCCCACTTAGCGTCACCGCGTGCTCGATCCTCTATGAAACTTCGCGGCGATCCGTGGTTATTTCGCTGCGATTTCGGGACATCCGGGTCGCAGATGCCGCCGATAGCATCGGCAACCGAGGCCCACCAGGCGTCCTTTGGCCATAAGTTCCTGACACGAATTCAGCGATGAGTTCCCACCGACCAGACATCCGACCAATCCGCTCCGCGGAGAATGTGAGAAAGCCATGTTGTTCCCGATCGTCATTTTCCTGATGGTGCTGTCCCCACTGTTCATCCCGGTCGCCGTCACCGTGGTCCATCAGTTCGGCAACTGGCGCGAATGGCTCGCTGCCCGCTCGGTTCGTTCGTTCCGACCTATGGTCATCCCTGTACCCGCAGCCGCCTAGTACGAATAAATCCCGCGAACGTGTGCAGTGTCGCAGAAATGAAAAGAGACCTAGATGGCTATATCGAGCGCGTCGTCTTCGGTCGGTTGGTCTCGCCTGATCGTGCTGAGCATCAAGAATGGGTGGACTCGGCATGACGGTCGACGTCGAGGATTCTGGACTCGCCCGCAAGGGTGACAGCCGCGACCACACGCAGGCCGTGCCGTGGTCGCAGGCGGCACCGCTGAAGCCTGTACGGGGGATCGGTGAGTTTTTCGCGCTGGCGCTGGACATCTTGGTGGCGATGTTCAAGCCGCCCTTGGCGTGGCGCGAGTTGTTGGATCAAGCTCTGTTCATCGCGCGAGTGTCTCTGCTGCCTGCGCTGATGCTGTCGATCCCCTACGTGGTCATTTCGGTGTTCGAACTCAACGTGCTGATCATGGAGTTCGGCGCGGCTGACTTCTCGGGCACCGGTGCCGCGCTTGCTGCGGTCAATCAGATCGGGCCGTTTGTCACCGTGCTGGTCGTTGCCGGCGCCGGGGCCTCTGCGATGTGCGCCGATCTGGGTGCCCGCACGATTCGGGAGGAGCTCGACGCGATGCGGGTAATGGGAATCGACCCTGTGCAAGCGCTTTTGGTGCCGCGTGTGCTGGCGGCCACTGTGGTCGCGCTGTTGCTTTCGTCGCTCGTCACGCTGACCGGCCTCACAGGTGGCTTCTTTTTCGCGGTGTTCTTCCAGCACGTGGCCGCGGGGTCCTACGTGGCCAGCATGACACTGATCACCGGGTTGTGGGACGTGGTGGTGTCGATGGTCAAGGCGACGCTGTTCGGTCTGACAGCCGGACTGATCGCCTGCTACCAGGGCACGTCGGTGACCCGCGGCCCGGCCGCTGTCGGCAACGCGGTCAACGAAACGGTGGTGTTCTCCTTCGTGTTTTTGTTCGTCATCAACCTCGTCGTCACTGCCATCGGTTTCGAGCTGAAGAAATGAGCGCGACTAGGGTGATGGCCCAACGGTTTCCCCGCGTCGTCGGCTCGGCGCGAAGGGTTCGAGCGGGGTGGCGCCAGGTTGGCGATCAAGGCCGCTTCTACGGCCAGACTCTGGGATCAGTGGTGGATGTGGTCGTGCATTACCGGGCCGAGTTTCTCCGCCAGGTCGCCGTGATGAGCCTGGGCACTGGAGCTCTTGCGATCATCGGCGGCACCGTGGCGGTGGTGTCGTTTTTGAACATGTCGACCGGCGCGATCATTGCGGCCCAGGTATACCCCCAGTTCTCTCAGGTCGGGGTGGAAGCCCTGACAGGGTTCGGCTCGGCGTTTCTCGTCACCAGACTGATCAGCCTGGGCACCGCCGTCATCGCGTTCGCCGCCACCCTGGGGGCCGGCGCCACCGCGCAACTGGGCGCCATGCGGATCAACGAGGAGATCGATGCACTGGAAGTGATGGGCGTCCGTTCGGTGGCCTACCTGGCCTCGACGCGCGTGCTCGCCGGGACGATCGTGGTCGTTCCGCTGTATTGCATCGCCCTGCTGATGGCGTACTTTGCGGCCCGGTTCGGGACCACAGCGCTGTACGGCCAGTCGGTCGGTGTGTATGACCACTACTTCCGAACCTTTTTGGTCCCGGGCGACGTCTTCCGGTCATTCGCCACGGTACTGGTGTTGGCAGTCGTGATCATGCTGGTGCACACCTACTACGGCTACACCGCCACCGGAGGACCCGCAGGGGTCGGGAGGGCCGTCGGTCGTGCGACCCGAACATCATTGGTCGCAGCGGGTTTCGTCATTCTGTTCGTCACCCTGGCCCTCTACGGCCAGACCGGCAACTTCAACTTTTCGGGATAGCAGCGTGATCTTCAAGCGACACAGAACAGCGGGTTCGCCGCGCATCTCATCGGAATGGCTGGCTTTCCTGATGGTCGCCGTCATCGTCGCCGCGGTGGCGGTGTGCATCGGTGCCTTCAACCGCGATTTCTCCCCGACGGTGCCGGTAACGCTGACCTCGGACCGTTCCGGCCTGGTCATGGAGCCCTACGCGAAAGTGAAGATGCGTGGAATCCAGGTCGGCCGCGTCGCCACTGTTTCCGTCAACACCAACACCGTGAGCCTTCGTCTGCTCATTGAGCCCGACCAGATCGACCACATTCCTGCCAACGTCGAAGCCCGCATCAATTCGACATCGTTGTTCGGGTCGAAGTTCGTTGATCTGATCTACCCGAGCGACCCCAGCGCCAAACGGCTGGCGGCCGGCGCTGTATTGCAGTCACAAAACGTCGCCATCGAAGTCAACACCGTTTTTCAGAATCTGGTTGCACTGATCAAACAGATCGACCCGGCCAAACTCAACGCCGTCCTCACGGCCGTCGCCGATGGGGTGCGCGGGCAAGGCGAGCACATCGGTGAATCGATCACGGACTCCAACGAGGTTCTGCTGGCGCTGAACTCACGAACTGACACCCTGCAGGCCGACTGGCGTGCGATCAAAGACGTCGCCGATGTCTACGACGGTGCCGCGCAGAACATCATCGACACGTTGTCAGCGGCCAGCAGTACCAGCACGACGATCACTGCTCAAGCCAAACAGCTCGACGCCCTGCTGCTCGGGGTGATTGGCCTGTCCCGCAGCGGCATCGACGTGCTCGGCCCCAGCAAGGACAACCTGGTCAAGGCTGTCAATCTGCTCGAACCCACCACCAACTTGCTGATGAAATACAACCCGGAACTGACATGTGTGCTCACCGGCGCCGACCGGGCGCTCCCCGATCACTCCGCGATCAGCGGTGGCGCTAACGGCAAATCGCTGATCATGGACGCCGCATTGCTGTTCGGTGACGACCCCTATCGTTATCCCGACAATCTTCCCGTCGTCGCGGCTAAAGGCGGCCCCGGCGGCAAGCCCGGGTGCGGCTCGCTGCCCGATGTCGCGAAGAACTGGCCGGTGCGTTACCTGGTCGCCAATACCGGATTCGGCACCGGCCTAGACGTCCGGCCCAATCCTGGGATCGGATTCCCCGGCTGGGCCGACTATCTGCCGGTCACGCGTGCAGTACCCGAGCCGCCGAGCATTCGTTACCCCGGTGGACCGGCGCCCGGCCCGATTCCTTATCCGGGCGCCCCGCCCTACGGTGCCCCGCAGTATGGGCCCGACGGCACCCCCCTGTACCCGGGCGTCCCCCCGGCTCCGGCCCCACCAGCGGACGGGGGGCGCCCGCCCACCCAAACCGATTCAGTGTCAGCCGATCCCGTGGCAACAGCGCCGCCGCCGGCCGGACCGGTATCTGCGCCCCCGCCGTGATCCAAACCGCACTCATGACACGTACTCCAGCCCACAACGGCCGCGAAAGGTGAATCATCTTGCCGGGAAACCTTTTCAGCACAATATGGCGCCTGTCGGCGTTCGTTGTGGTGTGCCTGCTGGGAGCCGCAGCACTCGTCATTGTTTTCGGGCAGCTGCGTTTCGAGCAAGCGCAGGTGTACAACGCGATCTTCACCAATGTCAGCGGTTTGAAATCCGGCAACTTCGTCCGCATTGCCGGCGTGGAGGTCGGCAAGGTCCAGAGCATCAAGATCCGCGACGACGCGACCGCGATGGTCAGCTTCACCGCCGATGATTCGGTTGTCATGACCGAGGGCACCAGGGCGGTGATCCGGTATGACGATCTGATCGGCGGCCGCTATATGGCGTTGGAGGAAGGTGCCGGGGGAATTAAAAAACTGCCTGTCGGAGCTACCATCCCGGTGGACCGCACCGCGCCGGCGCTGGATCTTGAAGCGCTGATCGGGGGTTTTCGGCCGCTGTTTCGCGCCCTGGACCCCGACCAGGTCAACGCGCTTAGCGGACAACTGATAGCGGCCTTTCAGGGGCAAGGCGCCACGATCGGGTCCATCTTGACCCAGACCGCGGCTCTGACCAACACTCTGGCCGACCGCGACGCGCTGATTGGCCAGGTTGTGGTCAACCTCAACACAGTGCTCGGGTCGCTAGGCGATCACAGTGACAAACTGGGTACCGCAGTCGACTCGTTGTCGGAACTGGTCCACGGCCTCGAAGGTCGCAAACACGACATCAGCACCGCAGTGGCCTATGCCAACGAGGCCGCCGGCTCGGTTGCCGACTTGCTGTCCCAGGCCAGGCCTGCGCTGCAGAAGACGGTGACAGAAACCGACCGCACCGCCGGCAATGTGCTCGCCGACCACGACTACTTCGACAATCTGCTCAAGACACTTCCCGACGCCTACCGCGTGCTGGGCCGCCAAGCACTCGGCGGCGACTTCTTCAGCTTCTACCTCTGTGACCTCGTGCTCAAGGTCAACGGGAAGGGCGGCCAACCGGTGTTCATCAAGATGGCCGGCCAGGATACGGGACGGTGCACTCCCCAATGAGGCCCTTCCGTGAACGCAATCCCATCGTCATCGGCGTCGTCGCTGTAGTAGCTATCGGCGCGATCACCCTGGGCACCTTGAACTTCAACCGACTCCCGTTTATCAATACCGGCGACACCTACTCGGCATACTTCGAGGAAGCCGGGGGCCTCACAACGGGTGCGCCCGTGCAGGTTTCGGGTTTCGACGCGGGCCAGGTCAAAGGCATCACACTCGAACCGCAGGGTGTGCTCGTGACTTTCACCGTCGCCGACGACATCCGCTTGGGTGAGCGCACCGAGGCGGCGATCAAAACGATCGCCCTGCTCGGGAACAAGGTGCTGTCGATCAACCCTCGCGGCGAAGGCCACCTGTCGGGCCCAATCCCGCTGCAACGCACTGTCTCGCCGTATCAGCTTCCTGATGCTGTCGGCGATTTGTCGGCCACGATCAGCGGCCTGAACACCAACCAACTCTCCGATTCGCTGAAGACGCTGTCCCAGACATTGCAAGACACCCCGCCGCAACTGAAACTGGCTGTCGAGGGTGTCTCCCGGTTCTCGGAGACCCTCAACGAACGTGACACGGAGCTGCGAAACCTGCTGGCCAATGCCAGCAAGGCGACCACTGTGCTTGCCGAGCGCTCCGACCGGATAGTGCAATTGATTCACGACAGCAACGCCCTCCTGGCCGCCCTGCGTAACCAAAGCGCCGCGCTCGACCAGATCTCGGGCAACATCTCCTCGCTGGCCCAACAGATCCGCGGCTTCATCGGTGAGAATCGGGCGACGCTCAAGCCCGCACTGGACAAGCTCAACGGCGTCCTGGCCACGATCGACAACCGAAAGGCTGAGGTCCAAAAATCCATCAAAGGCCTGAGCTCTTACGTGATGTCGTTCGGAGAAGCGGTTTCCTCCGGACCGTTCTTCAAGGCGTACGTCGCTAACCTGCTACCCGGCCAGTTCGTGCAGCCATTCATCGACGCGGCATTCTCCGACCTTGGCTTGGATCCGCACGTTCTGCTGCCCTCCCAGCGCACCGATCCGCAGATTGGACAGCCCGGTACTCCCGCGCTGCCGGTGCCCTATCCACGCACGGGCCAAGGCGGTGAACCGAACCTGACCCTGCCCGACGCCATCACCGGAAAGCCTGGCGATCAGGGGTGCGGTCCGCCGGGCTTGCCGTTACCCGGTCCTACTGGGTGCTATCCGTACCGAGAGCCGCTGCCGGCGCCTCCGCCGGGCGGCCCGCCGCCTGGCCCGCCGGCCCTGCCGCCCGGCCAAGACCATCTTCAACAACCCGCGCCGACGCCTGTCTATGTGCCAGCGCCGGGTGAACCGGCGCCCACGCCTGCACCAGCCGCGGAGGGTGACCGATGACTCGATCACGTCTGCTTCGACTCGCCCTGGCGGCCGTGCTTGTCGCCGTGATCGCCTGCGCGACAGCGGTGGGCATCTCGCTGACGCGGAAAGCGAGCCGTATTCACGCAGTCGCCTATTTCGACAACAGCAATGGCGTGTTCGTCGGTGACGACGTGCGCATCCGCGGGGTCGACGTCGGCAAAATCGATGCCATCGAACCCGAACCCACCCGGGCGAAAATCACTTTCTGGGTAGACGACAAATATCCGGTACCTGCCGACGCCAAAGCGGTGATCCTGTCACCAACCCTGGTGACCTCTCGCGCCCTTCAGCTGACGCCGCCCTACCAGGGAGGCCCGACCCTGCCCGACAACGCCGTCATCCCACAAAATCGCACCGCGGTACCCGTTGAGTGGGACGACTTCCGCGGACAACTCGAGAAACTGGCCGCGACGCTGCAGCCCACCCAGCCCGGCGGCGTGAGCACGCTGGGTGAGCTCGTCAACACCGCCGCGGACAATCTGCGCGGTCAGGGCCCGAGCATCAGGGACGCAATCGCTCGCCTGTCCCAAGCGATTTCGGCGCTGGGCGACCACAGCGGCGACACATTCACCTCGGTGAAAAACCTGGCAACGCTGGTCTCGGCGCTGCAGGACAGCACCGATCTGATCCGTCAGCTCAACCAGAACCTGGCATCGGTCACTGGACTACTCGCCAATGACCCCGGTGAGGTCGCCGACGCAGTGAAGAACCTCAACGACGTCGTGGGAGAAGTCAGGGACTTCGTCGCCGAGAACCGCGAAACGCTAGGCACAACGTCGGACAAATTGACGTCGGTCTCGCAAACCTTGACCGAAAGCCTCGATGACATCCAACAAGTACTGCACACCGCGCCCACCACAGCCGCCAATGTGGTGAACATCTATCAACCTGCTCAGGGCACCCTCAGCGGGGCGGCGGCGATCAACAACTTCAGCGATCCGATCACCTTCCTCTGCGGGGCCGTTCAGGCGGCGTCGCGCTTGGGTGCCGAGCAGTCGGCGAAACTGTGCGTGCAATACCTGGCCCCAATCGTCAAGAACCGCCAGTACAACTTCTTGCCGATCGGTCTCAACCCGTTCGTGGGACCGATGGCCAGGCCCAATGAGGTGACCTACAGCGAGGACTGGATGCGCCCGGATTACATTCCGCCGCAACCCAACCCGCCGGCAGCCGCACCACCACCCGCAGGCCCGCCGCTGCCCGCTGAGGCGCCGCTGCCCGCAGATACCGCGCCCGTGGCGACGCAGGCGCAGCAAACCGATCCGGCCGCAGGGCTGCCGGGCATCATGGTGCCGCACGGGGGAGGATCGTGAACACCACACGTCGATGGGCCGCGGCGGTGATCGTGTTGGTCGTGGCCACCGTTGGATTGTCCGGATGCGGATGGCGTGGGCTGAACTCGTTACCGCTGCCGGGTACGCAAGGCCGTGGGCCTGGGTCATTCTCGATACAGGCGCAAATGCCCGATGTGAACAACATTCAGCCGAATTCACGGGTGCGCGTGGGCGACGTGACCGTCGGCACTGTCACCAAAATCGAACGTCAGGGCTGGCATGCCTTGGTGACCATGCGGCTCAACGGCGACGTCGACCTACCGGCCAACTCGACCGCGAGGATCGGTCAAACCAGCATTCTGGGCTCATTGCACACCGAACTGGTGCCCCCGGCAGACGCACCACCAGCGGGCAAACTGCACGAGGGATCGCTGATCCCCTTGTCGTCCGAAGGCACGTACCCCTCGACCGAGCAGACCCTGGCAGCCGCCTCGATGCTGTTAAACGGCGGCGGACTAGGTCAAGTACAAGACATCACCAAGGCGCTGACAACTGCGTTCGGTGGCCGTGAAGATGACCTGCGAAGCCTGCTCGTTCAACTGGACACGTTTATTGGCCGAGTCAACACGCAAACCGACGACATCATCGCGGCCACCGACAGCATCAACCGGCTGGCGGGGAAGTTCGCGGCCCAAAAGCCGGTCATCGACAAAGCCTTTGACACGATCCCCGACGCGCTGGCCGTGCTCAATGGTGAGCGGGACAACCTCATCGAGGCGGTCGACCAGCTCGGCAAGTTCAGCGCTTTGGCTGCCGACTCGGTCAACCAGACCAAGCAGCCACTTGTTCAGGAACTCAAAAACCTTGGCCCCGTTCTCGAATCGTTGGCCAACGCCGGAAAGTCGTTGACCCGATCGTTGGGGCTATTCAGCACCTACCCATTCCCCAAAGACACGTTGACCAAGTGGTTCCGCGGGGACTATGCCAACATCACGCTCGTCGTCGATCTCACCCTGAGTCGGCTCGACTCCTCCTTCTTCACCGGCACCCGGTTCGAAGGCGACCTGACCGAACTGGAGATGCAGTGGGGCCGCACTATCGGCGTGCTGCCGAGCCCCTACACCGCGGGCAACCCGCTGCTCGCGCCTTACCGCCACGATCAGGGGCCCTAACATGCATCTGTCGAAGCGAATTCAAGTGCAACTGGCAGTCTTTGCAGTGCTGACCCTGGTCGCGGGCGGGATCATGTCGTTCGCCATTCTCGGCTTGCCCAATCTGCTGTTCGGTGTTGGGCATTACCAGGTGACCATGGACCTACCCCAAGCTGGCGGGCTGTATCAGAACGCCAACGTCACCTATCGCGGCACCGAGGTCGGACAGGTCAAGGCGCTAGAGTTGACCCCCGGCGGGGTGCGCGCGACGCTCTCGCTCGATTCAGACGTGGCCATTCCAGCCGATCTTGACGCGCAGGTCCACAGTCAAACGGCCGCGGGCGAGCAGTTCGTCGCGCTGGTGCCGCGCAGTGGCGGCGGCGCGCTGCTGAAGAACGGCGACGCGATACCTCGAGACCGGACCAGCGTGCCACCCGATATCAACTCGCTACTGACCGCGACCAACCGCGGGCTGCAAGCGATCCCGCACGACAACCTCAAGACAGCGATCGATGAGGCCTACACGGCGGTCGGCGGATTGGGTCCGGAATTGTCTCGCCTAGTCAAAGGCACCACCACCTTGACGCAGGACGCGCGTACCAACCTTGATGCACTCACCACGGTCATCGACCAATCCAAACCCATTCTGGACACCCAGACCGACACCTCCGACGCTATTCAAGCCTGGGCGGCCAACCTCGCCCAGATAACAGGAGAACTCAAGTCGCAGGATGACTCGCTTAACGGCATCCTCGCCACAGCGCCTGGCGCAGCTGATGAAGCGCGGCAATTGCTGGACCGGGTGCGCCCCACGGTGCCCATTCTGGCGGCCAACCTCGTGAGCGTCGGTCAGGTCGCGGTCACCTATCAACCCAACCTCGAACAGCTCCTCGTCCTGCTTCCCCCCTTTGTAGCGCACGTTCAGGGTGCCGAGCTGGCCAACCGCGACACCAAGCAGGCCTATAAAGGCGCCTACCTGTCCTTCAACCTGAATCTCAACCTGCCACCGCCCTGTACAACAGGATTCCTGCCCGCCAACCAGGTGCGCCCGCCTAGTGAGGTGGACTACCCCGAGCGGCCGGCGGGCGACCTGTACTGCCGTGTCCCACAGGACTCGATGCTCAACGTCCGCGGAGTACGCAATACACCGTGTGAAACGCGCCCGGGTAAGCGAGCAGCGACGGTCAAGATGTGCGAGAGCGACGAAAACTACGTGCCACTCAACGATGGCTTCAACTGGAAGGGCGACCCTAACGCCACCCTGTCCGGGCAGCCCGTTCCGCAGTTGCCTCCTGGATCGCCGGCACCGGCGGCGCCACCGCCACCGCCGCTGGCCGTCGCCAACTACGACCCCGCCACCGGCACGTATATCGGCCCAGACGGCCGCCAATACACCCAGGCGAACCTGGCAGCGGAGAGACCCGAGCAGCAGACCTGGCAAGACATGTTGCTGCCACCGAAAGGGAACTGACCGTTGACCATCGAGACCGACCGCGACATCACGACGGCTGACGCCGACTCAATCGCCGATCCTGAGCCAATAGAAACCGTCGGAAACGCCGACGAACTCGGTGAGGAGGAACACCATGCGGATCCGCCAGAGGTAGGCGGCCGCAAACGCCGTCGCCTGCGTTTGCCCAAATCGCCTCTGCGCCAAGCGTTGATCGTCGTGGTGCTCATCATTGTCGTGCTCATCGGCGTAGCTGGTTGGCTGGGATGGCATGTATATCAGTCAAACCGACTCAGTCAGGACCACGCTGCACTTCTTCAGGTTGGCCGCCAAGGCGCGCTGAGTTTGACCACCATCGATTGGCAGCACGCCGACGCCGACGTCCAACGAATCCTTGATTGCGCGACGGGAACCTTCTACGACGACTTTTCCAAGCGCTCAAAACCCTTCATCGATGTGGTGAAACAAGCGCAGTCAACATCGGTAGGCACGATCACCGCGGCAGGGTTGGAATCAGCGACGGCCAACGACGCGCAAGTACTGGTCGCCGTCAGCGTCAAGCTTTCCAATAGAGCTGGGCCCGAGCAGAACCCGCGTGCCTGGCGAATGCGGATTTCGGTGCAGAAGGTTGGTGAGGACGTGAAGGTGTCCAATGTGGAGTTCGTGCCATGAGTGATGAGCAGCTATCTGTCGACGAACCCGTGAACACCGCCGAACAGGCTTCCCCGCGCGCTAGCCGCTCGCGATCGAGGAGGATAACGCTCAGGCGCCGCCGACACGCCGATGCCGTCGCACACCAAGATACAGCAGCCGATGTCGTGGAACCCCCTGTGCCGAAAAGCAATTGCGAAACCGACGAGGGCGAGCAGAGAGGCTCAGCATCCGATGGCACCGAAGAGAACCGATCGCGTCGAGGCGGGTTCACTCGCGTCATCTGCTTCGGCGTTCTGCCCGTTGTGGCGTTGCTGTCGACACTAGGTGTGGCGTACTTGAAGTATCAGGAGGCCACCAACACCGCGGCAGAGCGAGCCAGCATCGAATCGGTTCAGGTCGCCAAGGACAGCGCCATTGCGATGCTCTCCTACACCCCCGACACCGTAGAGGCCAAGCTGACCGCGGCCCGCGATCGGCTCACCGGAAACTTCCGCGACTCCTACACCTCGCTGACCCACGATGTGGTAATCCCGGGCGCCAAAGAACAGAAGATCTCAGCCACCGCCACCGTACCCGCGGCGGCCACGGTATCGGCCAGCGCCAACCACGCTGTCGCGCTGATCTTTGTCAATCAGGCGATCGTCATTGACAACAGTGCTCCCTCGGAAACCAGTTCGGTCGTGCAAGTCGCCCTCGACAAGGTCGACAATCGTTGGCTCATATCAGGATTCGATCCAAAATGAAACGCCTCGCCTTAGGCTTGACAGCAGCAACGACCACCGCAGCCGCCATTCTGGGAATCGCAACGTATCCGCCGGCGGCTCGCGCTGACGCGGTGGCATACCTGGTGAATGTCACTGTGCGGCCCGGCTATAACTTCGCCAACGCGGAACAGGCACTTACGTATGGCCGCGGCGTGTGCGACAAGATCGCCGCCGGCCGCGGATACGGCCAGATCATCGCCGACGTGAAAGCCGATTTCGCCACCTCCGACGAATACCAGGCGTCCTACCTGATCGCCCAGTCGGCCAACGAGCTGTGCCCGGCGCAGATCTGGCAGTTGCGCAACTCCGCGGCCAACTACCGTCCAGCTGCAGGCTGAAAAGCATGCCGGGGCTGGGGATGTCAAAAACGATTGAGGTGTAAGCCAATGGGCACCAGGAGCATCATCTGCCATTCGCGCGATATCCGGCGCCGGCGTGCCGTCGTTGCCGTCATCTTGTTGGCACTGTGTGCCGGCACCACGATCGCAGGTCCCTCCGCCCACGCCGACAACCATCGCCTCAACGCCAGTGTGGTCTCCAACGTCTACACGATCCAGCGCCAAGCCGGGTGCACCAACGAACTCAGAATCAACCCGCAGCTGCAGCTAGCAGCGCAGTGGCACAGTCGCGACGTGCTCGGCGACCGGACGCTCGACGGCGATATCGGCTCGGATGGTTCGACGGCGCAGGACCGCGCCAACGCGGCCGGATACCACGGGACAGTCGCCGAAACCGTAGCCATCAATCCGGCGCTGGCCATCAGCGGCATCGAATTGCTCAACCAGTGGTACTACAACCCGGCATACCTGGCCATCATGCAGAACTGCGCTTTTACGCAGATCGGGGTGTGGTCGGAAAACAGCATCGACCGCACCGTCGTGGTCGCTGTGTACGGGCACCCCGCATGACAAGGCATCCCGGCGGGCTCGTGCCGATTACCTCAGCAGGCGAACTGAACAGAGCAGGGGCCCAGGGTGTTTCGGTTCTTCCTAGTGTCGATTGGAGACAGATCACATGGATCCCAACCCCGACTATGACGTCAGCGATGAGCTGGAGTACGGCATCAACTGGTTCGCCTGGATCCTGCGCGGCGTGTACCCGCCGCCTGCCTACCCGCCAGTGTGATCTCCCATTGGCTAAATACCGGATGAGGCATCCGAATTGGAGTCCGAGCCTCCTCACATGCGAAGGAAGCGTGCAATGAAGCTACAGGTCATCGTGCTGCGGGCCCTACTTGCTGCAGCACTCACACTGTGTTTATGGAACGCCGCGCATGCTCGAGCAGCCGACATGGAGTATTTGATGGTCCCGTCGAGCGCGATGGGCCGCGACATTCCGGTGGCCTACCTGGCCGGCGGGCCGCACGCGGTGTATCTGCTGGACGCCTTCAACGCCGGTGACACTGTCAGCAATTGGGTCAGCGCGGGTGACGCAATGAACACCCTTGCCGGCAAGGGCATTTCAGTGGCTGCCCCAGCCGGGGGCGCCTACAGCTTCTATACCGACTGGGAGCAGGACGGCAGCCGTCAATGGGAGACGTTCCTGTCCACCGAGCTGCCGAACTGGTTGGCGGCCAACAAAGGTCTCGCACCCGGCGGCCACGCCATCGTCGGCGCAGCCCAAGGTGGAACCGGCGCGCTGATGATGGCCGCATTCCACCCAGACCGCTTCACCTACGCAGGCTCCATGTCGGGCTTCTTGACTCCATCAAACACCACTTTGAATGGGGCTATCGCCGACGGTATGCAGCGCTTCGGCGGAGTGGACATCCGCAATATGTGGGGTGCGGCACAACTGGGCCGCTGGAAGTGGCATGACCCCTCAGTGCATGCCCAGTTGCTGGTCGACAACAACACCCGGCTGTGGGTGTTTAGCCCGGCGACCCTGACATGTAGTGATCCGGCGGCGATGATCGGCTATTGCGATCAGGCCCAGGGCAGCAACCGCAGTTTCTATGCGCAGTACCGCGCCGTGGGGGGCCACAACGGACACTTCGACATCCCAACTACGGGCCAGCAGCATGACTGGGGCAGTTGGGGTCCGCAGCTGGCGGCGATGTCGGGTGATCTGGCTTCGGCCATCAGATAGCCGCCAATTGTTGGGAGGTGCACTGAAATGTGGCGACGCGCTTGGATGTTCGTTGTGCTAGCCGCCGGGACGTTCGCGGCGGGGATTCCGTTGGCCACTTCGGCCCATGCCGATACCTGGTCCAAGTCAAGACACATGAAGGTAAGTCGCGGGTGCTGTGTCCCTGGGAGCTTGTCAGGATGCGGGGTTCGCACAGTGAGGTCGCTGGAGGCGACGCGAATTTCGTTGCTGCGTTACGTGTTTGGCGTATCGTCGGTCGATCTTGGCGCGACGCCAGGTGTGGTCCTGGGACATCACGAAACTGCAAGGCCCGCAACGAGGTATCTGCTATCAGCTGTATGTGATCATCATGTCTTTAGGTTGCGATGGACGGGGCGAAGCCACGCAAGCCTGCGCAGTGGCCGCTCGGCTAGCCGGGGCTTCAGGGTCGGGCCGGACGCGAACCGTGGGTCCTTCGCCCAAGATTTGAGCGAGGCTGGTTCATTCAAACACCGTGTTCGCCGAGTTGGATAATAAAGCGAGAGTGCCTCGTGAAGAGACCTTCGCTGGATCGGAGCAAGTATCAATGGCTGCGCCTATCGGCACGCAATCCAGCGCAAGCGTGCATGAATTCACCGCCGATCTGGTTGTTCGACGCCGCAGCGCACCCGCAGAAGGTGTGGTCGTGGTGGACCTTGCCCATCCGAAGGACCAAGACCTGCCTCGCTGGGAACCGGGAGCCCATATCGACCTGCTCCTCGGCGAGGGCTTGACGCGCCAGTACTCGCTGTGTGGTGATCCTCGCGTTTCGGGGGTCTGGCGCGTTGGAGTGTTGCTGGACCCCAACAGTCGCGGTGGTTCTCGGTACGTTCACGACAACCTCGAAGAGGGAGCCACGGTGCAGGTGCGCGGCCCGCGGAACCATTTTGAGCTCGTCGACGCGCCGCGCTACCGGTTCATTGCGGGAGGCATCGGCATCACGCCGATATTCGCGATGCTCGAGGCGGTGCAGCGGGCAGGCAACGAGTGGACCCTGCTCTATGGCGGGCGGACCCGAGCGTCGATGGCGTTCGCCGAAGACCTTGCCGAGCGCTATCCCGAGCGGGTAACGGTGTGGCCGCAGGACGAGCGGGGCCTGCTCGATTTGGAATCGCTACTCGAGGATCCCGAGGACAACACCTTGGTGTACTGCTGTGGGCCCGAAGCGCTGCTCAGCGCGGTCGAGCAGCAATGCGCGACATGGCCACCCGGGATTCTCCATATCGAACGGTTCGCGGCCAAGACCCCCACCGCCGAGGAGGCCGCCGAAGCGCTGAAGAGCTTTGAGGTGGTGTGCCACCGTAGCGGGCTCACGCTGGAGGTGAGCTCGGAGGCGTCGATCCTGGAGGTCCTCGAGGATGCCGACGTCCCGATTATGGCCGCCTGCTATGAGGGTGTTTGTGGTACCTGCGAGGCGAGGGTGCTGGAGGGCACCCCGGAACACCGAGACTCGGTGCTCAGCGTGGCTGAACAAGCCGCCGGTGAAGTGATGTTGGTCTGCGTGTCGCGCTCACGCACTGAAAGGTTGGTGCTGGACCTGTGACTATCAACTACCCAAAGAAAAGCTGGTATGTCGCGGCCACCTGCGACGAGATCACCGACTCGCCGCTGGGTCGACGCCTGCTCGGAGAGGATGTCGTGCTATGGCGCGGGACCAGCGGACGGATCACCGCATTCGAGAACCGTTGCGCGCACCGGGCTTTCCCGCTGTCGCATAGCAGGACCGATGGAGATCGATTGGTCTGCGGCTACCACGGATGTACATACGACGCAGACGGCAAGTGCGTATACACACCGACCCAACCACAGGTCCCGACCGGGATGAGCGTGCCCGTATTTCCCGTCCTCGAGGAGCCACCGTTTATCTGGATCTGGCTGGGACCGCCGGCCGCTGCCGCTGGCAGCCAACCGCCACGCGCGCCGTGGATCAACGACCCCGCGTGGTCGTCATTCGCGAGCACCTGGGAGGTCAGCGCCAATTACATGATGGTCCACGAACATTACCTGGACTTCAGCTACGCCCCCGTCCTTCATGCGAGCGATCTGCCCCCGGGAATCCGCGCTATGCCGGCATTCAACGACGTCGAGGTGACCGAAACGACCGTCTCTTACACCCGCCTCTTTCCGCAAGTGCCACTCGCCGAGTGGGAGGCCGAGGCCACCGGTCTCGACCGTGCCGCTACATATAAGCGTCGCGAGAGCGGCACGTTCGCCTCGCCGGCGCTGCATTTCCAAAGTTGGAATATTGAAACCTCCACGGGCGAGGTGTACTCCACCGCTCGGAGCCACTGCATCACTCCCGAGATGGAAACCTCCACGCACGTCTTCATGCACGGGTCGCGTAACTACGCAACCGATCGTGGCGCGGTGACCACCCAACTGCGGTCGTTTCTGGCCGAGGTTGCCCGACGCGACGAGTCCATCCTGGAAATGGCATCCAGCCACTCCGGCTACGAGGCCTGGCGAGGCGGAGTGGAATTTCAGGCCGACGCGGCCATCCTGCGCGCTCGACGCATTGTTGCGGTAATGCTGGCCAAAGAAGCGGGCCGGTCCGCGATTCGGCCCGGTCTCCGGGGCACCCCCGGTAGCGACCCGTTCCACCACCTTCAACCCGTCACAACCAGAAGTTAGCCACAGTTCGCGCGGTCACTACTTCGTGAAAGGACCGGGCCGGATCGGGCCTGGTCGTGTCCCTCCGGCGGTGTAAAAGGAGTCAGACGTAGGTTCCGTCGAAGACCAGCAAGTCTGAAGGAACCCACGTCCGTGTCGAAGAGGATATCGCCTGCGCGAGGGTTGCAGGCAGAGATTGATGAGGTGCTCGCCGGCGGCGAGGACCTGGCGGGTGCGATCGAGCAGGTCGCGGTGCTCGGCGCGCGGTTGCTGCTGCAGGCCGCGATCGAGGCCGAGGTGACCGCGTACCTGGGCCGCGACCGCTACGAGCGGGCCGCGAGCTGCGACGACGCCCGCGCCGGGATGCGCAACGGGTACTGCCCGACCACGGTGAAGACCACCGCGGGCCCGGTGACGCTCGCCCGGCCGAAGGTGCGCGGCACCACCGAGCGGTTCGCCTCCCAGCTGTTCGGGAAGGGGGTGACCAAGATCGACGCGCTGGAGTCGCTGGTGATCGCCGGGTTCGTCCGCGGCCTGTCCACCCGTCGATGTGGAGGCGACGCTGGTGGAGGCGCTCGGCGAAGCCGCGGCGGTGTCGAAATCGACGGTGTCGCGGGTGTGCTAGGACATCAACACCCAGTGAACCAGCGACTGTAGCCGCGGTGTGTGCTGTGTCCGATCTGCTTGCCACCCTTGATGGTCCAGTCAAGCCAGGTCGACATGTACTGATTCTCAGGCGGGTCCATCTCCTGATAGACCGGCCCGTTGTCGAGAGCGAAACATGGATCCGCTTCATGTCCTCGGCATCGAACTCAGAGGTGATCACTCACCCACGGGCGAAGCGGCTTCGAGCTCGAGCGCCTTGCGCCACGGACCTCGTAATCGAACGAGATATCGCGTCCCACACCCCATTTCGATGGGGAGGCGTAGAGATCCTCGATTGAGAAGTTGTACCGCATCGGGCCGTTGAATGGCGTGGCCTCCGGTTCGGGGGAAGTTGTAGTCAATGAACTCGCTCGCGGAACTCGGTTTTGCCTTCGGAGAGGGCGTTGAAGAAGTGCATCGCACCGGGGGAGAAACACGCCTCCAGCGAAAGAAGTGCGACCGTTGACGTTCCGCCAACGTCGTGGACGCCCGTTGATCAGTGGCGAACGCGGCAGAATGATGCCCGGCACCGAGGGCCGGCTGCTCGGTACGGCGCCGATCGGCCGGCAAGAGCCGCTGCTTGTGCGTCGCTCCGAAGGTCAGTTGCAGGCTTATGACCGTTCTCGTAGATGTCTGGCTGAAGCCGCTTCTTCGTCGGTGACGCTGTCGGGATAGCGCTCCGCGAGTTCGTCGGCAAAAGCCATTGTCGTCGTCGTTCGTCCGCCGTAGAGCAAGGTCCAGTCGCTACCGTCCTGCTACGCCGCCTCGATCATCGCGGAGATCGGAGTGATGCCGATACCGCCTGCGATGAAGCGATACTGCGCCGCGTCGACGAGTGGAAAGTGGTTGCGAGGACCGCGAACCCGGACTTTGGCTCCCTCGCTGAGCGCGTAGTGAACGTACTACGATCCGCCGCGACGGTTCGGGTCGAGTAGAACCCCGACGCGCCGCACCGCAGAGTCGCTGGCATCGCCGCCCGACGATCAGGTCGATGTGGGCGCCCGGTCCCCAGTCGGGGAGCTCGGCGTCCTGCGGATGTGCCAGGTCGAGCACCACCACGCCCTCGGCCGGTGTGCTGCGGAGCCTTACGACCAGGTCGACCGTGCAATCGCCGACGCTGGCGATAGGCGTCGTCATAGACACCGATGATGTCGTGCCCGGCGACGGCGGTTGAGCTGCAGCCGATATAGAGCTTGAGAGTACTCGATTATGGGGATTCGAAGATCGGTGGCTCAGGAGAAGTTGATCTTGACGGGCAGGTGCTTGAGACCGCCGACGAAGTTGGTCTGCGTGTACTGTCCGGGTCCGAGCAGCTCGATCGACTCCACCTTCGGCAGCAGCTCTTCGAACATCACCTTCAGTTCGAGCTTGGACAGGTGTTGGCCGATGCATATGTGCGGGCCGTGGCCGAACGCGATCTGCTTGTTCGGCTTGCGGTCGATGTCGAACTCGTCGGGACGATCGAAGACGTCTTCGTCGCGGTTGGCCGACTGGAACAGCACCATCAACCGGTCACCCTTTTTGATGGTTTGCCCGCGCATCGTGTAGTCCTGCTCGGCGCGGCGCATGAAGTGTTTGGCCGGTGCGACGATCCGCAGGGACTCCAGGATCAGGTTCGGTATCAGTTTCGGATCCGATTTGACACGTGCCAGGACATTGGGGTGTTCCGACAGCAGCTTCAAAGTTCCGGCCAGGGTCGCCGAAGTGGTGTCATGTCCCGCGGTGACAATCGCTATGTAGTAGCCATAGGCGTAGGACTTCGGCAGGAACTCCCCGTCGGGACCCTTAGCCATGGCGATGATGGTGGCGAGGTCCTCGCGGGGATTGGCGCGGCGGTCCTCGACCAGTACATCGAAGTAGGCGCAGATCTCCTGAAAGGCCGCCACGAACTGCTGGGCCATCGCCTCGGGGCTGGGCTCCTCGACCTCGCGTTGGTGTTCGGGGTCGCCAGCGCCGAACATCTCCTGCGTCACCTTCATCAGGATCGGCTCGTCCTCGGCTGGGACCCCGAACAGCGTCATCATCACATGTAGGGGGTAGCCCATGGCCCAGTCGTCGACCAGGTCGATCTCCTTGCGCTCTGCGGACAGCTTCTGCAACTTGTCGATGGCCTCGGTGGCGATGCCGCGGATCTGGTCGGTCCACTTCTGAAGCGGGGTGGGCCGGAACCAGTCGTTGGTGATGAACTTGATATCGGTGTGCTCCGGCGGATCGAGGTAGGGCAAGGAGTCCATGAGGCGCAGGTGGCCGCCGAGCAAGCTCTTCATGAACCCGTCGCCGGCCCGGTTCTGCAGGACTGGGTTGTTGCCGCCATGATCGTTCGGGCCCCCGCCGGCCGAGAAGATCGCGGGCTGGCTCTCGACCTCCCGCACGTCGGCGTGCTTGCTGACGAGCCAGAGAGGATCGAATCCTTCCACGACTGCCTGGGCCAGCGGCGCGTTGTTGCGCACCCATTTGTAGGCCTTATGCAGCGCGTCGATGTCGCCGTGACCCTCGGGGAGCACGATTTGCCGTGCGACATCGTCTGGAACGATTGCGGCGCCGGTGTTCGTCATGCATGTCCTTCTTTCCTGCGGAATCAAATATGCAGTCTCCACTCGCAGATGCGTCGGCGAGCGCGTTTCTTGATTCAAGTCTCTTTGCGGAGAAATTGTCAATACCCCCGATATGTCGCACCTATTTTGAGCGGTCGTCCGGCATGGCGCGCTCGGCGTGTAGAGCGACATCGACATGGCTATGGATGGGTGCCGCACTCAACAAAACGCCAGTTCAGACGCGCGGTGCATCTCCAGTAATCGGCACGAATGTCCACTCAATAATTCCGGATGTCCATTTATCGAAGCCGGGAAGAATGACGAATTCAAGAAAGCGTGCGCGGACTGCGATAAATGGACAGCCTTTCGCGGAAATCGGATATTTCGGCGAATGCGTCGCGCTTAGCGTATGCGATCACGCGAAGGAAATGGCGCTCTCATCTCGGTAATACTTGCCGAACCCTGACTGAGGATGAGTGTTTAGTGCCCGGCGCACCTCGAAGCCATCACCGTCTTGAACTTCGGTTGCTTCATCGCCGGCCCCTGCTTGGCGAGCTGTTGACACAGAACGGCGCCGACGTCGTGTGTGTGGGTCCACCCGGTTGACCTAGTCTTGCAGGTTTGCCAGATGCCTACCTGACGGCGACTCACGCTTGATGTGCGCAACTCGCGGGGGAGTTCATTGCGGTCACCCGCTGAGGGCGAAGGCAACCGCCTCATCGAATTGCATTGAATGGCCATCTCGCCGGGCGGCCTCGAATTCCTTGTGGCCCAGTGCCTCTCGGGCCTGTCGTTCACACTCATCGTGGAAGACCGCCAAATCGGGGAGTATGACGGGCGAAGCCCCTTGGGCGCCGCCCAGCGTGTCCGCTGCTGCCATCAACACAACGGCTCGCTTGGGCTCGTCTTTCGCGCGGGTGACCCAGGCCAGTGCCTCCAGGCACGCCGCGCCATGACGCGGGTCATCGACCAGGCGAGTCAACTGCAGGCTCTCTTTGAGTAGTTGCTCAGCGCGTTCAGGTTTGCCCTGCCGCCACCAACCAATCCCCACGGACCACAGCGCCCACGAGCTATACACCGACTCCCCGAGCGATTTGGTCAACGTAAGCGCCTTTTCCTGCCAAACGAGTGCTCGGCCGACATCTCCCTGAAATTCCAGGGCCCAACCCATCAACGTCATCGCCGCTGCGCGGGCCGTTGGATCGTCGGTGGCCGCGACGGCCTTCTCGAAGTGTGCACGGGCGCGCTGATACTCCCCGCTGAGCAATGCTGCGTAGCCGACGGCGACGGCGGTCAGACCCTGTGCTATTGGGTCAGACATGTGCTGGACGAGGCGCTCCGCATCGGCCGCCAGAGCTGCACCCGCCTGGATGTCACCGGGGAGACCGTGGAGGTTCGCTGCTAAGGCCGCGCCGTACAGCGCTTTTACTCGAACTGTCGTCGGCTCGGCCTTCGCCGCGGCCAGCGCGCGGTCCAACCATCTGCGTGTCTCGGTGAGAGCTCCGCGGGCGATCCCAAAGGGATAGAACGCGGCGGCGATTTCGAGCGCGATTTCGGGAGCATCGGTAAGGCTAAACTCCCACGCCTCCCGCAGATTGGCCCCTTCCCGCCGTAGCCGCCGGATCCAATCAACCTGGTGCACACTAAACCAATCAGTCGCGGCGTCGTTCACCAACCGCCGGTACCAGTCCAGGTGGCGCAGGCGGATTTCGGAGTACTCGCCAGTCTGCCGAAGCTTCTCCTGGGCGTAGTCGCGAAGCGTCTCGAGTAACCGGAATCGGACTTGGCCGTTGGATTCCGTCCGGATCAAAATCGACTTGTCCACCAGTGAGGCGAGCAGATCATCGACATCCACATCGGGCCCGTCGCCACCACAAATGTCTTCTGCCGCTTCTAGTTCGAAACTTCCCGCGAATACCGACAGCCGGGCCCACATCTCCTGTTCTGCCGGGGTGCACAGCTCGTAGCTCCAGTCGATGCTCCAACTGAGTGTTTGTTGCCGCGTCGGCGCGGTGCGGCTGCCGCGGGTCAGCAGCGTGTATCGGTCGGCCAACCTTTCCAGGATCTGTTCGGGTGACATCGTGCGCAGCCGTGCGGCCGCCAACTCGATGGCCAACGCCAGTCCGTCCAGCCGCGTGCAGATCCGGGCAATGGTGGTCTTGTTGTTCTCGGTGAGTTGAAAACCTGGCACCGCAGTAGCTGCTCGCTCGGTGAACAGCGCCACCGCGTCGTATTCGGCCAGTCCGCGCAGTGTGGGCTCGTCGTCGGTGTCAGGAACTGTGAGGGGGGTCAGCTGCAGCACCGATTCGCCATCGATGCCGAGCCGCTCTCGGCTGGTGGCCAGAATCCGCAATTCCGGACACTCCCGCAGCAGGCTCTCAGCCAGTTCCGCAGCTGCGTTCACCATCTGCTCGCAGTTATCGAGGACCAACAGACGCGGGCGCAAGCACAGGAAGTCCACCAGCACGTCGCGCAGCGACCTTGCGGACTCATCGCGCAGGCCCAAGTCGGCGGCGACGATCTCGACCAACATCGACGCGTCGCGCAGCTCACCCAACTCGACCAGCCGCGCGTCGGGGAAGTCGGCTGAGGCCTCGGCTGCGGCCCGCACTGCGAGGCGGGTCTTGCCGACCCCGCCAACCCCGGTCAATGTCACTAGGCGTGACGTTGACAGCAGCCTCTCCACCTCCAACAGCTCGGCACGCCGGCCGACGAAGCTCGTCAGGTTTGGCGGGAGACTCCCAGCGGGCCGCCGCGCCGGACCACGCGACCCCGGTTGATCGGAGTGCGGTGGCGCATGCAGCGCCATGTCGTCGACGGGTAGCTCGTGGCGGGCCTGCAACTGCCGGAGCTCTTCACCCAACATGTGCGCGGACGGCCGCTCCACAGGGTCGCGGGCCATCGCCTTCTCAACCAGAGTGGAGACGTCGTCGGAGATGCCGCTTTCCCGCAGATCCGGTACCGGCTCGCTAGCGATCCGCAGGAACTGCGCCACCACCTGCTCGCCGCTACGCCTTTCGTAAGCGGCGTGCCCGGTCAGGGCGGCAAACAGGGTTGCGGCAAGCCCGTACACGTCGGAGGCCGCGCTGGGCGGATCGCCGCTGAGGATTTCCGGGGCCGTGAATGCCGGCGAACCGGTGAAGGTACCGGTAGCGGTCCTGAAGCCGCCGGCGATATGGGCGATTCCGAAGTCGCTCAATGCCGGCTCGCCATAGTCGGTCAGCAGGATGTTCCCCGGTTTGACGTCGCGGTGCACGATCCCCAGCCGGTGAGCCGATTCCAGTGCGCCGGCCATCTTCACGCCCAGCCGCAGCACCTCGTCGAGCGGTAACACCCCCAGCCGCTTGATCCGCTCATGCAATGAACCCTTGCGGTGATAGGGCATTACCAGATACGGGTAGCCGCCCTCGGTTTCCCCGACCTGCATCACGCCCACGATGTTGGGGTGCCCCGTGAGCCGGCCCATTGCGCGTTGCTCACGTAAGAACCGCTCCCGGTTCTCGTCGAGTTCAGCGGTGAGCACCTTCACCGCAATCGTGCGGTCCAACGCGACCTGTGTGCAGCGGTAGACGATGCCGAAGCCGCCGCGGCCGATCTCCTCGGCGTCGTCGAACCCGACTACACGCAACTCCGTGACGACGGCGGGGCGCACGTCGCGCTGCGTCTCGAACGGATCGCTGTTCATCGCTGTCCGATGCTCTTCGCGCAAGCAGCTAATCGCCGACTTCCCGCGATGAAATCGAGCATAGACCGCGGGCAAACTACCTGGACGATTATGAAAACCCGCAGTACCTGTCCTGGATATCGCCCACCGCGATCTTGCCGTCGCGACGGTCAGCGGACCCGACGTCGCGCCGCGGAACGCACCCGTACGAATGCGCGTATCCAGCTCCACGCGCTGACCGAGGACGAACAGCGGGCCCTGAGTGCCGTGCTCAAGCGTGTGGTGGCATCCGTCGTAGTTGAGTCCGCCGTGTATGAGCGCGAGTGATGGCTTGGTTCACGGCGTAAGTTGGTCGCGGAATACCGCCATATCCGCCCGCGAGGGCGTCGGTAGGCGGATCCCGAAACACTTTGCGCCGTAACCTTGCCCAGAGTGGCTGCGCCGTTGTCGCCGCCACCAGCAGCAGACAAAAAGCGCTATGCTCCGAATGACGTTGATCCAACCTCGTTTCGTTCACCTTGCGGATGGCAAAATTATCGGCACACGAAATATACTGTGAACCATAATATTTCGCGGTAAACCGTCGACGGCACTCCGACGGCGACGCGCAATGGGATCGCCTGCTGTCAAACCGAACCAGTTCGCCTGCCAGACAATGTGTTCCGATGGCCTGGGCGCACGGGAAGATCCCGCGCCGAATTACGAAATATGCTCCGTCGCTGCCCGCGTAGCCCGGTAGAGTCGCACCTCGCTGCGAATGCCCTTGAGGTGGCGTTGATCATGGAAAGTCCACTCAAGCTCTGCATCATCAATCACGTTACGAGCGGATTCGTCTACTAGGACTGTGCCGGGCGGCGCTTCGTCGGTAACCCGGCTGGCGAGATTCACTGAGTTGCCGTACCAGTCGCCTGTGCGGCTTATCGCCGGCCCGAAGGCGACACCGACTCGGATACTTGGGAAGGCAGCGGCGTCCGCAGCCTCTACTAGATCGAGGACCGTCATCAACAACCGTTTCGGATCGGTACAGACCAACATCACCGCATCGCCGATGGTCTTGACGAACTGAACCGGGTGGGCCACGACCTCGCGTGTGAGGTCGCTTAATCGCCTCGCGAGCAGCCCGAGATCCTCTGGTGACAGGGCCTCGCCCAGCCGCGTGAAGCCGACCACGTCACCGAAGGCGACGGCCACCTGGCGTGCACCGGGCAGTACGCCCGCGGCGCGCTCGGCAGCATTGATCGCCTCCGTTTCGAGCGAATGTCGAAGCGCCAGGCGAAGCAGATCACCGATCATTGGGTCCAACATCGGGGTGCCTTCCTTTACCAGAGCCTCCATCGCCTGGGCGAGTTCTAACTCTGTGGCACCTGGGCGTAGCAGTGTCTTAAGTGCTGCGCGGCGCAGCATGACCGCCGTACGGCTGAAACCCTCCATCAGGAGCTGTGCGATCACGACGATATGGTCGGGATGAATACCGAGTTCAACGAGCCTCGCGGCGCTGAGGACGGATTCGGCATCTGCGCGAGGCTGCACTTGGGCATCGGGGTTCTCCACGCGCGGAAGCCCGACAGCACGTTGCCGTCGCTGCAGAAGGTCAAGATCGACGCCATTGGATTCCGCGACTTCGCGTGGCGATACCAGTGTTCCGTCCTCGCCGATTATCCGGTTGGCCGGCAGAAGCATTGGACTAAAGGCGCTGCGAATCTGGCCGATATCAAAGCCGCGTTCGAGCAGCCACTCGATTAGCTCGCGACGTTCCTGGCGTGCCGGGCCAATGAAGTCATCGAGCAACCCCGAATCATCGACATCGACAGGTCCCTCCACGGCGCAAAGATACAGCGTGAGGACAATTCAAGTCATGACGTCCGGTGACATCACCCGGTGTAGCGAACGCCGGACTTACCCTCCGATGGCGCTCATCGGATGCTGTGGTTGATGGAAGTCCGCAATCACCGCAGAACGGTCTGGTTACCGATGCAATAACGCCCACCTTCGTGGGGCGCCGTTGACATGCCACAACTCTGCGGCCGCGGCACCACGCCGAGAGTGGTCGGCGCGGTACGCAGGCTGGCCAGGATGGCATCGGCATCCACCAGACGGTGGCGGTCCCACTCGTGCTGCGCGTCTAGCGGCATCTGCTCAATAAACCGCAGCCAAAAACGGGAACAAGAGGCGCTGGAAGACATGATGGGCCAAATGCCTTGCCACCTAGTGCGACTGACGATCGCCTCGACATCCAATTGGTCGCATGCCGCCGACGGGATCAACGAACGCTCACTCAGTGGACGCGAACAGCCATGACCTCTCACCGCGTGAAAGCCTCCGGCGACATTGTTGCAGCATCAGCCCATCTAGGTGCACTGTGAGCGTGAACCACCTGGCGGACGCCGTCCGAGGTGATTAGGACCGAGACGACATCCAGCTGTTGGAGGCATCAAATGACGACGTCGGTGATTGTTGCTGGAGCACGTACTCCTGTAGGCAAGCTTATGGGTTCGCTGAAAGACTTCTCCGGCAGCGATTTGGGTGCCATCGCCATTGCTGGTGCGCTGGAGAAGGCAAAGGTTCGGGCGTCCCTCGTTGAGTACGTGATCATGGGTCAGGTGCTGACCGCGGGCGCGGGTCAGATGCCTGCCCGGCAGGCCGCTGTCGGCGCGGGGATCGGCTGGGATGTGCCGGCGCTGACGATCAACAAGATGTGCTTGTCGGGTATCGACGCGATCGCGCTGGCCGATCAGCTCATTCGCGCCGGCGAATTCGACGTCGTGGTGGCCGGCGGCCAGGAGTCGATGACCAAGGCGCCGCATCTGTTGATGGACAGCCGCGCGGGTTACAAGTACGGCGACGTGACCGTGCTCGACCACATGGCCTACGACGGGCTGCACGACGTGTTCACCGACCAGCCGATGGGCGCGCTGACCGAGCAGCGCAACGACGTCGACCAGTTCACCCGCGCCCAGCAGGACGAGGTCGCCGCGGCCTCGCACCAAAAGGCCGCTGCCGCATGGAAAGACGGCGTCTTCGCCGACGAAGTGGTGCCGGTGAAGATCCCGCAGCGCAAGGGCGATCCCATCGAGTTCACCGAGGACGAGGGCATCCGGGCCAACACCACCGCCGAATCGCTGGCCGGGCTGCGGCCGGCGTTCCGCAAGGACGGCACCATCACCGCAGGGTCGGCGTCGCAGATCTCCGACGGCGCCGCTGCCGTCGTCGTGATGAACAAATCCAAGGCCCAGGAGCTGGGCCTGACCTGGCTGTGCGAGATCGGCGCCCACGGCGTCGTCGCAGGCCCCGACTCCACCCTGCAGTCGCAGCCGGTCAACGCCATCAAGAAAGCCGTTGCCCGCGAGGGCATCTCGGTCGATCAGCTCGATGTCATCGAGATCAACGAGGCGTTCGCGGCGGTGGCGCTGGCGTCGACGAAGGAGCTCGGCGTCGACCCGCAGAAGGTGAACGTCAATGGGGGTGCGATCGCGATCGGCCACCCGATCGGCATGTCCGGGGCGCGCATCACCCTGCACGCCGCCCTTGAGCTGGCACGACGCGGCTCGGGCTACGCCGTGGCGGCACTCTGTGGTGCGGGAGGCCAGGGCGACGCGCTCATCCTGCGGCGTCCCTGACGGCGGCGAAGGCTAGTTGAAGGTGAGGTATCCCTGCAGGCTGGTCGCAGGCCGGCCGATGAGCTTGTCGGTATCTCCCAGCGGGGCCTGCATGAGCCCCGTGCGGACGCTGATGCCGAAGCCGGTGAGGAGATTTGCCTCGGCAGCAGGTATCCCGGCTGCGAGCGACTCGTTGTAATAGTCGTCGTCGCTTGCGTGAAACACGGCGACTGGTCGACGATATTGCGCGGCCAAAGCCGCCGCGACCGCCTCGTTGTCGAGTAACTCCGGGCCGGTGATGTCGTACACGCCGCCATCGTGGCCCTGGCCCACCAGAACGGCGGCTGCTGCAGCGGCACAATCATCACGTGAGACGGCTGCGTGACAGCCGGAGCCGTAGTTGGTGACCAGCTGTCCGGTGGCGGCAGTGTCAGAGAACAACCGTGCGAACGCTTCGAAATAGAAAGCGTTGCGCAACAACGTCCATGACGGTCCGGCCCCGCGCAGCGCCTCCTCGGTCGCGGAGTGATCATCGGTGAGCGGTTGCAGCTGTGTTGGGAAATCGTGATCGGCGTTGGTCGTTGATGTGTAGACGATGCGGGCAACTCGTGCGGCGGCGGCCGCGGTGATCGCCCCCTGATGTTGCGCGCTGCGCTGCCCTATGGCGTCTGTCGAGATCAACAGGAGCACGTCGATCCCACGGAATGCATCGACGAGTCGTTCAGGTTCGTCAAAGTCGGCGTGCCGCACGGTTACTCCCCGCGGCGTGGAGAGCGCGACCGATGCTGGTGTGCGGCTCAGTAGCACCACGTTGTTAGTCGGATAGCTCTGCAGAACGTATTGTGCGGTGAGGCGGCCGAGCGCGCCCGAGGCGCCGCTAATCCCGACGACGGTCACGGATGTTCTTTCAGGTCAATGGAGCGGTCACTCAGTGATACCGGCGTGATCATGCAGCCACAGGCCTCGACTCAAACACTCACCCAATGGGCGATGACATGACTGTGTCCTGGCTTCGTTGCGTCAACGCGTCGCTGAGTGTCAGCGGTGCACCCGTAGCGGACAGGACGTGATCGATCGTGACACCTGGTGCCGTCTCGACGAGGGTCAGCGACCCGTCTCCGTCGACGTCGATGACGGCCAAGTCAGTCACGATGCGGTGCACGACGCGTTCGCCGGTCAGCGGAAGCGTGCATTGGTCGACGATCTTGGGTTGACCGTTCTTGTCGACGTGTTCCATCAGGACGATGACGCGGGTGGCGCCGTGTACCAAGTCCATGGCGCCGCCCATGCCCTTGACCATCTTGCCGGGCACCATCCAGTTGGCGAGATCGCCGTGGCGTGATACTTGCATACCGCCAAGCACAGCGACGTCGACGTGTCCGCCGCGAATCATCCCGAACGACAGGGCGGAGTCGAAGAAACTAGCCCCGTTGAGCACGGTCACGGTTTCCTTGCCCGCATTGATGAGGTTGGCGTCCACCTCGTCTTCGGTCGGATAGGGGCCAGTCCCCAGAATCCCGTTCTCCGAGTGCAGCGTGATGCGCAGCGCGGGATCCAGGTAAGCGGGAATCAGCGTCGGTAACCCGATCCCGAGGTTCACGTACTGGCCATCCTGCATTTCGAGGGCGACGCGGCGCGCCATCTCGGCTCGACTCCAACCCACGGCTGTCGAATCGTCGGTCATGAGTGGGCTACCACCTTGTCTCGCACGGTGCGTTTCTCGATGCGGGTTCGCTGCGGCCCGGTTTCGACGATGCGCTGCACGAAGATACCGGGAAGGTGAATCGCTTCGGGGTCGAGTTCTCCTGGCGCAAAAAGTGTTTCGACCTGTGCGATGGTGATCTGGCCCGCCATCGCCGCCAGGGGGTTGAAGTTCATCGCGGTCTTGTCGAACACAAGGTTTCCGTCCGCGTCCCCCAGTTTCGCGTGTACGAGGGCGAAGTCGGTGCGGATGCCTGTCTCGAGCACGAATCGCTGGCCATCGAATTCGCGTGTTTCCTTGGCGGGCGACGCGACGGCGACGGTTCCGTCGGTGGCGTAGAGCCATGGCAGGCCTCCGTCGGCCACAGGTGTTCCGATCCCAGCGGGTGTGTAGAAGGCTGGGATTCCGGCCCCGCCCGCACGCAGCCGTTCTGCCAGTGTGCCCTGGGGGGTCAGTGCGACCTCGAGCTCGCCGGCGAGGTACTGCCGAGCGAACTCTTTGTTCTCCCCGACGTAGGACGCGGTGACTCGACGGATTCGGCCGAGGTCAAGCAGGACGCCCAGCCCTTCGCCGTCAACTCCGCAGTTGTTCGAGAAGACTTCGAGATCGCCGGAGCCCAATTCGGCCAGGGCGGCGATCAGCGCGTCGGGGATCCCGCACAGGCCGAAGCCGCCAACGGCCAGCGACGAACCATCTCGGATATCGGCGACGGCCTCATGGACGTCTTTGACTTGCTTACCGCTCATGACAATCGGTGACTCCCTACTCGGCGCGTTCGTTCATCGAGAACGCGTCTCACCCCCACAGGAGAGCACTTCGCGCTGGTTGGATGCAATATCTGGCTCAGGTTGAGCCGAAAGTGTTCATCGATGTGGACGGCCAGTTGAGGGTACGTCCACTGAGCGGACGTAAGATCGCGGCGTGGGCGTCGAGCGCGTTTCGGGTACGCCGGTCATCACGCGGGCCGCAGCGATCCTGCGCGCACTTGGCCGCGACCCGTCGGCGGGTGCCTCGACCACCGAACTTGCGCAGCGCACCGACATCCCCCGCGCGACCGCTCACCGCATGCTCATGGCACTGAGTCGCGAGGGTCTTGTCGATCGAGCCCGCGACAGCGGTCTGTGGTTTTTAGGTCCGGAGATCTACCTGCTCGGCTCCGTGGCCGCCACCCGCTATGACGCGGCACCATTGGCGGCAGACATCTTGCGCACTCTCGCCCGCGACACAGGGGAGAGTGCCTTTCTCTCGGTGCGCCGCGGAGACGAATCGGTCTGCGTGTCAGAAGAAGAAGGCAGCTTCCCGCTGCGCTCCCACGTGCTGTATCCGGGCAAGCGGTTCCCGCTCGGCGTCGCCTCCGCCGGGCTGGTGATGCTCGCCCACCTCTCAGACCGTGAGATCGACGACTACCTTGGTCGCGCCGACCTTCGACGGGAGTTCGGAAAAGTGCACTCGCGTAGGGCAATTGGGGAGCGCATTGCCGAGACGCGCAAGAACGGATATTCGCTCAACCCCGGTCTGGTTGTCGAAGGCAGTTGGGGCATCGCAGCAGTCGTGTTCAACGAGGTAAACCAGCCGACGTGGGCCCTGAGCCTGACCGGCGTGGAATTCCGTTTCGCGGGAGACCGACACCGACAGTTAGGGGAGACGCTGATGCGCGCAGCCCACGCCCTCACCCGCCGCATTGGTCGCAAACACTGAACTACTCGCCACGTGCGCCAACACCCGAGCCGAGATCGCAGAAGCCACGGCGCATTCCGACATAGAGTGTCCCGCATCGTCGACGCTCCGAACACGTACCCACAGCCTGCTGGCCACCAAAAAAGTGTTCCTGCAACGGTGTTACCGGCGGACATACTTGGGCATTATCGGCGCCGGATTTTTCATGGATAATAGAGATTATCCATGAAACGTCATGAAACATGCTGGGGCGCAATAGTATTCTCAGCGCGAAGCGCCACAGTGACGTATTGACCGTGTGCCAGAGGGCAAAGGCAACACGCGTCGAACCGCATTGTGAATGGCTATTCGGCCACCCCCGCGCACCGAAGGATCAAAATCCAGCGCAATGAGATGGTCCCTCTCATACCATGATTCGAATGTCACGTGACGTTTCGTGCGAGCGAACCACCAGAAACCGCAATAATTCCGCTGACCCCGAAAGGGCCGAATGCCTCGGTGCGCCGCCGCGGTGCAGTCGAAAGCGACCGCACCCGCTGCGGTCGCGCTAACGCACGTCTCACCCGAGCTGTACGGGAGTCGATAGAACAATGTGTCCGACTCGGCCGCAGTGCGTGCCCAGTGATTAGCAGCTGCCGCAGCAGTCACAAAATCAACTTAAGCACCACTTCGGCTAGAAGGGCGACACCTTCATTGAGCGTGTCGGAACAAATGCGACATTTAAAGTGAGCAAATCACCGATTCACTGAGCTGGGACAACAACACAGTAGCATTATCAATTAATCAAATGCCTTATACACCAAGGGATTATACGCCTAGTTGACATAAGATAAACTATCGGCAGGTGGAATCCCTTGGCCAACAGCGCAATTCCAGTCCCTAACATTACGTCACTGTGACGTAAGGGTGGGATGTTAGGACGCGATTCTTAGCCAGCACCGAAATACGCTCCCATTCAGCGTATCCCGTTTTCACATGCGGATGACAGCAATGCGAGCGACTCCCTCGAGGACGTCGAAGTCGTGATGCTGTGTCACTATCGGCAGATGCTTGGAGGCGGCGATCGCAGCGATCCAACTATCGGCAGATGGAATCCCTTGGCCAACAGCACAATTCCAATCCCCAACATTACGTCACTGTGACGTAAGAGTGAGATGTTAGGGACGCGATCCTTAGCCAGCACCGAAATACGCTCCCACTCAGCGTATCCCGCTTTCACATGCGGATGACAGCAATGCGAGCGACTCCCTCGAGGACGTCGAAGTCGTGATGCTGTGTCACTATCGGCAGATGCTTGGAGGCGGCGATCGCAGCGATCCATAGGTCTTTGATGCCGACCCTGTGGCCGGTCTCAGCGAGGTGGACGCGTAACAGCGCCCAGAGCTGGGCCGCGTCCTCGTCGACTGGTAACGCGGTCATGTCGGCGACTGAGTCCAACGCACCGTGTTACCGCCGAGAACCGGAGCTGCGGGGGTGGGGTCGATTCGACCAGGGCGACGAACGGACGATGGAGGCAAACGGCTGGACAAGAAGACGACGCGCACACCCGGCGGGACCCGACGACTCATACCCGAGCGGTAAGATCGTCCTAAGTACTTTGACGTACAATGTATTTCGCCACTAACTGTGATTTCGTCAAACCTGGCTTCGCCAGTACGCCAAGGACCACCCTCGGCTTGAGTTCCGACCTGCGTATCACGACGCCCGCGCTGAAGGCCGGGCAGTCAATCACCAGAAGCTGCAACGCCTTTGGCGCGAAGAAGGGCTTCGAGTACCGCAGCGCCGCCGCCGCAGACGCCACGGCGGCTCCACCGCACCAGCGATTGAAATCGCCGATGCGCCCAACCGGTCGTGACCGTGCGCCCAGCGCGCGGTGTGGATTAGTACGGGACAAGGAAGTGGCGGCGATCGGCCCCGACGTCCCATTTGCTGTTCAGAAAGTGGTGCGGCACCGCATCCCCACTCGGTGACGGTGATACCGCCGCTGACCGGTACCGCCGCCGCGACCGTGTTGCCGCGTTCAGTCAGCCGATTGTGTTGTGTGACGGGAGACGGATTCCTGTCGACGGTGACGGCGCTGGTGGCAAATGAGAGCGAAAACGCCTGCCGCGGTGGCGATCACCGCCAATGCGGTGCCCGTCCAGCGCAGTCGGGCATCGCGGGCGATATCGCCTCTCTTACCGAACAGGCTGTCGGCCTCGTCGAACAACAGCACGCTGCCTGCGTTCTCCGCGGCGTCGAATGCGTGCTCGAGCGCGCGTTCGGTCTCTCCGACATACTGGCTCACCACTGCGGCGAGATCAGAGGCTAAGGGGGTCACCAGGCTTCCTCGGTCATCACGCGGTTCTCAGCCCCGCTCTGACGCTGTCGCATTCACAGCCGCCGCATCCTGTTCATCGGCGGCGCGGCCGGTGGAGAAGAGCTTGCCGTAGCCGGTCGCGCCAAGCTGCCGAAGTGAGGCCCGCGATTCGCGGAACATCAGGATCGCGACCGCGAGCAGAACGAAGTTCTGCAATACGAGGAAGGAATCCGCGATCGGAGGTACCTCTGAATGGCGCCTGGCCATGTACGACAGCACGGTCATCACGAGTCCGCAACCGCCCCACGCGGCCAGGATCACGGCCCACGCCAGCCGCTCACCGCGCAACACCAACCACCCGAACGTAATCGCGACCATTGACGCCAACGCGAGCAGAGCGGGATATGCGTAGACGGTGGCAAGCTGGTACACCTGGTCATGGGAGAGCCGGCGCGCGGCCGCCACCACGTGATCAATCGTCTGAAGGATCGCGATCGGCAACATCAAGTAGCCGATCGTCATGAGCAACTTCGACGAGAAACACTCGGCCTTCAGAGCAAGCAGACAGAATGTGACACCGACCAGAATCCTCGAAATATCTTGGAAGTACCACACCCCCGGCGGGTAGGCATAGTTCGTGCTCAGCGTCGTGAGCGGCGGGATCGCCCCCGTGATGGCCGCGACGGCGGTCACGATCGCCGGGACCGCGAGATTGGACTGCCGGAAGCACTGAACCTCCCTGTCGGAGGCTTCTTTTCGCTGATCGTCTGAATCGGCCGGCGGAGCGCTGTCGGGAGTGTCCTTCAGCAGGCCCTTGTGTGCCGATTGGCCCAGCGCCGGCTCCGCACTGAGCCGCTTGAGTTCCTGGATCCGGCGATCGACGTCGGCGAACAAGTCACCGCGGATCGCGAACCGCTCGAGGATCCGGCGTCCTCCGCGCCGCTCGTCGGGATCGACCGACCGAAGCGCCGGTTCGAGACTGTCGACGACTTCTCGCTGCTTTTTTTGGCTGAGGGGGTTCGGCGAGGAGACGCGCTCGTCGAGGTCGGTCAGATACGACAGCGGCGCTGCGGGCGGTGTGGGCAGCGGGTCAGCCAGCGGCTGCGGGGCCGGCAGTGTGAGCAGGGCGGCAGCCAGCTTGCGCGCAGCCTTGTCACGGTCGGCGGGAACGGAATAGTCGACGATGTGCTTGCTGATAAGGCGCCGGTTGAGCCCCGCCGGAACCGGTTCGGTGGCCACAGGCAGGACTGGCTTGCCCAGCGTTTCGGCCCATTCGAACTCGCGGGCGCACGCGACGGAATTCAGCCCAGCTTCGGAGACGATGGAGATGAAGACGTCACAGTTGCGGATCTGCAGCAGGATCTCCTGCCACCAGTCTTGTCCTCCGTGCAGCGAGGCGTCGAACCATGGCCGGCAACCCATCTCTTCGAGGTGGTCGACCAGTTGCTGCAGGTCTGCCCTGTTAGCCCGCGGATATGAGATGAAGATGGTTTTCTCCACGCAGCCCCCCGGCGTCGTCTCTGGTGGTCAGTATGCGCCGATCCAAGCGGTGTTGGTCCTGATACGGGCCGCTTCGTTTGTCACCGGCGTCAGCGGTGCGAAGTTTCGACCAGTCGACGAGCCCCTTTAGTCTGCGCGTCTCGTCGACTGGCGCCTAGGTGCTCAGGGGCGCTCGGATCAGCTCCGCGGCTTGGCGTTGGCCACACCCGAGCAACCTCAAGCACCTGGCGGGCGACAGTCCAAGGTATCGGGCTCCCCCACGATGTTTCAGCCGGAGTGAGCGGCTACTTCATTCCCGGGTAAGGCGAGGGCGCCGCTGACGGTAGCGGGTCAGCTCCCGGGGTCGGGCAGATTCGGGCACAGTTTGACGGGGTCGCTATCCGGCGTGACCCAACTGTGCCACTGGTCGCGGCTCATGTTGGTTGTGAGCTTGTCGCACAAGGTTTCCGGCGTCACGTCGGCGGGCCAGAACCGTACTGTCCTGTCGAGGCTGGTCGTGGCGAGCCGCCGCCCGTCCGGGCTGAACGCGACACTGCCCACGGTGTCGGTATGGCCAGTGATCGGGGCGCCCGCCGGTTGGCCGGTGTCGGCGTCCCACAGCCGTACCGTCTTGTCCCACGCGGCGCTAGCCAGGCGGTGCCCATCGGGGCTGAACGCCACGGCCTGAATCGAGCCGGTATGTCCGGTCAGCGGCGCGCCGATGGGCTGGCCGGTGTCGGCGTCCCACAGCCGTACGGTTCTGTCGTCACCCGCGCTGGCGAGGCGGTGCCCATCGGGGCTGAACGCCACGGTCTGGATCGTGTCGGCGTGACCGGTGAGAGGGGGTCCTATTGGCTCGCCGGTTTCGGCGTCCCACAACCGGATCGTCTTGTCGCCGCTGGCGCTGGCTAGGCGACGCCCATCGGGACTGAACGCCACACTCATCACTTGGGCGCTGTGGCCGCTCAGCGGCTGGCCAATCGGTTGGCCGGTGTCGGCGTCCCAGAGCCGTACGGTCTTGTCGTAGCTGGCGCTTGCCACTCGGTGCCCGTCGGGACTGAACGCCACACCGCTCACGTTGTCGGTATGGCCGATGAGCGGCACGCCGAAGGGTTGGCCGGTGTCGGCGTTCCACAACCGCACCGTTTTGTCGGCGCTGGCGCTGGCCAGCCGACGCCCATCGGGGCTGAAGGCCACACTGGTGACGCTGCCGGTATGGCCGGTCAGCGGGAGGCCAAGGGGTTCTCCGGTAGCGGCGTCCCACAGCTGCACCGTCTTGTCGAACCCGGCGGTGGCCAAGCGGTGCCCGTCGGGGCTGAATGCCGAGTCCAGTGCTATTTCTGCAAGGCCTGTAAGTCGTTGCGCCGCATCGGTTCTCCAGAGCCTGAGCTCTCCGTCGCTATCGCCGGAAGCCAGACGGTGCCCGTCGGGGCTGAACGCCACACTGAACACTTCGTTGGTGTGCCCTGTCATCGGAGGGCCGACAGGTTGTCCCGTTTCGGCGCTCCACATCCGCACGGTCTTGTCGTAACTGCCGCTGGCCAGGCGGCGCCCGTCGGGGCTGAAGGCCACACTGGTCACCTGCTCGGTGTGGCCGGTCAGCGGTGCTCCGATCGGCTGGCCGGTGTCGGCGTTCCACAGCCGCACCGTCTTGTCACTGCCGCCGGTGGCCAGACGGCGCCCGTCGGGGCTGAAGGCCACCGCATTCACGTAACCGGTGTGGCCCGTCAGCGGTGCGCCGATCGCCTGGCCGGTGTCGGCGCTCCACATACGGACCGTCTTGTCATTGGCGGCGGTGGCCATCCGGTGGCCGTCTGGGCTGAATGCGATGCCCTCGATGCCCTCGGTGTGGCCGGTGAGTGAAGTGCCCATCGGTTTGCCGGTGTCGGCATCCCAGAAACGTACGGTGTTGTCGAGGCTCGCGGTGGCCAGGCGGCGCCCGTCGGGGCTGAACGCCACAGCCGATACCCCGTCCGTGTGGCCGGTGAGTAGGCCGCCGACGGGCTTGCCGCTCGCGGTGTCCCACATCAGCGCGGTGTGGTCGGCGCTGCCGCCAGCAAGGCGCTTCCCGTCAGGGCTGAACGCCAGGCCACGGACTCCACTGCTGTGCCCGGATAGCGGCGCGCCGACGGGTTGACCGGTGGCGGCATCCCAGATCCGGACCATACCGTCGTCGCCGCCGGTTGCGATGCGCTTTCCGTCTGGGCTGAACGCCACGCTGTCGATTCCTGACTGGGCGTTGACAATTTTGTCGGTGGCCATTTCTCGTTCGATTACGTCACGCATCGGACCGTCATCTGCATCGTGGGCCAGAACGTGCGCGTCAAGGTCTAGCGCGTGCGCGGCGAGTATCTTGTATATCGCTTGGAAGTCGGCGCCGGGTTTGGTCTCGGACAGAATGTCAGCAGCCTCGTTTTGTAACCGCGACGCCATGGCCTTCTTCGCGCTCGCCTGGGCGTTGTCTCGTTCGGTGTTGGCGCGAAAGTACAACGCCACCGAGGTCGCCGTCGCGATGGCGAGGATGGCGATGACTGCGACTACCTGCGTGGTGAGGCGGCGACGGCGAGACTGGTCGGCGCGGATGCTGGCTTCCAGGAATGCGCGGCCGTCGCGATTGAGGTCGACGCGGGTGACGAGCTGACGGCGGCCGGGCCACCATTTCGGCGCCCTCGTTCGCTGCTTCCGTCCGGCAGGTGGTGCCTTGATTTCGGTAGTGTGTTTCATTTCTGCACCGGTGTCGACCTTCGCCTTGGCGAGCTGGCCGCCGGCCAGCAGGGCCCTTTGGTCGCGACCGCTGGCCACCCAGTCGCTGGCAGCGTTTTCCACTACCCGACGCGTACGCAACGCGGTTGCCTGCGTTTCGATTTCGGACTTCAGCGGTGACCAGTTGACCAGAAAAGCATCGTGGGCCACGCCGATGACGTTCTGCTCGGCTTCGGCTTGCGTGGCCAGCAGCCGGCGCTCGACGAATGGCTGCAGCCCGGCGGACACCTCCGGCGACATCTGATCGAGGGCTACCCGCCGCTTGGCGGGTCGACCGTTTTCATCCATTGACACCAGGCCCAAGAGCGTCGAGAGCACCTGTTGGCGGGTCAACCCGGTGTTATCGCACGCGTCGGCCAATGCTGCGTCGGCCTGGCGCTGCAGCGCCCCGCGCACCCCGCCCAGATCGGTGTAGCGCTGTTCGGTGATGGTGTCACCCCGCGTGAGGCCGGCGGCGAGTTGTTCGAGCGTAAAGGCCAGCAGCGGCAGCGCATCACCGGTACCGGTGTCGGTCACCAGACGAGTGGCCAGACCCTGCTCAAAGCTCAGGCCGGCAACCTTGGCGGGATGTTCGATCACCTCGTGCAGCGCATCGGCATCCAATGGGCGAATCTCGTTGTAGCGCAACGCGATCGACGACAAGTCGGCGTCACTTGCGAAGGCATCGAGGAATTCGGGGCGCAACGTGGCCAGCACCTGAACCGGACCACCCAGCGCGGGGGCCAGCGCGGCGGTGAATGCGGCGCGTTCGGCGGGCTCGGCGTGGGTGAGAAGCTCCTCGAGCTGATCGATGACGATCAGCAGCTTGCATTGATCATCGGCACCTGCGGCCAGCAGCAGATCCGTCGAAACAGCCTTGAGCCCATGGTGATCGAGCTCTTTGCGCAGCGACGCGACGTCGAAACCGATCCGGTGTTCGCGGATCGTCGCGGCCATCGCGCGCACAAGGTTACCCAGCGGATCGGTGCCCGGCAGCATCGGCGGCAAAGCCAGCCAATAGCTTTCACCCGCGATCCGCGGCAACACCCCGGCACGCACCAGCGACGACTTGCCGCAACCGGACGCCCCGACCACCGCGAGTATTGCGGCGGCCGCCCGCTCGGGGGAGCGCAGCCGCTCGGCGACCTGGGTGGTCTCGCGGGATCGGCCGAAGAACACGCGGTGTTCACCCAGTTCGAACGGGCGCAATCCTGGGTACGGGGATTTGCCGTCCGGCCAGCCCCAGCCGCCGGCCCCGTCGATTGCCGACAGCCGCAACCTCAGACGGCTGCGCGCCTCAGCGGGATCTGCCGCGGCATCGACGTACTGCTGCAGCCGCAGCAGCTTCTCATCGAGAGGCTCGGCGTTGACCTGAACCGGCAACAGTTCAGTGCCCAACGCGCGTGCCGCACCAATTTCCGCGGCACACCACACCGACTCCAGGTACGCCGGGGACAGGATGCACACCATCGCGTCGGCCTCGTGGAGCCGCTCAAACAGCAGGCGTTCCCAGTCGACTCCGACCGGCACACCGTCGTGCTGGTCCACATCGAGAAAGACATCGTGCCGGTCTTCGGACAGCCATTTGTGGATCTGCCGGGCCCAAACGATGTCGGCGCCAGTGTGACTGATGAAGACGTTCGCCACAGGTCCCCCACCCAGCCTCAGTGCGTCCCGTCGCCGGCGATTGGCAGGCCGGGACATGCGGCGACGTAGTCGATCTGGGGTGAGACCCATCGCTTCCACTGCTCGCGGCTCATATTTTGCGTCAACTTTGCACATAGCGTCTCCGGCGAACCCGTTGGCACCGGCCAAATCCGCAGACTATGGTCGACGCTCGCTGACACCAACTTCGTGCCGTCAGGACTGAAGTCCAAGGCGGTTACCGGCTCCGTGTGACCCGCGAGCGGTGCGCCGATAAGGGTATGGCGTCCGACATCCCACAACCGGATGGTGCCGTCGCCGCTCCCGGTAGCCATGAGTTTCCCGTCGCGGCTGAACGCGGTGGCCAGTACGGCGTAATCAAACCGGATCGGGTCGCCGACCGGTTTGAAGTTCAGAGTCTCCCAGAGCCGGACGGTGTTCGGAGTGTTGTCCACCGCTCCCTGAGATCCGGCGACGAGCAGGTGCCCGTCGGGGCTAAAGGAGACCTGAATGATCATGCCGTTGCCCTTCAACGGTTCACGCAATTCCTTGCCTGTCTGCACAACCCATAGCTGAATCGCCGAATCGGTACTGCTGGTAGCGAGGATGTGGCCATCGGGACTCAGATCGAACCCCATGACGGGCTTACGCGGCCATATCGGCATTCCGACCGTGGCCATGGTGTTCGCATCGCGCACCTCGATGGCGCCGGGCTCGGCTTGAACGACGATACGGCCGGTCTTCTCGTACCACGCGGCCGAAGGCAGCATAGGGTCATTCAGCACGTGCATTGGGTCTCCGATGGGTTTGGCGGTGCGGGCGTCCCACAACCGCACGGCCGAGTCATCACGGGAGAGCAACCGATCGTCGCCGAATGGGATCAGCCACTTCACCGGACCGGTGACACGTAGCGGCTGACCGATCGGGTGCCCGGTCGTCGCGTCCCAATACCGGGCGGTCCCGTCTTGGCTGCCTGAGCGGATGCGCTGGCCATCATCGGAGAATTCGGCACTGATCACCATGTCGGTGTGCCCGAGCAGGGGCTGCCCGCTGCTGGCGTCCCAGACTCGCACTGTCTGGTCGTCGCTTCCGGAGACGATCCGCCGACCATCTGGGCTGAAGGCCACACTCTCGATAGCGGAGTGGTGACCGGAGAGGGCACCAAGTGCGCTGCCGGTAGCGCTGTCCCACAGGTGGATAGCGTTGTCGGCACCGCCGGTGGCGATGCGGGTGCCGTCGGGGCTGAAGGCAACTGCCGCCACAGCGCTGTTGTGGTGCAGCGGCTGGCCGATCGGCTGGCCGGTGGTGGGGTCCCAAAGTCGGACTGTCTTATCGAAGCTGCCCGTAGCGATACGGGTGCCGTCGGGGCTGAACGCCACACTCATGATCCAGCCATCGTGGCCGAGTAGCGGCTGCCCGACGGGCTGGCCGGTGGCGGTGTCCCAGAGTCGGACCGTCTTGTCCGTGCCGCCCGAGGCGATGCGGTGCCCGTCGGGGCTGAACACCACCCGCGTCACACCGCCATCGTGGCCGAGTAGCGGCTGGCCGACCGGCTGTGCGGTCGCGGTGTCCCACAACTGGATCGTCCCATCCCCGCTGGCTGAGGCGATGCGGCTGCCGTCGGGGCTGAATGCCACGCTCAACAGGCCCTTGTCTGGGCCGCGCAGCGGCTGCCCAATGGGTTGTCCTGTGCCGACACTCCATAGCCGGATGGTGGAGTCGGCGCCGCAGGTGGCGATGCGGGTGCCGTCGGGGCTGAACGCCACCGCAGTGACCACGCCTTCGTGGCCGCGCAAGGGCGCACCGGTCGGCTGGCCGGAGGGGGCGTCGAATAGCCGGACTGCCGCATCGGAGCCGGCGGCTGCGATCCGCGTGCCATCGGGGCTGAACGCCACACTCATCACTTGGGCCTGCGTGTCGATGACCTTGGTCAGCTCGCGCTCTTGGTTGAGTGCGGCAAGCAGGTAGTCGTCGCCGGGCACCGACGATCGGATGGCGCGCGCGGCCAGCAGCATCTGCATGGCGGCCACATCGTCGCCGCCGCCCGGTGAGAGCCCGGACAACTGCAGCTGCGAACGGGCATACAGCTTCGCGGCAGCTGCGTCCCGCACATCGGCTGTGGCGTGGGCACGCTCGGTTTCGTATGCCCACCCGAAACCTACCGCCGCCGCGACGGCGCCGACCACCACGAGGACCATTGCGATGCGCAACACCCGCGCCCGAGTGAGCCCTACCCGCGCCGCCGGAGGGTCGGCCTCGACTGCCCGGGTTTCGGTTTCACGGCTTTCGATCTCCATAGCCCGATTGTGACCGCGAACAACGCCGTCGGAGCGAGTAAGGAAATACTCGAATTGACCCGCCTTCCGCGAGGTGCTTCGAGCAGGCGGCCAGCGCACAGCGCGGGCTCGCCGGGCGGGTATCTGGTCATGCACCGTGAGCGCGGACTCGACACTAAGTGCGAACACACCGGTGCGTGCCTCGGTTTCGCGATTTTGATCCGCGCGATGAGCACGAGTAGTCCAATACGCGGGTCTTCGGCACCGAACGGGCGCAGCATGGAGACAGATCCGGGGAACTCGGGGGAAGGCGGCACATGGACACAGGCGTTGCACGACAGGCGGACCGGACAATTGCGAGCACGGGATCGGTGACGCGATGAACCCCGACGCCGTGGCCGAGGTGATCTCCCGTTTGCGCGCCATCGACACGGAGCATCAGCCCAGTGACGGTGCCCGCGTGTTCAATTCCGTCTACCTCAAAGTGACCGAGATGATGCTCGATCGGCTCACCACAGGCGGTGTATTTCACGACGCCTCGTTCGTCATCGACCTCGACGTGCGCTTCGCCGGCTACTGGTTCGACGCCTACGATGCTCCTGGCGACAAGCCGCGCGCCTGGGCGCCGCTGTTCGACGCTCGCGCCCGCACGGACCTGGCGCCGATCCAGTTCGCCCTCGCCGGCATCAACGCCCATATCGAACACGATCTGCCGCTGGCCGTGGTCGATACCTGCGCCGCACGCGGATGTACACCGACAACCCAAGGCGTGCAGCAGGATTACGACAAGATCAACGAGCTGCTGGCCTCCATCGAGGCCGGCATCCGGCGCTCCTTTCTGACCCGGGTCGAACAATGCGTCGACGATCATCTGGAGTCAGTTGCACACCTGATCAGCTCCTGGGACATCGCGAAGGCCCGCGACTTCGCGTGGATCAACGTGGCCACGCTGTGGGAGTTGCGGCGCATGACGCCGATCTTCGACTCCTATGCCGAGACATTGGCCCGCACAGTGGGAATGGGTTCTCGACTGCTGCTGACACCGCTTCTCTGAAAGGGCTCAGCGCGTCTAGGCGGCGCGCTTCGCCGTCGCGGCCCGCTTCGCGGTCCTTCGTGGCCCCCGCAATCTTCACCGTGCCTTAACGTTGGTCTTACCGCCCGCAGCCCGCACGGCCGGCTTGGCGGCCTGCCCGTTGGTTCCCGAAACCTGTTGCGCGGCACGCAGACTGTCCAACTCGGCGCGCAGTGTGGTGGCGTAGTCACCGACTTCGGCGACGTAGTCGATGAGCGACATACCGCCCAATTGCGACCACCCGCTGCCGCCGCGACCGCGCAACTGATCCCAGATCACTTCGAGGAGTTGGCGGTCCGTGCGGCTGTCGCCTCAGGGCGCCGCGGCATCCTGGTGCTCTGTGGCGGCTGCGCGGTCCCGGGACGGGAGGCTGTCCAGGACCGTTTGGGCTTGCCGGTCGATGAGCCGGGTGAACGTCTGCTGGGAGGCACCGAACAGCAGCGCGTATGCGAGGATCTGCGCGGTGGCCGACGCGGCGACGGCGGGCCCGAGAACCCCCGCGCGGATGAGTAGCAGACCGCCAACGGCCGTCAGCGCTCCGGTGGGTAGCTTCACCGCCAGCGAGGCCATGGGAACCGCGTAAGGCGTTGAGGTGCCGCGCATCTTGCGGATTGCCACCGACCCAATGAGCGCGGCACTGAACAGTCCGATGAGTTCGACTAGTTGGATGTCCAAGCCGCTGGGAGTCGCTGTGCCGCTCGGGCAGGTGGGTAGCGGCTTAGGAGCTGCCGCGGATGACGCCGAGACGTCGCGCGGGGCACAGAGATTGATCGCGGTCGGCTGTGACGAACCCAGGACGGCCAGCCCGACCGCTAACAGGGTGAGCACCATGGTGGCTGCCAGCAGGATGTTACGGAAGCTGCGGGCCCGCATGTGCTCGCTAGCTGTGGCGGCGTGAACTGCTGACGCGACCTCCGCGATGGCTCCCCGTGCGGCGACGTCCACCGCTTGCCCGTCGGCGAACGCCGACAACCGCTGAAGGCGAGGATCGTTGGGCGGCAACACTTGTCGAGCACCGGCGATGAGGCCGGGCAATTTCGCCGCCACCGAGCCCGGCGGCCCCAACCGAATGAGCGTGACTTCGACGGCGTGCGCGTTGACCCAAGCTCGTTCGACGTCTGCCCCAGTCCAGGCGGACCACGGGGTTGGTGTTCTCTCGATCGCTGCTGCGGCGACGGCCAGGCGGCGCTGGGCGCAGGCGATCTCGCGCACCTCACACGGGGGCGGCGATCCGTTGGCCAGGCAGTCGACCGCGACGGACAGGTCGACGACGCGACTGTAGAGGTGTTCACGCCACGAGGCCGAGAACCGGCCAAGGCCGGGGTCGAGCGCAACCGTCGCGGGCGCGGCGTCGCTCGGGCCTGCCGGCGGAGCGACCGGCTGCGGGGCGAGCCCGGAACCGTTGCCCGTGAGCGGCGTTGGGGACGGCTCGCCGTGTGATCGGCCCGGCGGCGTGATGTCACCGCGTTCTGTACTGGTCACCGTCGGCCCTCCCCTGCCGTCGTGAGCCGACCCCGATGTGTCTGTGTGGGCCACCTCTTCTTCGCATTCTGCGCCAGTGCACGCCGACCTTCGCGCGTACCGCGGTACCCGATATCGAGTCGAGACGGAATCGACTCCTGCGGCGACGGCGTGACAGCACTACTGGCACGGGATCGTGATGCCGTAGTCACCCTCTCGCGGTGGGTGCATGGCGGTGTATCTCTTGGCTTCTTGACGCGCCGGGTCACACCACGGCTTGGTCTGCTCGGAGAGGTAGTTGAACCACAGCTGCGGGTCGCTCTCGGCGGGCAGTGCGTTGAGCAGGGCGTCGATGGCGCGGCTGTTGGGGTGCCCGAAGTACTTGCCGTTGCTGGAAATCGCGAATGCCGCGCAATTGACCGCCTCGATCATCTCGTCGGTCATGTTGCGGATGCTGCCGTGGTGGGGCAGCTTGAACACCGCCAGGTCGATCGGTGTGCCGCCGGGATACCGTTCGAGCGCGCCGACCAGCACGTGGGGAAAGGCATCGCCGGAGAGCAGGATCCGGTGACCGCCGTGTTCGAAGATCACGGCGATACTGCTGCCGTTGGCCACCGATGAGTCGCTGCCCGGCGGGTCGTCGGCCTCGCCGAGGACGTCCGGAGGCACCGGGTCGCCGAGGGTGTCGACCGGCTGTAATCGCTTCTGCCCCTTCAGCTTTTTCAGAGCGGTCGCGGTGTCACCGGTGCTGAAGCCCTCCTTTTCGACGATGTCGACCCAGTGCCCCGCCAGTGTGCGCAGCTCTTTGGCGGTCGGCGACACCACGGTCAGGGTGGCACCGCCGGCGAGGGTCGCGACCGGGAGGTCACCGGTGGCCCGAACGTAGACCACTTTGCCGTCGAACGCGTCGTTCCATCGCTGGCCGGAGTCGGTCAGCAGCGCCTGCAGGTATTCGCCCTGGCGTTCGTCGAGCAGGTCACCCTGGTCCAGCGCGGCGTTGATCTGCGTGGTGCCGTTGAACCAGACGTCGCCGAAGCTGACGCCCAGGTGTGGCTCCTGTAGCAGCCGCAACACGCCTTCGATGTGGTCGGCGTCGACGTGGGTCACGATGAGCAGTTCGAAGTGCCGGTCGCCTTCGTCGAGTTGCTCCACCCTGTCGCGCAGATGTTTGTAGCTGTAGTACGGGCCGCCGTCTATCAGGATGCGGCGCACCGGATCGCCGTACTCGATCCACAGGCAGTCGCCGTGACCGGCCGGCAGCATTTCGATCGTCAGCAACCTACGCTCCTTAGGTGGTGAGGCGGTAGTCGGCGTCGCCGAACGCGTTGAGGGCCATCGCCATCACCGATCCCTTGGCCAGACCGGATGCGCGCGCCTGGCGCAGCATCTCGCCCAGCGGTAGGCGCCCCGCGGCGGCCGCCACGGCGGCGATGAGATCGGCGGTCACCGGGCCAGCCTGCCGGCCGAGAACCGTCGAGGTAGTGCCGATAACCACGGAGGCGTTGCGCTGGCGGAATTCACGAGCAAACGTCGCCTGTTCGGCGCCTTCTGAGGCGGTGAGGCAGCCGAACAAGAACACCGCCGGGCCGGGGATGTTCGGCGGGGCATCGACAAATTCGGGGAAGACTCGGGTGACGTACAGGTCGCTGCTCTCGCCGATCTGCATGCTCCATTCACCCCGGTCATCGTTGAACCTGGCGTGGCCCAACACGATCAGTAGGTCTGGCTGATGGTCGTTGATGAGTTGCTGCCATGTTTTCCAGTCCGGGACCGGCCCGTCGAAGGGGATCGCCGCGTCCGTCAGAGCCTGTCGGATACGGGCTGAGGGCGCGGTGTAGCTGACCTCCGCGCCGCGAGGCGGCTTGTCGGCCCGGTTGCTCAGCGCCACGACCGCTCGTTTGATCGGCAGGGGTGTCTTGGTCGCGACGTCGCCGCGGCGCAGCCGGGCCTGAGCGTGACTCTCGTCCGTGCTGACGGCGTTATGCCGTTCGATGACTTTACTCAACCCCCAAAAACCGAGCGGGCACAGAATATTGCGGTTATCGGCGCCCTCGCCATGACAACGTGGGCATTTACCGTCGCCGATGCCGGCGGTCCAGTCGGTGCACAGCTCGAAGTCGGGTGGCGGGCTGTCCAATTCGTAGACGAACTCGTATGGAAGCTCAGGGGCGGCGTCGTGTAGGCGCAGCGCCTGAAGGAACCTCTCCTTTTTGACCGCCTCCCGCTGAGTCTCGTTGGGGAACAGCGCCTTGAGAAGCAGACTGCCTTGCACGGCGGCGTACTCGAGCAGCGCACGGGCGCGCGGATCGTTGAGGTCGTCCGCCTCGTCGAGGTCGACGGCCATATCGCCCAGCTTCGCGGCGATCCGGTTACTGGCGGCCCGCATCTCGTCGTCGCGAGGCTCGATCAGGTAGTCGCCGGAGCCGCAGTAGACCGCCGGTTTGCTGTCCAGTTCGAGGACCGCACCGCCTTCGGCGCGCGCGTCGAGTGCGGCCATCGGGTGGAATTCGCCGTCGATGGTGAGGCTGGGTCGGATGCCATCTGCTAATGCGACGTCGGATTCGATGACGGGTCCGCACAGGACCGCGCTCTGGATCGCGCGGGCGTGGTGCAGCACGGTGATGCGGCCCCGCCAGATGTCGGCAGCGGGGTCGACGGGTATCGGGAACTGCACATCCGCGCTGGGTCCTGTGGTGGGCAGTCGCAGTGCGCGGCGCTCGATTTCGCCGGTCTCGGGCTTGAGCATCACCTCAAGCTCCCATCCTTCGGGGTCGGGCTCACCGAGTTGCGTCTCGTCGAAGGCCACGTCGGCCACCAGCCGCGTGGGTCCAAGAGGGCCGATTCCGACGAGAAGCACCATCGGTGCGGTGCGCAGGAATCCGTGCTCGACACGCTGCGCCGCGCCGCCGTCGGATCCGGCCCGGTGCAGTGCCGCCTGCAGGAACCGGCAGACGCCGGCAGGGCCGGTGCGGCGCCGATCGAGTTCGTCGACCGCCTGCTGCGCGGCGCGGGCGAGGTTCGCCGCCGGATCCGCGTGCCCAGCCCGGACGCCTCGTTCCTCTACCCGACTGGGCTGTTCAAATCCACGCGGTCGTCCCCCGTCGGGACCACGTCGGTTCCCACTGCGCGGCAAGGGCGGTGCGGTTTCCAGTTCCCGGCGGATGTCGCCGAGCGCAGCAGAGAACGCCCATCGGGGTGCAACCGCCATCTCGGCGGGGTCGGCCACGACCGTGTGCGGGCCGCACTCCCCCAAGGCATCAGCGACTGTGGCCCCACTGACGAGTTGCTGGATCAGCTGCGGAAGGCGATCGGCACTGAATCGCGCGATCACGTAGCCGACGGCACCGAGGCTGCGTGCGGCGGCGAACGCGGTCGCGGAATCGACCCCGGCGTCGGACAATCCAAGTGTCAGCACAAGATTGGCGGACATGCTCACCGATCCAACCAGCGACTCGAGGTCTGCGATCGTCTGCGCGATCACGATGTCGCAGTCCAGGCCGTCCACGCCGAGCCGGACAAGGCGGACATCGTCGATGCTTGAAGCCTCGGAGATGGCCGCGGCCACGGCGTCGGTTCCGGCGGCTACGCGACCCGGCGGAAGTCCCAGTCGCAGGGGGATCCGCCAGTCCGGATCGCCGTCGAACGTGGGCCTGTCTGAGCTACCCTCGGCCACCACCGCTCTCATCGGGTGATCGCCTCGTTGTCGGTGGCAGGCCTGGTGTGAAGGAGACGCGCTGCTGCACTGGTCATTCCGATGGCACCGGATTCTGTTCGGGCAGCAGGCCGGTGAACGCATCGAGCTCGTCGAGGGTGTGGCTGAGCAGGTCATCGTCGACCACAACGCGCTGAAATCCCTGCAGTTGCGGTGCCGTCGCCGTCGCGATTGGCGTCGGGTCGGGCAGACCCTCGGTGAGAAGCGCAGCCAACGACCGGCGCTCCTCGATTTCGTTGGCGCTCGACGGCGATGGGATCACCACGACTGTGCGGTCTGCCCTAGCACAGGCTTTGATGGTGTCGAGTTCGCTCAGGACGCCCGGCGCCAGCGTCGCGCATTCGACGACGATGAGGTGGGCGGCAGAGATGATCAACGCCACCGCCCGGCCCCAATCCGAGTCTGCCAGTTGCAGCTTGGGCAGCGACGACGTGGGTTCGCCCGGGCCGGCGGCCGGATTGGACACGGTGATCGCCGCTATCCGCTGCGGCAAGGTGGCCGCCAGGTATCGCTCAACTGCTGAGACCGTACCCAGCCGAGTCAGCCCGCTTTGGAAGCTGCCCGCCCTCACGTGCCCGGCGTCGGCGGTGTAGGTCGGCAATCCGGCCACAGTGGCGTTGCGCAGCAATTCGGCTTTGGTTGGTGTGAATCGCGGCGACATCCCGGCGGCGCTGATCTGCTGTGCCTCGATCTCGAAGCTGCGCAGGAACAGTGCGAACGGTCGGCGGTCGGTCGCGAAGGCCTGGAGTATGCCAAATGCGCGACCGTGGGTGGACGCGTCTTCGTGCAATGTGTCTAACGCTTCGAAGATTTCGCGATCGGCCCGCGACGCGCGTGACCATGCGGCCGCTGCACGCGTGCGAGTGACCCACCACCAGCCGAAGAGGCAACCTGCAGCACCGAGCGCGAGGCCGGTAACGATCCAACTCAGCGTCGTCGACCCGGCCGCTAGAACGAGAATTACAAGGACGACAACACCGAAAGCCAACGGCGGCAACACCAGCCGGCGCCAATACCGACCGGCGTACAGCCGGTACGCGTTTCTGCTGGAGATCTCTTGATGAGTCGGCGGCCGATGGGGTTCGCGGACGATGTCGAAAACCGTTGACGGCGTGTCGAATCGGTATTGCGCTGCGGCGAAGCCGGCCTCGAAATCTGGATATCGACGTTCGAAGGGCATAATCGCCTGGGCCAGCAGGGCCCGGCAGCCGTCTTGTGAGCTTAACTTCGTGCGGAGCCGTTTGCGTCGCCATCGTTGCACTGGACTAGTTGCATCGCCGATCGACACGAGGTCGGCGCCGTGCGGAGAGGGCACGCCGCGGCGTTCGCGCATCGCCAGGCAAGCCAGGATCGCCTCGGGCGCTGCGCCCAGGTCGGTCAGCGCACGTTCGATGATCATCAGCGCCTGGGTGCGGCCTTCCTCATTACCATCGCGGTCGAACAAGTCCATCGACGCTCGTGCCGCCAGCAGCGCCGGCCCAGTCTGGGCACGCCACAGTAGGTAGCCCGCCAGGCCTCTCCAGATGTCGGCTGCTGTGTAGTCCTCGGCCTGTCCGGACATCGCCAGCGCGGCGCGCAACTTGTCTTCGGTACCGGGCCGCCACGCCATAGCGTCCTCGATGGCCTCCCCGAGAAGGCGGCGGCCCTCCGAAACACGGTCTGCTTCTGCGGCTTCGTGGGTGTCGTCGATGTAGGCCAGCGGGACGACGTCACGGGTCTGTTCGAGCGTGATCTCTTCCGTTTCGAACCTCTCGACGAATCGGGGAATGGCTGACCTGAATCGGTCGACCAGATCGTCAAGGACCGCCCTCACGAAGGCGTCGTCCTCGAAGGCGTCCAGCAGGGCGGGAGAGGGCGGTGCGCCGGCGTCGGTGTACAGCTGGACGATGTCGGCGACCGGAGCCACAGTGATGAAGCTGTCGGCGAGTGCGCCGCGATTCTCCAGCAGCTTCGAGATCGCGAGGTATCCGCGTATCTCGCCCAACATGTCCAGGACGACGAACTGTTCACGCAGTGACCTGTCGGCGTCACCCTGTTCTCCCGTTGGGTCGGCGTCGATGCGTTCCTGATGAAACAGGAACGACGCGACAGCAAGGCCGCGACGGCGGCAATATCCACCCAGCGCCAGGTAGATGCTGCCGCGCAGTTCGGAGTCGTCTCCTGGTGCCGCGACGAGCGCCTCGCGGAACGTGCCCTCGGCGGCCTCGTCGTCGAGGAGTGCGTCCATGCGAGCGATCTGAAGGAGCAGAAAGGGTTTCGCCGACCGCGGAAACTCAGTGCGCGACGAAGCTTCGAGTGTCTGCAACGCCGCGCGGTAATGTTCGCGTGCCGCCTCACGGTCACCGGTCTGCTCGAACAGTTGGCCCACCATGGCGCAGGCCCTGAATTGCCCGAGCACGTCTGAGGTGTCGCCGCGCATGCGCGCGGCGCGGTAACCGGCCAGCACCTGGCGATAGGTGTTGATCGCGCCGTCGAGGTCACCGCCTTGCGCGGCTGTGTCGGCGCATGCCGCGAGTCGCTTCACGTCCCCGAGCTCATCCGGCATGGCGCTGCCTCCCCCTCACCCGTGCCCAATTCGGCGCACAAGCTGTCCCTTGGTGCAAATTATGATCGGCTGCTCTGAGCTTTGTCGGCGAATTGCACGGCCAGCTGCGGATTCGAGCGCGCTTCGTGTCAGCGAAGAATTGCCCTTACGTCGATGAGATATGTCGGCCAGACAGGTGGAAACTCGGGCAAAAACCGTCAAAAGCGGATACCAATGTGTTTGCCGCTAATAAGATTTCAGCCGCGAGGCTGGCGGATTTCTCAAGGGGGGCACATGCCGGGCGCCAAGAATGTCGTCGTCGCTTGCCAGTGCGGCTTCTCGTGGCCTACGTTTCGCCCGCCAGGACCATCAGCGCTTTGCGCGGGTATGTTTAGGAACCGGCGATGCGCAAAGCACTGATCGTCGGCATCGACTACTACGAGGACATCGGGCCGCTGAGTGGGTGCGTTCACGACGCCAACGCGGTGAGGTCTGTGCTGGCCCGCCACGCCGACGGCACCACGAACTTCACCACACCAGAAGTTCTCCTAGCCGCCGATGCCGACTCAGCGGTGACCAAGCAGCAGCTGAAGGAGTCGGTACGGGAATTGTTCAGCGACGACGCGGACATCGCGCTGCTGTACTTCGCCGGGCACGGCTATCTCGAGGACACCGGCGGCTTCCTGTGTGCGAGCAACTGCGCGACCGGCGATGACGGGCTGTCGCTGGACGAGGTGATGACGCTGGCGAACAACTCGCCGGCCAAGAACAAGGTGATTGTCCTCGACAGCTGCCACAGCGGCATCGCCGGCAACAGCCCGGTTCACGAGAAGTACGCCGAAGTCGTCGAGGGAACGACGATTCTGAGCGCCTCGGGAGCCAACCAGTACGCGCTGGAAGTGCCCGAAGGCGGCGCCGGCGTCTTCACCAGCCTCTTCGTCCACGCACTGCAAGGCGCCGCAGCCAATCTCGTCGGCGACGTCACGCCCGGAAGCGTTTACGCGCATATCGACCAGTCCCTCGGGCCCTGGTCCCAACGGCCTGTCTTCAAGACGAACGTCAAACGTTTCGTCTCGCTCCGGCGAGCAGAACCACCGATTCGGCTGGAGAATTTGCAAGCGCTGACCGAGTACTTCCCCACCCCGGACTATCAATTTCCGCTGGATCCCGCGTACGAGCCCGAACGTTCACCTGAGCAGGCGGCCGACAGCTCGATCCCCCCGCCGGACGCGGCCAAGACAAAGATCTTCGCCGTATTGCAGCAGCAGGCCCGCGTGAATCTCGTGCGGCCGGTGGACGCGCCGCACATGTGGCACGCCGCGTGGTACCGGAAGAAATGCGAGTTAACCGTTCTGGGCCAACATTATTGGAACCTTGTTCAGAAGGAACTGCTCTAGCGTGGCCGCCACCCCGGAGGGTCTCGCGCGGGCGCTGTGGCGGGAGTCGCTGATCGATTCTCTCGCCGCGATCGAACATGACCGATGGTCACATTGGCAGGAGTACCTGCATGCGCAGTGTCGTCCGAATGACGATGGCTCGCTGACGATTCCGGCAGATTTGGTGGCACGGTGGACAAAACAGATGTCGACTCCGTACGCCAGGCTGTCACCCGCGGAAAAGGAAAGCGACCGAGAGCAAGTGCGTCGCTATATTCCGGTGATCGAGTCTGCTCTGACAGAGACGTAGCCCGATCAAAGCCGGTAGGGACACGCCGGAACGCGACCTGGCGGCATGTAGGAAATCACTTGGGCTTTGGTCACGTACGGCTCCGCGAGCTCACACGCCGTCCCCGTCTCCCAGATCGGCTGCCACAGCCGCACGCTGTAATCGGCACTGCCCGAGGCGAGTAGGTGGCCGTCTGGCCGGAACGCCACGGCAGTCACCGCATCGCTGTGTCCGGTGAGCGGGTCACCGATCGGACGTCCCGTGGCCACGTCCCACAGCCGTACGACGTGGTCCGCGCCGGCGGAGGCGAGCAGTCGGCCATCGGGACTGAACGCCACGGCCGATGCCCAGCTCGTGTGCCCGATAAGCGGTTGGGTCGCGGGCCGTCGCGCCGCCACGTCCCAGAGGATCACGCCGCCGGTGCCCGCGGAGGCAAGGAGGCGTCCGTCGGGGGAAAATGCCACGGCATGCACCCACGTGTTGCTTTGAGCGGTCAGTGGTTGGCCCACTTGTTGACGAGTCGCGGTGTCCCACAGCCGCACGCCGTCGCCGCCGGCGGACGCGAGTAGCCGGCCGTCGGGACTGAACGCCACCGAATACACGTCTGCGGTGTGGCCGAGAGGAGCTCCGACTGGACGCCGGGTCGCGGTCTCCCACAGCCGCACGCTGTGATCGTTGCTGGCCGTGGCCAGCAGGTGCCCGTCGGGGCTGAAGGCAATCCCCTGCACCGTGTCCGTGTGACCGGTGAGAGGGCCCCCATCCTGCCTATGTTGACTCAGGTCCCAGAGCCGTATTCCGGCGTGCATATCACCTATGGCCAGCAATTTTCCGTTGGGGCTGAACGCCACTGCACTGACCGGCACCCCGATGGTGATCGGTTCGCCTATCGGACGTAGCGCCGCGGGATCGGACACCTGCACGGTGAAATCGAAGCTGCCCGAGGCGAGCAGGCGGCCGTCGGGACTGAACGCGAGGGAGCTCACCGATTCGGCGTGGTGGGTGAGGAGTTGTCCGGTCGGCTGCCGAATCGCCGTATCCCACAGCTGCACAGTGCCATCCATGCCGGCCGACGCGAGGATCGATCCCTGAGGGCTGAAAGCCAACGCCGAAATGTTGTTTGTGTTGGCGGCCAGCGGTTCACCGACCGGTCGACGTGTCCCCGGATCCCACAGCTGGATGCCGTTGGCGCCAGCCGAGCCCAGCAGATGCCCGTCACCGCTGAATGCCAGCGCACTCACGTCTCCAACGGCATCGGTCAGCGGCGGACCGACAGGCCGGTGAGTCACTGAATCCCAAAGTCGCACACTGCCGTCCACGCCACCGGAGGCCAACACGCGGCCATCAGGGCTGAACGCCAGCGCGTTGACGCTGTCGACGTGACCGGTCAACGGCGGACCGACAGGCCGGCGGGTCACTGGATCCCACAGCCGCACGGTGCCGTCAAAGCTACCCGAGGCCAACAGGCGCCCGTCAGGGCTGAACGCAACGCTGTTAACTGGGCCGCTGTGGCCGGTGAGCGGTTCGCCGACCGGTTGATGCGCCGCAGGATCCCACAGCCGCACACTGCCGTCGCCATCGGCCGCGGCCAGCAGCCGGCCGTCGGGGCTGAAAGCCACGTCGAAGACGGTTTCGCCGTGCGCGTTGAGCGATTCACCGAGCTGCTGGCGGGTGTCCGAATCCCATAGCCGTACATTGCCTTTGTCGTCGCACGAGGCCAGCACGTGACCATCGGGACTGAACGCCACCGCATAGACCTTGCCGGTGCCTCCGGTCAGAGGCTGGCCGACCTGCTGACGCGTCACCGGGTCCCACTCTCGCACCGTCCCGTCGTCGCTCGCCGACGCCAGCACACGCCCGTCCGGACTGAACCCTAACGAGTCGACGATGGCCCTGTGGGCGGTCAGTGGCTCGCCGATCTGCTGGGCGGCCGCCGCGCTCATGGCCGCGCGAGCAGATACCAGCGCGCCCCTGGCCTGCCACGTCGGTTCCGGCGTCGCCAAGGCGCTTTCAGCGGCCAGCGCAACACCGAGCGCCGGATTGGCATGAGCGGATTCGCGTGCCGCTGCCGCCAACGCGAGTGCCACCGCTTCGTCACGCTGCCTGTCAGCTTCGCGCTTCTGCGTCACGGCAATCCCCGCGGCCGCCACTGCACACACCGTCACCACGGCGAGTGCCGCGACGGCCGCTCGCCTCAGACGACGGGAACGGCGCTGTTCGCGCAAATCTTCGCTGGCCAGTTCGTCTTTGGGTTTGCCGTGTATCGGCGCGGCCAAGTCAATGAGCTTCTCCCGAAACAATGGTGCATCCGGATTCCACGGCGCATCGCCGCTGACATCGACGTACAGCGGTTCTGTCGGCAGAACACCGGATTCGGTGAGGGCCGCCGGGGCCGCATCCGAGTGATCGGGATCGAATCGTTTCGTGGCTTCGTCCCAGGCGACGCGACCGGAACCCACGACGAAGAACATGTACTCAGGCCCGCGCTCCAGAAGCCAGTGGGCGACTTCTCTTTTGACCCACTTCGAATCGGCTGCATCGGGCGACAGCACGACGATGAGATACCGCGACCGTCGCATCGCCTCGACTACCTTCCCCCATAGATCGGGGCTGGCCGTCAAATCGGTGGAGTCACGGAAGACCCGCAGCGCCCGCAGCGCGCCGACACGTCGCCCTACCCGATGCAATCCCCGCTGTACCCCGCGGGCGACGGGCTGATCGTCATGGGCGTAGGAGATGAAGGCGTCGTAGAGGAACGACGATGCTTCTGCCCGACCGCCCAGTCGGGCCGGCTTGCTGTCAGCAAGCATTACGTGCCTCCCCCACCGCTGGGTTTGCGGCACACCGACGTGCCGCGGACCGCTGCGTTGTAAGAAAAGCATGCGCCGAGCTGCGAGCATTGACATGCGTATGGCGCTACTCGCTAACGGCAAGCAGTTCGCGGTGAGCCGTGCGTTCGCCTCGCGGCGTCATCGTGGCGACGTCGCCGGCTAACCGAGTTTCGAGTATGCCGGTACTCGACCGCGGCGTGTGCGTAGCCCGTAGTGTCCTAGTCAGCGCCCGGTTCTTGCGGCTCTGGTGGACAGCAAATGGCGAACGTCTTCATCAGCTATTCGAGCGCTGACGCTGAGTGGGCTAACCGCATCCATCAGTGGGTGGTCACGGGCGGCCACGAGGCGTTTCTGGATCACGATGAGAAGCAATCGGGCAGCAAGTAAAGCAAGCCAAGCACTGCGGAGACCGCGCCGATGGCGATTGCCGTTGCCGGAACATTCGGTTCATCGCCGCGGCTTGCCTGCCCACACAGCCTCTACGGCGGCTTGGGCGGTGTATCCCGCTTTCCACATCTTTCGGAAGCTATCGATGGAATGCCCGTCACGGGACATGTCGCCCAGTGCACTGTGACCGAGCAAGTCTTCGACCTCGCTGATCCAGCGTTCCCAGTTCTCACCCGTGTCATCCATGTTGGTTGTCAATCCCCATCCCATCATCGCCGCGACGGTTAGGAGCCCTATCGTTTGTGGGTGCTAATTGGCTTGATGTCTGCTTTCGGCTGCGCACTGTGTTATGGCACGGCGACAGTCCTTCAAGCTGCAGCGACGCGATCAGTGCAAGCCGGCAGTGGCTCCGGTGTCGACACCGTATTGCTGCTGCGGGCCGCGCGTCAGTGGCGCTATCTCGCAGGTATTGCTCTCGACGGCCTCGGTTTCCTCCTACAGCTCGTCGCGCTGCGGTTAGTACCCATCTATGTCGTTGGCGCCGCGCTGGCCGCATCGCTCGCAGTCACCGCCCTTGTGGCCGCGTGGATGCTGTCAGTGCGGCTGACATCGGCCGAATGGACGGCGGTGGCCGTCGTCTGCGCCGGCCTCGCGCTGCTCGGACTGGCTGCCGGACCCGAGGGTTCCGGCCGCGGGCCCGCGGGGTTGAGCTGGGCGCTGCTGTGTGTCGTGAGCGCAGTGTTGATACTCGGCGGCGCCGCAGGCGGGTTGCCACACGGCCTGCGCGCGCTCGCGCTCGGCTTCGGCGCAGGAAGCGGGTTCGCTGTTGTTGAGGTAGGCGTGCGCCTCGTCGATCCGATCGACTTCACCAAGGGCGCGTTCTACGCGAATCCCGCCCTTTACGCAATCGTGGCTGGCGGTGCCGCCGGCTTCCTGTTGCTCACCTCCGCCCTACATCGCGGATCGGTGACCACGGCCGTCGCGGGCATGGTCGTTGGTGAGACGATTCCGCCGGCGCTGGTCGGAGTGGTCTGGCTCGGTGATCAGACACGCGTGGGTTTCGGCTGGATGGTTTGGATGGGCTTCGCTGTAGCAATCGCAGGAACACTTGTGCTCGCCCGATTCGGGGAAGCACCCGAGGCTCGATCCCCGGATGGGGCGTCCCAGCTCTCAAAACCACACGACAGCGGCTCCTCGGACAACACAGAAGCTTCCTCGGCATAGTCGCAGCCGCGCGCGTTCACGGTGTAGACGAGCCGTCACTTTGTCCAAATCTGGGCCCGGCGACACCCATGACGGCTACCGATATGGGGTGGTCGACGGGTCGCAGCGCTGGCCCTCGAGCGCGGAACGTGCGAATGGGATGCACCACTGTCACCTCAGGTGATGCGGCGCAGCTCCCGTCCCGGGGTTATGACGCGGCCGCGTGTTTCTTCGACGGGATGATGATCACGGCAATTAACGTCAAAATGCTAAAGAACAAGCCCAGGCCGTCGCTTATGCATCCCGTGGCCGCAGTGAACGCAATCGACCCAGCAGCGGCTGGGACTCATTGACCCCCGCCGAGCACGACGTCGTGCGCTTGGTGTGCGAAGGACTGGGCAACAAAGAGGCCGCCGCACGGCTTTTCGTGTCGCCGCGCACCGTGCTGGCTCACCTCAGCCACATCTACACCAAACTCGGCATCAGCACGCGTGTCCAGCTCGTCACCGAGGCGGCCCTCCACCGATGATTTCATTTACGGCGGATGCTGAAATACACTGCAGTGCAACATAGCTCGGAGTAGTTGACTGGTAACGGTGCGTGTTCGATCAGGTGCGAGTTCGGACCGTGAGCCAGCACCGGGCGCGCTCTGGCCGCCGACCTTCGTTCCGATCAGCACGTCGCATTGGAATTCCGGGCGATTCTGGGCTGCCCGGCTGAAACCCCTACGGGATGTTTCGAGCTGCACTAGTGTCGCGCTGTGGCAGATTTGGTTTGCTAGGACTGTGGAGGAACGGTGAGCCCCGAGGAGATTATCCGCGCGGAGTTGAGCGCATGGGATCGTCTCGATGCTGACGGGATTGTGAGCCACTTCGCCGAAGACGCCGTCTGGGAGTTCCCTGGCGGGCTGTTCAGCGGGCCCGATGAGATCCGCAAAGCTGTCAAGGGGTACCTGGCGCGCACTGAGCGCTGCGACCTCGAGGTCGTGAATCTTGCGGTTACTGACAACGTCGTCCTGACCGAGCGCGTGGATCACCTACTCTTTGACGGGAAAGTGATCGACGCCTGTGTTATGGGCGCCTTTGAGGTGAAAGGCGAGAAGATCACCGCTTGGCGAGACTACTTCGACACCTCGGCTTATCAAGCGCAATCCAACTGATACTCAACCTCGCAATCTTTGCGATCACTAGTTAGATCCGGTGTAGCACAACGTAACTCGCTACCTTTTAACTCGTACGGTGCTTGCTCATGAGGCGCGAGTTCCTCCGTGGTGCCGACGGCCTTTGCGGGTGGCCACGGGGATGTCGCCGTCGGCGCGAGATTGCCAACAACGCCTACGACCAACGGAGTGGTCGGCTTTGAGCGGGCTAACAAACTATTTAGGTGCGAAAATCGGCGCGGCGCGACGGGGGCTTGACGATGCGGTCCAGCGGCACGTCGCTGGAGGAGGCGCAGGCCGCCCCGAGCCTGGCCGACTATCAGCTCAACGCGTTGCTTCAATAGCTCTGCGCCACAAGCCAATTCGTCACAATCACGTCTTGACGTTTGCGACGGGGAAGAGGGAGGGGATGGGCGATCGCCGGCTCTCAGGCCGGCCGACTGGGGCATTCTCAAGGTAAGTGGGCGAACTGTACTGGCAAGCTCGTTGTACGCACAACGGATGCAAGGCGCTCGTTCGGGGAACGAAGACCCGGAATTAGCGTCGCGACGTACTCAGATCACCTAATCGTCAAGAGATGCGGGCACTTTCGTCTAATGCCACTCGCATCAGTTGTTTGCCGATAGTTCAGTTCGAGCTGCGGCGACTGACACCGAACCGCGCGTGCATGAACGGCACGACGTCGTGGGTCAGATGGTCGTCGACGTTGCCGGGCGCGCAGTCGACGCAAGCGGTGTCGTTGTTGAAAGAGCCACCGATGTCGACGAACACAAGCACCGGGGCGTTGTCACGATGGACGGCCGCCAACCGGTCGACCGTTGACGCGTCCCCTTGGCCTATCCTCCTCGTGCTGAAGCGCTGATTTCCCGATCGCCCATCAAAACGAGGCCCCTGGTTTACCGTCGGTGTCAGTCCTCGGCAAACGCTGAGCACGCCGATCTGTAGAACATCCCGGGCACAGACATCCACGACGCGATCCGCCGAAGTGCATTGCTGGACCGCCGCTGCGCCGAGGTCGGCAGCGAACCCCGCGACAATCACCCGGTTCATTTTTTCTTCACATGTCCGACGAACAACTCGAATGTCACACTGGACGCGATCAGTGGAGCAGTCGAGGCCGCCATCGAGCTGTCGCAACATTGCCCGAAAAGCGTCTCTCACCAAGTCACCGATGACCTGACTATGCCGTCGCTTCAGACACAGCCGCGCAAAGCCGTTTTTGCCCAGTGGCTTTGAGGCGCATCACTCTCGAGCCAAGCCTCCATTGCCGATTTAGACGCATGCATCGCCGGTTGCAGCGGCAGGTCTGCCCCCGCCTGCGATGCCACCTGCCCGACGCCGGAGAACAGGGCTACGAGCGGGTCGACTAAGCCTCCGTTGGGGCGAAGGCGGGTGGCGAACACTGGCATGCGCGCGAATTCTTAAATTCGGCTGCCGAAAGTAGCCAAGACCAATAACGTAATCGAAAGCACTGCGCTATTAGGGGGAGACAATGGCATCCGAACTGGCTATCGCGCGTGATGCGTTATCAATATCAATTCGGCTGCGTGTAACCGCGCAGTTCCACGGTTCGTGAGTCGCGATGGCTACCGTAGAAAAACCCCCACGAACATCACGCCAGACTCCGCATTCGCGTCTCGCGTTCCTGAAGAGCTGGCCCTTCTGGATCGCATTAGTCAGTTTTCCTATTGCGATATGGGCCGGTTGGGTCCATCAGCCGCCGCACGGCGAAGTGCTGCTCGAGCCCAAGGGCGACAACTGCCCCGACTACTCAACCCTCACTTCGACATCGACAACCACCGTGGGCGCACCATCGACCACGCTCGAGATCTCTACCGAACTGCATTTGACGCTGACGGGCGTGACTCCGGCCAGTCCACCCGTTGACGAGAACCTCGGTGAGCTCGATTCCCCGAACAACTTCACCGGCTGTTTCCTGGCGACCGACGCCCGGATCAAGTCGATTGTCTGGGCGGACGGTCGCGTCGACGCGGTGTTCGAGTTGGCCGACAGCGACCCGACCGTCTCCAGGAAGCTCGGCCGTGATCACTCGTCGCTGACCGTGGATCCCTGTAACCCCACCCTCTTCGAGACCGATTGGATCCCAGCGGTGTGTGAGGCCAAGGCCGACAACACCGTTCTGGTTCGCACGACACGGCCCATCGGCACAGTGCTCACGGCGCCGTTTCCCACTCAGACGAAGACTGATGGCGACACCGTGGAGACCACCTGGCACTTCATGGGCTCGACACCACCGCTGACAATTGACATCGATGTGCCGTTCACGGTGATGGCGACCTCGTGGCTCTATGGCAGCGAGGGAAGCTATTACACACTTCAATCCGCTCATTCGAAGCTCGGCATCGATTTGCAATACCTGACCGACGTGAGCGCGTTTTGGATGGCGGTGCTGGCGACGACGTGGATTCTGCGACGCCGCAACCCGGAACTGCGGTGGTGGCAGAGGTTCAACTATCGCATCCTGCTCGTGTTCGTCGCGGGTGCCTTGCTGGCGGTCTGGGTGCCGAAGGTCGGGCACTTGGGCTCCGACATGACGGCAGGTTTCGTTACCGTCGCCGTCTGGGGAGTGCTGTCAGCGGCTCTGGCTCCCAGGAAATGGCTCTCGGCGATCGGCACCCTGGTCGCGGCGCTGGTTGCGATACTGGGAATCCTGGCGGTTACCCTACCGCCACATCCGGTCCAAGACGTTCTGCTGAACCTCTACTTGGCGTTGTTGCTGATCCTCGTCGGTACCGGCGCATGGACGCTGTGGCAGCAGATGACAACCATCTTCACACTCACCCAGGTGGACGAACGGCCCACCCAGTGGCAAGTCCTCTACGGAAAGGTGCTGTCCTGCGTGGTGATTGGCGCATTCGTCATCGCGGTGGGATTCCCGATCGGAACGGTGCTGAACCGGGGCGGGTACACCTATGACCAGTCCGAGTACCTTGCTGCGAACCTGACGATGTCCACTGGCATCTTGTTCCGGGAGGCGCTCGCCTGGATGTCGATCCTTCTGCTGGTCTCGTTCCTCACGGCCTACTGCGTCGGCAATGGCACCGCAGCCGCAATCCCAATCGCCGCTGTCCTGGCGCTCATGCTCAGTTTGAGCGCCCCATGGACCGACCGGATGTCGATCGTCGTCGTCACCGCAATACCCGTGTGGCTCTTGCAGTTCGGGGTCCTGTGGGTGGCCTTCAGGCGGTTGACGATGCGCGGCGATGACCGCTACCTCGCGCACGCGGCCGAGGATGTCGAGGACACAGAACTGTTGCGGGTCGCCATCGGAAAGGCGCTGATACCCGCAGGCGCGAGCGGCACTGATGACCAGGGCCAAGCATCGGCTGACGACGCCCTGACGAAACGCACCAGGGCGGCACGTCAGCGGCTGTTGGCGCTGGGGCCGCGCAAGAACCGACTGGACAACGCCAAGGTGTCCGCTCAGATCTCCGGTGTGGTGGCGATTGTCCCTGTCGCCTACATGATCTGGACGACCCTGTCATCGCTGGGCGACCGATTCAGCACCAACACCGGCCTGCTGATCGTGGTCGTGTTCGCCTTGCTCGAGCTCGTCCGCTGGGTGGTCAGTGGCTTTGTCTTCGGCTACCTGTACGCCGATCTGCCGGGGCGCATCGGTCCGGTAAAGGCCCTGAGCTTCTCGGCGATTTACATAATCAGCTGTGCGGCGCCATTGATGGTCGCTCAGGGCTTCGGCCGTGATCTGCTGCACGAGGCCATCTACCGCAGTTCGCAGTTTGCCTTGTTCACGATCGTGCTCGCCGTCCTCTACGACTTGTGGACAGTCCGTTCCCGAGACGGAGACTGGCAGGAGTTGCAGGCGATCTATGACCTGCAGGAGGACTACGGCCGCATAGCCGCCACCGTCGCGCCCGCCGCAATCCTCCTTCTCACCGTCGGACATCAGATCGTCGCCGGATCCGGCTTCGACGTCGCCAATTCACTGTTGAGCGGAATCACCAGCGTTCTGAAGTAGGAACTCATGACACGTCGAATCGTCCCGTCGAGGACCAAAACTGCTGAATGGAAAGCGCCGCGTGCACTGGCGGTGACCGTTGCGGCGGTCACCCTTCTGTTAACGGGATGCTCCGGATCGGGCGGTGCCACGTCAGCCGACAGTCAGGCCGCGCTCCGCAGCATCAATGACCGCGACCCGACAACACTGATGGACTGCGGCGATCTGCGCCTGCCGATCACTCAGTTTCCGAAGAACTTCAACCCGCTGTGGGCTGGAACGCCATCCGATTTCGCGAACTTGATGAGGGCGGCGAGCTATCCGCGCGCGTTCAGCATCCAGGCAGACGGGTCGCTCGCGCTAGACACCGATTACTTCACCTCGGTGCAGGAGACCGCCGCCGACCCGCAAGTCATCACCTACACCATCAATCCGCAGGCGCAGTGGTCCGACGGAACCCCTATCACGTGGGAGGACATCCGTGCCCAGGCTCATGCGCTGTCGGGAACGGATCCGCGTTACCAACCGATCAGCACAGCCGGTTATGACCGCATACTTTCCGTCGAGCGAGGTGCCAACGACCGGCAAGCGATCGTCACCTATCGCGCGCCCTTCGCTGAGTGGCGCGCGATGCTGTCTGGGTACAACGTGCTGCTGCCACAGTCGATCACGGCGCAACCCGACACCTTTATCAGCGCTACGTCGAGCACCTCCGGCCCATCGGCCGGCCCGTTCCTGATAGCCAACGCCGACCCCAAGGACCAGCAGATCAGGTTGTTGCGCAATCCGAAATGGTGGGGCAGAAAGCCGCGTTTGGCCTCCGTCACGCTCGTCACGGTGGACCCGCACGGCACGTCCGCAGCGTTGCACGACAACAAGATTGATGCGCTCGACTTGTCGACGGCGATGCAGGTCGCTGCCGCCGAACGGATACCCGGAATGGCGATCCGTCGATCATCGGCGATGGCGGTCTGGGGTGTTTTCTACAGCGCATCAAAGGATTCGGTGTTGTCTGACGCCGCGTTGCGGCGCGCCATCACGCGGGGAATCGATCGCAAAACGATCGTCGATGTCACCCAGCGCGGGCTTACCGATAACCCGACGCCGTCCAACAATCACCTTTTCGCCAACGGGCAGACCGGTTACCGGGATAATTCGGCGCCCTACGACTACGACTCCGACCAGGCGAACAGGGATCTCGACGCTTTGGGCTGGAAGCGCGGCGACGACGGTTGGCGATATAAGGACGGCCAGCGACTCAGGCTGCTCGATTACTACATCGATTCTCCTGCCGATGATCTGCTGGCACAGTTGCTTCAGAATTCGCTGGACGCAATCGGTGTCGACCTCGAAATCAACGACGTGGCGGCGCGAGATGCCCAGACCTACCGTCCAGCCTTTGATCTGATCCAAGACGTCCGCTATACCGGACCGTTCCCGCTTTCGATCATGGCCTCCACTTTGCGAAGCGGCGCGATGTGGAACCTCATCGGCGCGGACAACCCCGCCCTGGATGACAAGATCGCCAAGACGCTGGACGAACCCGGCGAGGGGGCAAGCGCTGTGGCCGACTCCGTCGATAAGCAGCTGTGGCTCGACGGCTACAGCGTCCCACTCGTGCGGCTGCCGGGGATCACCGCGGTGCGCGGCGATCTGGCCAATTACGGTGCTTTCGGCCAGTCCGACATCGACTTCACCGCGGTCGGCTACATTCCCGGCACGACGTCCTGTTGAATCGGGCCGAAGCTGACCTCGATGTCGATCCGGTTTGTACATAGCCGTCCGGGGACACCCGTTCCGTCGATCGAGTCACGGTCGAACACCTCGGTTATTACGCGACGCTGTCGGTGTGGAACGGTCGGAAGCATCCGCACGTGAGCGCCGCGGCCTCCTCCAGGAACCTGCCCGGTTCCACTCACCGATTCCCGCCCAGGCGAATTGGGACCGCCGCAGTGACAGACCCTCACTCGGTGACGCTGGAGCCGTCAGCGTCGGCATCTGGAAACAGTTCATTGGCCATCGACTCAAGTGTCGCTAGGTGAGCTTGCGTGACCGAGGCCAGTTGTTCGGCGTCGTTGGCCAGTCCTCGTGCCGCTGGTCCGGCTTTGATGGCAGCGGCCAGCGCTCGGCCACTCGCAGCCTCCTGGTCGTTCTGCGACGCCTTTGTATGTGCGCGCAACGCCTCGCTATGGGCTCCGGCCGCTTCATCCTGCGAGGCCGCCGCCGCTCCTCTCGCCGAATGAGCAGCAGCAGTGGCGACTTCGGCCGTGCCGCGGTGCACTTCGCGTCCAAACACCCAACCGATCGCAGTGGTCACCAAACCACCCAAGCCGCCAGCTACATACACCACGCGACTCCAGTGAGGCTCCGCGATCTGGTCAGCATTGGTATATAGGAAACCGAGGAGTACTAGATACGCACCCGACAGCACCGCCGCGAAGAGAACGGGCGCCCAGAAGATGGGTCCGGTAGAACCAGAATTGGGCTGAATCAGCTGCTGTGGCAGCGACTTCGGGTCATGATCCATTCTGTCGTCTCCTCGGTGTCGGAGCTGGTCTCGTGGTTGCGCCGACACTTCGTCCCCTTCCATGCGCCTCTTGGAATCCTTACCTGGACCCGGGCCAGCGGGTTATGCCCCGCGCCCTGACTAGGTTTTCGGTCATCTACGGGCCCGCGAAGCCTATTACCCGCCACTGCCGGGGTCCTCACCGCCAGTCGATCACGCTTGCGGCACCGGACGCGGACTACGCCAGTCGTCGCATACGTACTTGGGCGCTTGAGGAAGCCGGTTGGCGTACGTGGGATCCTTGGCGACGCGTTCGCGCACACTGGCATGAATCGATGCAGTTTCGGGCACCGTGCGGCGGCCCGAGCCGAGGAGCTGCCACACCCACGGCATCTTGTGCCACGGTCCCGTCGGATCGACGCCGTCGAGTTGTGACATCTGCGCATAAGCGTTGGGGCGCACCAGAAGACCGCTCGCCACCGCCTCGTCGGCCATCCATTTCAACGGGATGTCCGACAGCCGCGTCCCCTCGGCGAACATGCCCCCCACGTCGGAATGCACACCCGTGAACCAGACTTCCAGCAGATCCTGATTCTTCTCCACGCGCAGATGCTTCGGGTTGGGCAGATTCACCAGGTACGGGGCGAACGGCCGGCGAATCTCATCGATCGCAACAGCGTGGCGAATCGTCTTCGCATGCGGAAGTTGCCGAGTGAAGGGCCATTTCAGCTGCCGGGTCAACGTACCCGCGGATTTGACGGTGTCCCAGATACCGACGAAATGCACAGGCGTATGACCATCTCGAGTGACGCTGTGCGTCTCGGCATATACCCGAAGCCCTTCGAAGAACTGGGGGTCGTCCTTGCGTTGCTGTTTGGCGTAGGCGTTGACCGCGTACGGCACCAGGGTCTCAGAACCGGGCCTGAAAACACCGAACACATCGAGCATGCCGGTCAGCGCCCGAGCGTTGTACGCGCCGCGGCTGAAACCGAAGACGAAGATCCGATCCTCGGGCTCATAGGCTTCCATCAAGAATGAGTACGCCTGTCCGAGGTTTTCGCGCAGCCCGGCTCCGAACATCAGTCCCGCGTACCGAGAGATCAACCGCGCAGGCGGCGACCACGCTCCCGGCGAGCTGAACGTGCCGACCCCGGGGTCGTAGTAGGCGACCTGTTTGGTCGGATCCTTCAAATCGAGCAGATTGAACAGCCGCACGACGTTGGTGTTGTCCGCTGCGCGCAGTTGGTTGTTGGTGCCATCTAGGCACACCACGATATTCTTCGCCACGGTGCTCCTCCCCTAGCTCGCTCAACATTAAGCATCGCCGACGACGCAGACCTGCGTAGTGCACTACGCAAATTTGTTTGCCCTAACAGGGCTAGTTCCTCGTTGTCACCGAACCGCCCTGCGCCCGATGCGCACAGGATGAGAACCACGACCAGCAGGCTTGCTCGTCGAGACGTTCGTCGGAACGACCGAAGACAAACCGAAGGGTTGGGGCTGGACCGACCAGCGGTGGATTCGATACCGCACAGCCATGGCCGGGCTGGACGGCTCGCTGACAAAGTAGAGCGGCCTACAACGCCGCCGCACCGAAGCGCCGCGTTATGCCTAACTTGCCGGACCCGACGCCTACGCGGCGCAGCCGTCATATAACTTCACGTGCGCTGACTGTGGCTTCGTTAATGCACCTAGCCACGAACTGCCCGCCACGGCCACCACGTGGGCTTACCGATAATGCCTTGACCGACAACGCCACTCGGCCCGCGCCGCAACTGCGGTGAGTGCCGGATGACGACGTGGCCAGCAGTGTGGGTGAATGCGCCTCCGATGCGCCGACGGCGCACTGAGCCGCGCAGACGATCCCGGCCCCGGGGCGATCGGGCCAGTGATGGAGTCCAACATCAAACTCGACTCAGCCGCCCTGCAGCCGGATCGCGACATCGAACTGGAACAGCTGATCCCAATTACTCCACGTGCCGGGCAGCAGGAACAATGTGCAGCCCGCCGGCGCCACCTTGCGGATGTTGGCTGCGGCGTGATCCACCGCGGTCATGCCATCCCAGAACGCGTGGGCCGGGTCGCCGTACATGCCGTGGGCCTGGGTGGCGATGAACTTCACCGCGTCGAACAGCAGCCAGATCACCGACGGCAAGGCGGCCAGCACCCCAGCAGCTGAGAAGAAGTCGCCGATGACGTTGGGGCCACCGGTGCTGATGACCGTGGCCAGCGGCGCCAGCACGCCGTGCAGTTTCTGGTCCTCGGGGTTCTCGCCGGCGGGTTCCTGGCCGGTGAGGATACGACCGGGCAGCGTGGGCAGCACTTGCAGCAGGAAGGTGGCGAACTCGAGCGTCAGCTCGGCCTTGGTCAGGATCGAGTACAGCAGGAACAGCAGTCCACGGGCGCGTGGGTACCAATCGCCGTCAATACTGTAGGACCAGTAGCGGTCCCATACCCATTGCGGCTGCGGCATTTTCGAGATGCCCTCGCCTGGATCATCGCCCAACAGCGAGCCTTGGGCCGGCATGGACGGATCACCGAACGTGGTGACCCCGACGACGAAATGACGCCACTCCGGGGGCAATGCATTGAGGCACTTGCAGACCGACACACCACCCATGGAGTAGCCGAGCAGCCAGATATTCGTCCCCGCCATTGAGCGATACAGCCGCATGAACTCATCGCGGAACTGGTCGGTGGCCTTTTCGAAGCTGTGCGCATCGGGCGGGTTGAGGAACGCGCGGCTGTCGGCCCACACGCCCTGGATCGGATACGGGGTGCGAAACGGCGGCGGAATACCGGCATCCGGTGGGAGGTAGGCGCCAATTGCCTTGCGGAACGCCAAGTCCGCCACACCGAGGTCTTCCGCCCTGGCCAGCCGCTGCCCGCCTGCCATGCGCTGCAGCAGGGCTGGGTCATTGTTGATGTGCTTGGCCAGCTCCCTCACCGCGGCCGCAGTCTCGTCGGTGTAGAGATCGTCTTCTATCACGCCGAGCGCTTGGGCGTGACTGTTGGCCGGATACGCCGCCAACAGGCGATGCTCGATCTTGGTGACTTCGGGGCTCCGATCGCCTGGGCCATAGCCGATCCACTTACCCGACGCGTCCTTGGCCATCAGTCGGCGCTCCCCGCATGTGGCCCGCAAAACTTTCGGGCCGGTTTCTCCCCACCGGTGTCGATGCTGCCCACGTCACCCGGAATGTCAATGTTGGTCGTAGCCATGTCTCCCCCACTGCAACGATGGACCGCTAGCCAGACAGTATCGCCCCCAGGCCCGGTTGCACTGCGTAGTCAACTACTCGATTTCGGGCGATCGCAACAGGGCGACGGTAGGGCAGGGATTGCTTCGACGACGTCGGGTCTGCTGGCTGCCAGGGGTTGACACCGAGACGGTATGACTGGCACCCCTTCGCCACGACGATGTATGGAATCCGCCAAACGTATTTCACTATTGTGATACCACCAAAAATCCGGAATCACATGTTGTCACGAACTCGACGGTGGAAAATGACCCTTTTCTGTTTCGCTCGCCGGATAATCAGAGACACGTACAGGAATCTTCAGAATGGGTCGAGCGGACGCGCAATGTGCTGCCACTCAATCGCCGGTTGTGACGCACGTCCGCAACGCTCGCCCGGCCTCAAGGGGCCGCCGCATCACACGGAAGCTGACCAACAGTTCGTGCCCTCGTCCTGATCGTCGTCGGGCTGGCGGGCCGCTCGGGGAGTGTCTCGTTCGACGCCCCCGCCGGGTGCCATCAATTGCAGCGCCCGAAACCAGCAGATAGACACCATATTGCGGCAGCGAATTCGACGTCAGCGGCAGCCGGGCGGCTGACCTCCCACATGCACCGCGATCCAGCGTGTCAGCAATCAACCGCGATCCAGCGCCCGTCCCGCTCCCGGCGTCGCGATGTACCTGACGAGAAGTTGGACGCAAGGTTACAGATTCTGCCTCGGCCATATCCGGGCTCCGAACACGGAATGCCTTTGTGCCGGTAGCGCGGGTTGCGCGGTTCTCGTTACGTAACTAACCATTCGAAGGACCTTTTTTTCGAAGCGCATATCGTAACCGAAGTTATTGATTTAGCATTCCATTTGACGGCGGCTGCTCTGGGGGGCCGCGAGCGTCGGAAGCTCTACCGACAATCGAGGAGGCGTCATGCCAACTGCCTTTCGCGCGCCCGGTGTCTATGTCGAGGAACTGCCAAGCGGGGTCCATCCCATCGTCGGGATCAGCACCGCCACAGCGGCTTTCGTCGACGTCTTCGACAAGGGCCCGGTCGGTGTGGCCGTGAAGGTAAGCGGGCCAGGGGAATTCGAACGCACCTTCGGTGGTGTCTCGCCTGGTAGCGAAGCCAGCTACGCGATCACGCAGTTCTTCAACAATGGCGGCAGTCAGGCCTGGGTCGTTCGAGTCCTGCCCACCGGCGCAGGCAACGCCGTGGCCGCGTCGGCGAAGCAGGAACCCAAGAGTGCCGTGGTGACCGACGACGGCAAGCCACCCGACCCCGGTCCCAAGTGCCTCACCGTCACCGCGCTGAGCGAAGGGCAGTGGGGCAATGCCCTGTGCTTCGGCATCCAGCTGCTGCCGGTGGCCGGCGGCGGGGACCCCACCCGGTTCGACTTCGTCGTCGGTGAGGTTGTGCCGGTGCCCGGCTCGTCGAAAGTCAAAGTCGTTGTCCGCGAGGCGTTCCGGTCACTGTCGATCGATCCCGCCGATCCCCGCTACTGCCCCACGATAGTGTCGGGCTCCCAGCTGGTGCGCGCGACAGTTGACGACGGCGCGACCATCCCTGCGCCAACCCTGTTCCGCAACAAGGACGACTCCACCGGTATGCCCGACGGGGACGCCATGACGAAAAACCCGCCGAATCCCGCGCCGACGCCCCCGGGCGACATCGCCAAGCAGACCAGCATCGCGCATTTCCACCGACTAGACGGCGGGAAGGACGGCAAACCCGCCGACACGACGACCGCACTGGCGAAGATGCTGCTCGGGGATCCCGCCGCACAAACCGGCATCTACGCGCTGAACACGATCGCACCCGACATCTTCAACATCCTGTGCATCCCGGCGATGGCGAACATCACCGACGACACCGCGCGCCAAAGCCTGCTCGCGCCGGCCGAGCAGTTCTGTGCCGATCACCGGGCGATGTTGCTCATCGATCCGCCGGCCGCGATGGACACCAAGACGACAGCCGCCGACGTCGGCAGCGCGATGAAAACCTTCGTCGAGACGCTCGACCCCACCGAAAACGCCGCCACGTATTTCCCTCGGCTGGTCGTGGCCGACCCGGTCACCGGCGGCACCAAGAACATCGGTCCCAGCGGAACCATTGCTGGAATCTGGTCTCGCACAGACACACAGCGCGGGGTGTGGAAGGCACCCGCAGGAACCGAAGCCACCCTGATGGGTGCCCGTCCGGCGGTCACGATGACCGAGGACACCAGCGACGAGTTCAACCCAATCGGCATCAACGTGTTGCGCACGCTGCCGGTGTTCAACAACGTCGTCTGGGGCTCGCGCACCATGCAAGGCGCCGACCTGATGGCCAGTCAATGGAAATACATCCCCGTGCGCCGCACCGCCCTCTATATAGAGGAAAGCCTGCGCCAAGGTCTGCAATGGGTGGTCTTCGAACCCAACGACGAACCGCTGTGGGCCCAGATCCGGCTCAACGTCGGGGCTTTCATGCAGAACCTGTTCCGCCTGGGTGCGTTCGCAGGCCAGACGCCACAAGAGGCGTACCTCGTCAAGTGCGACAGCGACACCACCACTGCGTACGACGTCAGCACCGGTGTGGTCAACATCCGGGTCGGCTTCCAGCCACTGCTGCCTTGCGAATTCGTCGTCATCCAGATCCAGCAACTGACCCTGCCGGCGGAGGTCTGACATGGAGTTCACCGCTTCAGCCAAACGGCACGATCCGTACAAGAACTTCAAGTTCCGGGTGAAATGGGACGGTCGCTACGTCGCCGGCGTCAGCAAGGTCAGCGCCTTCAAGCGCACGACCGAGGTCGTCAAGCACCGCGCCGGGGGCGACCCGAGCACCAGCTACAAGTCCCCGGGGCGCACCGAATACGAGGCCATCACCCTCGAGCGCGGCGTCACCCACGACAAGGCGTTCGAACAGTGGGCCCACAAAGTCTGGCACTACGGCGCCGGCCTGGGCCGCGAGACATCGCTGAAGGACTACAAGAAGGACATCATCGTCGAGCTCTACAACGAGGCCGGCCAGCTGGTGGTTGCCTACCACGTCTACAGCTGCTGGCCATCGGAGTACCAGGGGCTTGGCGACCTCGACTCCAACGCCGGCGCAGTCGTTTTCGCCCACCTCAAGCTGGAGAACGAGGGTTGGCTTCGCGATGACTCCGTGGTCGAGCCGGCGCCGCCGGCGTTCACCGTGCCCACCGGGTGACCGATGCGTCCGGGGGCTGCGCCACTCGCCGGGCTGGGCGGCGAGGAGATTCTTCGCGCGTGGGAAGCCGCGGCCGCAACCGAACCTCTCGGCCGCAGCGCTGCTGTCCTGCGTGAGGTCCTGACCGACCTGCCGGTCGATGCCGCGGCGTTGCCCGTCGGCCGGTGCGACACACTGTTATTGGCGCTGCGTGTCGGCACCTTCGGATCGCGGCTCTCGGGTGTGAGCTCGTGTCCGGCGTGCGACGCCGATGTCGATGTCGATGTCGACATCGACGCAGTCCTGAGCTCGCTGCCCCCACTGGACACCGCCTACGCCGAGGAATACGAACTCCAGCACGGCGGCTACACCGTGCGCCATCGCCTGCCGACTACCGCCGACCTCCTCGCCGCCGCCGACGCCGATGACCCCGCGGTGCGCATCGCCCAGCTTTGCGTCAGAACGATCGAACCCGACGGCGTGACCGCCGTTGCCGAGCTGCCCCCAGAGATGCTGGCCGCCATCTCCGAGCAGATGGCGGCCGCCGACCCGGCCGCCGACATCCGGCTGGGCGTCAGCTGCCCCGAATGCGCATCCGAATGGTCGGCCCCCCTGGACATCACCACCATCTTCGACGCCGAACTGACCGGCGCCGCACGGCAGATCATCGCCGAGATCGACCAGCTGGCTTCCCGTTACGGCTGGAGCGAGCAGCAGATCCTCGCGCTGAGCCCGACCCGGCGCCGCACCTATCTCGAGCTTCGATGACCGGGTTCCTCCAGCGCCTGGCGGCGCGCATCGAACCGGACCGCTCCAGTGTGCGGCCCAGACCCGACGTGTTGCTGCTCGCGCAGCTGCAGCCGGGCATCGGTACGGCCGCAGAACCTGACGAGCCCGACGACGAGCTGGCCGCCCCATCACCGCGCGCGCACCGCCGCAGCTCCGCACCGTCGGCACAACCCGCCGCCGGTGAGCAGCCGGCCCCGCAGCAACCCGCCGCGTCCAGCCCCCCGGCGCCGCGGGCCATTCAGCACCGCGCACTCGACCGACACGGCCCACCACAACCACCACCACCGACTCCCGCCGCTGGTGCCGAATCAGCCGTTGCGCCAACACCATCGGCGGCGATGCCACCGGCGGCTCCAACCGCTCAGCCCACGCCGGCCCCAGCCAGCTCGCGATCTCGCCCGTCGGCCGACCCGGCCATCGCGGCCGAATCACGGCGAGCGCTCACCGCGCGACCCAGCAGCGACCCGGCTACCCAGCCCGTGACGCACCGCAGCGCGACAAGCGCCACACCACCCGTCTCGATTACCGCCCGCCGCAACGAGTCTCGCGCGCGCAGCGACGCCGAGCAGCAGCAGCACCGGCAGACCGTAGAGACGCCAGTTGAGATCACCATCGACCGCATCGACGTCCGGTTGCCCAGCGCACCGCAATCATCGCAGCCGCCGCGCAGCGGGCCACGGGAACCGATGAGCCTGGAACGCTACCTGCAATCCCGTCAACAATCCCGGCAGGCGCCATGAGCACCACCGCCGCGCTGGCGGCGACCACGCAGATGCTGCGCTCGGTGCTGCTGGATGCGACATCAACGCTGTGGGCCAAACTCGGTTCGACACCGGCGATCTCGGCGGTGCCCCCCGACCGGATCACCACCGAGGACGGCGACCAGCTCAACGTCTTCCTCTACCGCACCTCGCTCAACTCGGGGTGGCGCGACGAGGGCCTGCCGGTGCGCAGCGCCAACGGCACCCGGCTCACCCAGCCGCCGCTCGCGCTGGACCTGCACTATGTGATCAGCGCGCACTGCAAGACCGACCTGCACGCCGAACTGCTGATGGGCTCGGCGATGGAAGCGCTGCACGGCATGTCGGTGCTGACCGCAGCCGCGATCACCAAGTACTACAGCCAGGCCACCCCAGCAGGCATCTCCGGTGACATCTGGACCCTCATCAGCGGTGCCCAACTCGACCAGCAACCCGAGCAGGTCACCGTCTCATTCGAGAACATGAGCATCGACGACATCTCCAAGCTGTGGTCGGTGCTCGGCGAGAAGTACCGGCCGTCAGCCGCCTACGTCATCACCGTTGTCCTGCTGCAGCCGCTAGGTCCGGTGCGCGCCGCGCTGCCGGTGACCCAACCGGCCGGTTTGCAGGTCGATTCGCTGCTACTGCCACAGCTGGCCAGCGTGACGCCCGAGCGGATCACCTGGGGAGACACCAAGCCGCTCAACGTGATCGGCGCGAACCTGCTCGGCAGCGGCACCCAGGTGGTGTTCGGCGCCAACGTCACCGCGGCGCCCGCGGCGACGAGCACCGCGATATCCGTCGACGTCGTGCTGCCTTCCACCGCCCGCGCCGGCCTGCAACCGCTGCGCATCCGCCACCAGGCCCCCCCGTCCGGCGGCGGGGCCCTTCGGACGTCGGACCAAAGCAACCCGCTGGCATTGTTCGTCTCCCCCAAACTCGGCACCCTCACCGCGGCAGCCGATCACGTCGAAGCGCAACTCGAGCCGTCGGTGGATCCCGGGCAGCGCGTGCAGCTACTTCTCTACGGCACAGCCAACTTCACCGTCGACGCCGCGCCCCGCACCGCCGCGGCCGCGCAAGTCGAATTCGACACCAGCGCTGTACCCGCGGGCACATACCTCGTCCAAATCGACGTCGACGGAGCACAATCGGCGCTGACCCAGCCGTCGGCGGGTGCCCCGTTCAACAAGCCGACCGTGGTGATCCCATGAGCACTCCGACCGACTGGCTAGACGTAAACCGCCGCGCCATGGCCGACGCGCTGACCAGTGTGCGTGGCCACCTGCAGGACCACATCGACCGCGCCGCAGGAACAGAACGCCCCAAGACGAGCGACGCTCCCGTGGCGGCCGACAGCGCGCTGGGCCTCCTTCAGCAGATCTTCTCGCTGACCCCGTTCGAGACCGCGGTGCTGGTGCTGTGCGCGGGTGTCGAACTGGACGCCGGCATCCCACTGCTGTGCGCGGCGGCCTCGGGCGACGCCACCCGCGCCGAACCGACGTTCTCACTGGCGCTGGCCGCGATACCCGACGCGCACTGGAGTGCGCTGGCTCCCGACGCCCCGTTGCGCCGTTGGCATCTCATCGAGCCCATCGCCGCCACCGGCGCGGTCACCCTGCTCACCCGCGCTCCCCTGCGCATCGACGAACGCGTTCTGCATTTCCTGGTCGGCCTCGACGTTCCCGACACCGCACTCAACGGCCGGCTGCAGCGGCTCAGCGCATCGGCCGACACCCTGCCCGCCCGCCACGAAGCGCGCGCCCGACAGCTCGCCGACCTCTGGAGCGGCCCGTCGCCGTTCGTTGTACTCCTCGGCGACGCGGCGACGGCCACCGAGATCGCCGGGCGCGCCGCGGCGCTGCTCGGTTGTGCCGCACGACAACTCGACGCCGCAGCGACAGCGGCCGACGCCGCCGACCGGGCACAGCTCATCACTTACGTCAACCGCGACGGCATGCTGGGCGGCGGCCCGCTCGTGGTGCGGGCCGCCACCGTCGAGACAGCCGAGCTGCACTGGCTGGCCGAACTGGCCGGACCGGTCGCGGTGATCTCGCCGACGACGGTGCACACCGGTCGCGGCGTCACCCTCGATGTGACCGCATTGGACGCCGACGAGCAGGCCGGTGTGTGGCACGCGTCGCTGATCGGCGATACCGATGTCACCGCCCTGGCCGACCAGTTCAACATCACCTCCGCCACCATCCGCGCCGCGGCCACCGAAGCCAACATCACCGGCATCAGCGCGTGGTCGGCTGCCCGAGCCCACACCCGCCACGGGCTCGACGCGTTGGCGATGCGAATCGACACCACCGCAACATGGGACGACCTGGTCTTGCCTCCGGCAGAAGAGCAGCTGCTGTGCGAGATCGCTGCGATGGTTCGACACCGCCGCACCGTCTTTCACACCTGGGGGATGGACACCGGCAGCGGGGTACGCGGCACCGGTGTCAGTGCGCTGTTCGCCGGACCCAGCGGCGTCGGCAAGACGCTGGCCGCCGAGGTCATCGCCGCATCCCTCGACCTCGATCTGTACCGCATCGACTTGAGCCAGATCGTCAGCAAGTACATCGGCGAAACCGAAAAGAACCTGCGGATGGTCTTCGACGCAGCCGACGCCGGAGGCTGCGTGCTGCTTTTCGATGAGGCCGACGCGTTGTTCGGCAAGCGTACCGAGGTCAAAGACAGCCATGACCGCTACGCCAACCTCGAAGTCAGCTATCTGCTGCAGCGCATGGAGTCCTACCGCGGCCTGGCAATCCTGACCACAAATCTCAAAGACAACGTCGACAAGGCGTTCCTGCGCCGGCTGACCGCGATCGTGAAGTTCCCGTTCCCCGACGTCGCCGAACGGACCCGGATCTGGCAGCGGGTGCTGGTACCGACCCTGCCCACCGAGGACGTATCGGTGGCCGCGCTGGCCCAGCTCGCCGTCACCGGTGGAGTGATCCGAAACATCGCGCTAGGTGCCGCTTTCCGCGCCGCCGAGGCCGGCACAGCCGTCGGCATGGCGCATCTGCTGGCCGCCGCGCACCGCGAGTGCGCCAAGCTTGAACGCCCACTGTCGGAGGCCGAGGTCGGTGGTTGGGTATGACGGCGCCGCGCACGATCCGCATCAACCGGCTGGTGATCGAGGGCATCGAGCCCCACGAAAAAACCGCGTTCGCAACCGCTTTCACCGCAGAACTGGCTCGCCTGCTGCGCGAGCACCCCGACTCGGTGCCAAAGGGCCGTCCCGAACCGAGCGCCACCACCCCGGTCGATGCCGCCAAGCGCACCGCCGCCGCGGTCCACGCCAAGGTGGTGCACGCATGCTGACCCACGACACCACCGCGAGAAACACCCGGGCCCGCAAGATGCCTGCGGCGGTGCATCGCTGCGGCACCTGGCACGGCAGCGGACCCACCTGCCCGTGCCACGTCGACCGCTTCACGGCCGGCCTCGACACCGCCGCCACCGTGGTCCCCGACTCGGTGGGAGCCGTCGTGCGTGAGCCCGGCCGCGCCCTCGACGAACCCACCCGCCGCTTGATGCAGGCCCGCCTCGGCCACGACTTCGGTTCAGTGCGAGTACATTCCGATGACCGCGCCGCCACCAGCGCCCGGGCGGTCGAGGCCGTGGCCTACACCGTCGGCGAGCACGTCGTGCTCGACGAGCGGCGCATGCCCTCAGCGCCCAGCGAGCGTGCCAGCGTGCTGGCCCACGAACTGGTTCACACCGTGCAGCAGGGCAGGCTCGCCGGCAGACGCATCCCCGAGCGGGCCAGCGCCCCCAACGACGCCGCCGAGACCGAAGCCCACCGCATCGCCGGATCACGCCAAAACCCCACCGCGACAACCGGTGCTGGCGTACATCGCCAGCCCGCGCCGGCTCCCGGCGTGCAGACCGTCGCGGGCGTCAGCCTGACCCTGCGCGAGGACGGGCGCCTCGATGTCGTCGCCAGTGGGCCGAAGCTGCCCGCAGTCGGCAAGCCCGCAGGCGGGCTGCGCCGCAACGCCGACGGCACCTACACCGTCACGTTTGGGGCCGACGAAAAGGTCGTCGCTCCCTCGGAGGTGCCGGCGATGTTGCGCGGCGCCGTCGGCCAGGTCGCCAAAGGCGACGTCACCCCACGTAGTTTCCGGATCCCGAACTGCTCCTCGCTGCGCAGCGCCAGTGGCACGCGCTGGATGACGTTCGACGAGTACCGCGTCTCGCAGATGCTCAGTCCAGATCTGATGCCGCTGACACCCCTGTTCTACGACGGCCTGGTCGCCAACTGCACCAGCCGTCGCACGCCACCGCCGACTGCGCCGATGGCCGCTCCGCCTGCGGGCTTGTCCGATGTCCCCCGCACCGCACCGCAGGAAGCGCTGCCGCCGATCGCCCCCGAAGGGCAGGCGATCGCATGACCACCACCACGGCGGCGCGAGAAACGCGAACACCGAAAAAGCGGCGCACCGACCCGCCGCGGCGCACTGCGCCCGTCACGGACAACCCCCTGCTATCGGCTGGGCGGCCGCTGTCCGTGCTGGTGCTTCGCAGCCTCGAACGACACCTCGGCCACACGCTGGCCGACATCCGCATCCACGACGACGACGAAGCCGCCCAGCTCACCGACGCCGCGGGCGCAGAAGCCTTCGTTCTGGGCTCTCATGTGTTCTTCGCCGCGGGCCGCTTCGACGTCTCCACCGAACCGGGGCGACGGCTGCTCGCCCACGAAGCAGCCCACGTGGTGCAGAACCGCCGCGGCGGACTGGCCCCCGACCACCTCGTGCCCTGCCATGAAGCCGACGCCGAGCACGCCGCGGCGCGAGACTGGCTGCCCGACAAGACAATCCCCGACGGCCCGGCACCGACCGACGGCCAAGGCGCCGTTTCCCTTCCGGCCCTTGAGCTTCCCGCCCTGCGCTACAGCGGCGGGGCTGCCACCGGCTCCAAAGGCACCGTCAAGGTGGCCGACCTAGTGCTGCGGATGATCAGCCGTACCCTGCGGCTAGACCCCGAGGACCGCAACGGCCGGGTGCGCGCCCAGCTGGCCCGGCTGGTGCCCGACGTACGCGAACAGGTCATCGATCTCGCCCGCGCGACTCTGTCGGCCGCCGACTACACCCGACTCGAGACGGTCCTGGACAAGGCCGCCCCGGCAGCAGAGATCTCCACACCCGTTGTTGGCGCCGATCCCGACGACGTCGCCGACGCCGAAAAGGCACGGGCCACGCCAGATCACGAGCACGCACAGACCGACGAGACCACGCACACCCACGCTGACGGCACCACGCACACCCACGGCGACGGTGAGGCGCACACCCATGATTATGACGGCGCCAAGAAACGTGGTGGCCTGCTGGCCGGGATCCTCGGCTTCCTGTTCGGCGGCCCGATACTCAGCCGCTCGGCAACCGCCCACACCGACACGAAAACCCCTGACGCCCAGAGAGTTCCAGCAAAAACAGCACCAGCACTGGCCGAGAAGAAGGACGAGCCGGCCGCCGCACCAGTCACCGACGAGCAAGATCAGCTCGCCGAAGGCAAACCCGCCCCAGTGGGGCTCAAAACCCCCGAAAAAGAGCCGCCGAAGGACGCCGCCGGCGGCCCACCGGCTGATCCCGGGTCGGCTCCCGGTTCGCCGGACCCGCGGGTCAGTGAACCCGAGGCCGCGAAGAACGAAGTGGCTGCCGGTGCGAGCGGGGGTTCAGGCGGCGCACCGGCAGCAGCCGAACAGCCCAGTACCGAAGAGGCTGCGCCGCAGGACAAGAAGGCCGACGCCGAGGACCGCACGGTGCTGGAGGCACACGGCCACGACATGGAGGCCCAAGCCGCTTCGCCGGCGGCACCGAACGAGACCGACGGACCCGAGGCTGCGGAGGCCGAAGGCGCGGCACCGGAGCCCGCGGCATCCGAGGGCGCAACCGCCGAGCCCGCCGCTACCGAAGGCGCGGCACCCGAGCCCGCAGCTACGTCCCCCGAGCCCGCCGAGCAAGACGGCGTACCCGCTGAATCAGGCCCGTCCGAACCGGCCACTCCAGCCGAAACCGCAAACACAACAACCGAACCCAGCGAGACTCAGGCAGGCGAACCTGAACCGCCGTCGCCGACCGCGACCGAGCCGCCGACGACTGCCGCGGACGAAACCGTCGGCACTGCAACCGAACCCGCCGCAGCGCAGCCCACTGCGCCGGAAACCGCCACACCCGAAGAGGCGCCGCCTGCCCAGAGCGTCCCACCCGACGTCGAAGCCGACAACGCCGGTCCCGAAGGCCAGCCTGAGGAAGCCGGCCCCGAGGCGCAGGGAGCCGAAGGCGGCGGCCCGGCCGCCTGCATGGGCGGCGGCGCAGAAGCAGCCAAACCACCCGAATCCGAAGCAGACGGACCCAGCGGCGCCTGCGGAGGTGGCGGCGGCGCGGCAGGCGGCGACACACCGGAAGCTCCAGCGACACCGGATGTTTCGGGCAGCACCCCCGACGCCGCACTGGCCACCGTGTCGTCGCTGCCCGCCACCGATATGCAGAACGCGCTACCGCAAGTCGGTACGGCAGCAACCGCCGATGTCAGCAAGCAGCGCGACGCGATGCCGCCGCCAACGATGGACCGCCCCTCAGGTGCGGCCGCTGGCCTGGACGTCAGCGCGCCGATCCCGCAGCGCGCCGTTACGCCCTACACCGGCCCCGCTAAGCCCGACAAGGTCGACACCCCGGCAGGCACGCCCACCGATGACCCCGACCTCACCCCGATCCCGTCACCATCGGCCAAACAGGTCACCGTCCGCGCCCCGCGGCTCGGCGGAGATCAACAACTGTCCGAGGCCGACGCCGCCAGAGTCGCCGAAAGCATCGACGAGGTTCCGGTCAGCGACCCCGAATTGGCCGTCGACGCAGGCGATCCCGGCGCTGTGGCGCTAGAGGCCGACGCCGACCCGGCGCTGGTCGCCAAGCAGAAGGCGGCACTGGACGGGCAGATCGCTGACGCCGCAACCCAAGGCGCCAACGACGCCGCGGCACCGCTGGGCGAGGCCGACATCCGACCCCACGTGCCGCCCAAGACTCTGACCGCCGCGCCCGATCAGGGTGCCAGCTGCCCCGGCCTGGACAGGGGAAAGGGCAACGCAGCCAATGCGGCGAACTCGAAATATCCGAAAGTCGCGCTCGACGCGATCGCAGCCGAGAAGAGCAAAGGTGATATCCAAGCCGGAGTCACCAAGGCTAGCAGCGATTTTCAGGCTGCCCGCGACAAGCGCGACGCGGACACGGAGCAAGCCCAGGCCGACGCCAAACAGAAGATGGACGACGCAGTCACCGAAAACAACGGTGAGCAAGTCACATTGCGCCGCGACGCGATCCACACCTCCACCACGCTGCGCGGCCAGTGGACCGACGAACAACACAAAGCCGTCGATGAGGCTGTCGACAAGTCAGAGACCGCGACGCATACCGCCACCACCGACATCGGCAACCACAAACGCAAAGCCGACGAAGCCGCCCAAACGCACATCGACGACGGCAACCGCGAAATCAAGACCGCCCGAGAGGACGCCGAACGCAAGGCGCGCGAAAAGAAGGCCGATGCCAAAAAAGAGAAGAGCGGCATCCTCAGTTGGATCGGATCCAAGGTCGCCAGCTTCTTCGACGCGCTCAAGAGCGCCATCACCGGATTCTTCGACATCGCGCGCAAGCTCGTCCGCAAGGCCATCGACGGCGCCAAGAAACTCGCGCACGAGGCAATCGAGTTGGGCCGCAAGGCCGTTGTTGGAGCGATCAAGATTGCCGGAGACGTCATCATCGCCGCCGGCGACGTGGTGCTAGCTGCGTTCCCCGAGACACGCGCCAAGTTCCGCGAGAAGGTCACCGAAGTCGTCGACACCGCAACCCAGAAAGTCAACGACGCGGCCGATGCTCTCGAGCGCGGCATCCAAGCGTTGCTCGACGGCTTGGCGGCCGCGCTGGATTGCGCGCTGCAGTACCTTCAGGCGGGCTACCTGGCAGCAGTCGACGTGCTTGCCTCGGTGGTGAAAGCGGCCCTCGACGCTGCCCAGGCGTTCCTTGACCTGCTCGCCGAGTGGGCCGCCATCGTCGCGGACGTCGCAGGCAATCCCATCGGCTGGCTGAAGAACCTCGGTCGCGCGGCGATCGACGGCGTGCGCAACTGCCTGTGGGGCGCGCTCAAACGCGCGGTCAAACAGTGGTTCAACGACAAGGTCGAAGAGGTCATCGGCGTCGGCAAGATGATCCTCAACATCCTGCTCAAAGGTTGCCTCAAGTTCGCCGACATCGCACGCATGGCCTGGGACGCCATCAAGGCCGCGCTCCCCGGCATCCTCATCCAACTGATCATCGAAAAGCTTGTCTCCCTCCTGATTCCCGCAGGCGCCGCGCTGATGCTGATCATCGACGGGCTACGCGCGGCATGGGGGGCGGCCAGCCGCATCCTTGCCGCCTTCCAGAAATTCATGGCGTTCCTCAAGGCCGTCAAATCCGGCAGTGCCGCAGGCGCTTTCGCCGAGCTGATCGCCGCCGCGGGGGTCGCGGTGCTCGATTTCATCTCCAACTTCCTCATCGGCCGCCTCAAAGGAGCCGGCAAAGGTGTCGGCGGCACGCTCAAGAAGATGGCAGAGCGCATCGGCAAGTCACTCGGCAAGGTGGGCCGTGCGATCGGTCGCGGCGTGCGAGCTGTCGGGCGCGGACTGGTGCGCGGTGCGAAGGCCGGGGCCGGACTCGTGAAACGCGGTGCCGCAGCGGTGGTGCGCGGCGGCAAACGCGTTGTCGCCGCCATCGGACGCGGTGTGCGCAAGGTCGGCGCGATGGTGCCGCGATCCATCGCACGAGGTGTGCGTGCAGTGGGACGCGCCGTAGATCCGCGTCGGTTGGCCCGCGCGATCGCCCGCTCGCGGCTCGCGAAGGCGATCGGCCGCGGCTACAGCAAGGTCAAGACGACGGCAAAGGACAAGTGGAACAAGGCCAAAGACAGGCTCAAGAAGAAGTGGGAAGAGTACAAGGCAAAGAAGGAGCAGCGCCGCAAGGAAAAGGAGCGCAAGGCCGAAGAGCTGCGGCGCCGCGCACCGGGCGAAACCCGACAGGCAATCGAGCGACTGCTATCGGCCGGCGTGGGTCGCGTGCGTCTGATGGCATCCCTGTTCCTGCTCAAACGAAAGTATCGGTGGAAGCAGCTGCGACTCGAATCGCACCCAAAGTCGCACGACTTCAAAGTTGTTGGTTCGCTAAGCCCGCCGCAAACAGTCACAGTCGGTTCAATCAGCATCGTGCCGACAGGAATCACCACCCGTCAGGTTCCCAGCGAGGTGCGAACATTCGCCGGTCCACAGGCCACGACTTCTGGAAAGCATTACGAGCAGGCCGTCGGTCAGGAGTTCGTGCCCGAGCTCGCGAAGGAATTGTTCCCCGGCAAGAAGGCAGTCGTGACAGTGCCCTGGAAGCCCCGGGCCAAATCGTCGCTGACGCAGGTCGCGATCGACGCGCAAAAGGAGCAGCGTAAGGCCAAGTTGCCCGGGCAGGCCGGTGGGTTCCGCCCCGACTGGGTCGCCGAGGTGTACGACCGCGATCCTGTCACCGGCCGCAAGATCGAACATCCGACAGAGGTCCACGCGATTGAGGCGACCCTCGTAAGCGACTGGAGCTACGGCAAATTCGGCGAACACAAGCAGAAGCAGTCGTGGGGCACCCTGGCGGCGCTGGCGTCGAGGTACCGTAATTCGAAGATCACCTACCACATCGTCTGCCCGGAGCGGCCTTCGCCCGAAACGCGCGCTTACATCGAACAAGAAGTTCTTGCCGCCGGTAAAGCAAACGGTGCGCAAGTTAGGGTTGTGTGGCGGGTCGTGGGCTTTGTCAGTGCTGCCGGAGGTGCGGCATGAACGGAAATCCGCAGTCCCCCAAGACAGTCAGCGGTGGCCTGGTGCTCGTCGACCCCAACAACTCAGCCGTGGTGCGGGTCATCGTCCTGCAATACAACCCCGACACCCTGAGCCGGACACTGCAGGTGCAGGGCGCAGGCGCAGAGTCCGGTGATCGCCTGGATGTGTTGCGGCTCAAGGGCGCACCCATCGAGACGATCAAACTCGAAGCCGAGATCGACGCCGCCGACCAGCTCGCCCAACCCGATGCGTTCCCCAAGGCCGTGCAGTACGGCATCAGCCCGCAACTCGCCGCGATCGAGGACTGCGTCTACCCGAAAAGCGCCACCGTGCAAGCCAACATCGACAGCGCCGCCAGCGGAACCCTGGAAATCATCCCGGCTGAGACGCCGCTGGCCTTGTTCACCTGGGGCGCCAACCGGGTGCTGCCGGTGCGCATCACCGAACTGTCGGTCACCGAGGAAGCGTTCACCCCACAACTGAACCCGCTGCGCGCCCGGGTGTCGCTGACCCTGCGGGTGCTGACCACCAACGACGTGCCGCTCGGGCACCGGGCCGCGTCGCTGTTCATGGCCTACCACCAGGCCAAGGAACGCCTGGCGGCTGGCGCGTCCGGCCAGATCGCCGCACTGGGAATCGGGAGGCTGCCATGACCAACCCCGCCGCCAACCTGCCGCACCTGCCCGGCACCGCAGGCACCCCGCCACCGGGCTACCCACCGGATAGCAGATACGCCCAAACCCACAACGCCACAAAGACTCTCGCCGACGGCCGCACTGTGACCTACCTGCGGCGCCGGTTCATCCCCGACACCGCCGCACTGCCGACCCAGGCGTTTCACGACATGAGCGCGGTGGACCGCCTCGACACCGTGGCCGCCACCTACTACGGCGACTCGCAACTGTGGTGGCGCATCGCCGACGCCAACGCGATCAGCGACCCCGACGAGCTGCTGCACGCGGGCCGCCGGGTGCGCATCACCGCACCACAGGATTCCGGGGGTGTGCCCCTGTGATCAGCAAGCTGCAGCTGACGCTGCTCATCGGTCCGGTGGTCACGGTGCCCGCGCCCGCCGAAGTCGTCGACGCGTTCCAGAGCGCGCAAGTCACCGTGACAGCGGGCCAACGCACCGGCTTCCAAATGACATTCGCCGTCAGCCGCACCTCGCTGCTGATGACCACACTGATCCCGGCCGGCTACTTCGACCCGGGGATCCGCGTCATCCTCGTGGTTACCGTCAACGGCATCCCCACCCCGGTGATCGACGGCCTGATCACCCGCCAGGAGATCGGCGTCAGCGACAGCATCGGTCAGTCGGTGCTCACCGTCACCGGCGAAGACGTCAGCGTCGCAATGGATCTCATCAAATGGCAGGGCATCCCCATGCCGCCCAGCCCAGCCGCCGGGCGCGTCACGATGATCATCGCCTTCTACGCGATGTTCGGGATGATCCCGCTGGTCATCCCCGAGCTGTTCCCGTCGATCCCGCTGCCCACCGACCGCATCGAGATGCAACAGGGCACCCACCTCGAGTACATCAACAAGCTCGCCCAGGACAACGGCTACGTCTTCTACGTAGACCCCGGCCCGGTTCCGGGCACCAACACCGCCTACTGGGGGCCCGAGATCCGCATCGGCATCCCGCAGCCCGCCCTCAACGTCGACTTCGATTCCGACTCCAACGTGACGTCGCTGAACTTCAGCTACGACGGGCTGGCCCGATCGACCTACATCACCACCATCCAGGAGCAGATGACCAAACTGCCCATCCCCATCCCGATTCCCGACATCGACCCGCTCAAGCCGCCGCTGGCGATCAAACCGGCACCCGCGCTGCGCGTGGACCTGACCGACGACACCGCGAAACTCAATCCCGTTGAGGCCCTGGGCCGCTCGGTCGCGCGCGCGTCGGCATCCGCCGACGCCGTCACGGCCCAAGGCCAGCTCGACGTCGCCCGCTACGGCCACGTGCTCAAAGCCCGCTCCCTGGTCGGCGTGCGTGGCGCGGGCACCGCCTACGACGGCCTCTACTACGTCAAAAGCGTCACGCACAACATCAAACGCGGCGAGTACACCCAGTCGTTCACCCTGGCCCGCAACGGGCTCATCTCGATCACTCCGAAGGTAGTGCCATGACATCAACCGAATCTTCCCCGACCCGCTACTACGGCAAGTACCGCGGAACGGTCATCAACGTCGAGGACCCGATGCGGATGGGCCGCATCATGGCCGAGGTGCCCCAGGTTTACGGCATGCTGCCCTCGACGTGGGCGATGCCGTGCGTGTCGTTCGCTGGGATCCAGTCCGGCGAGTGGACGGTTCCCCCGCTGGGCGCCGGCGTCTGGATGGAATTTGAGCAGGGCGACCCCAACTACCCGATCTGGACCGGGGGCTACTGGGGTTCGGCCGCCGAACCGCCTGCGATGGCGCAGCTGGCGCCGGCCACCGTCAACCACTACGTCGTGCAGACCACCCTGCAGAACACGCTGCAGATCAGCGACCTGCCCGGCCCCACCGGCGGCATCCTGCTCAAAACCACCACCGGAGCGATGATCTCGATCAACGACATCGGCATCACGATCTCCAACGGCAAGGGCGCCACCATCGTGATGGCCGGGCCCGCGGTGACCATCAACGCGGGAGCGCTGACCGTCATATGACCGGACCCATCGTGCACGTCGGCGCGGCCATCACCTGCACCCACGGCGGCCCGGTGACCGTCGTCCCGGGCAGCCCCCGCGTGTTGGTCAGCGGTATGCCGGTGGCCACCATGGTGGACCAATTCATCGTCGCCGGTTGCGTTTTCCAGCTCGTGCCGCCCACACCCCACCCCTGCGTGCTGATCCAATGGCTCACCCCCGCGACCCGGGTCTTCGCCAACGGCGCACCGGTCATCACGCAGACCTCGATCGGGCTGGGACTGGCCCCCGACCAGGCGCCGCAGGGGCCGCCGATCGTCGCCAGCACACAACCACGGGTGCTCGCACAATGACCGGGCCCAGCGCGCAGAGCTACGTAGCCGACCCGCTGCACATCGACGCGCGCGGTGCCACTGCCCGCACCGACTACGCCGGCTGGATCCGCGACCAGATCTGGGCGGTGCTGTTCACCGCCCCCGCCGAACGGGTGCACCGGCCCGACTTCGGCAGCGGTGTGCCCCAACTGCTGTTCGCGCCGAGCAGCGGCGAGCTGGCCGCCACCGTGCGGCTGCTCGTGCAGGGCGCCCTGCAGCAATGGATGGGCCACCTGATCGAGGTCGAAGGTATCGACGTCGCCACCGAGGACACCACCATCACCGTCACCGTCGCCTACCTGATCCGCGGAACCGGCGACCGCAAGGTCGACGAATTCAGCTCGGCAGGCGCCCAATGATCTTCTCCTGCGGCACATCTGCGCGGCGGCGCCTGGTGCGCGCCAGCGCCGCCCTGAACGGCATCGACTACGTCGAGGTCGGCACCGGCAACGGTCCCGACGCGCGCCGCACCCTGCTGGTGCACTGCCTCAAACCGTTCGCTGCACCGGTGCCCGCGGCCGGGCTGTGGCACATCGACGGTGGCGAACGCTACCGCGGCATCACCGTCCTACGCGTCGAACAGACCACCGACCCCTATGTGCTGCGGCTGACCACCAGCGCGATCGGCGACCTGTCCTGGTACACGCTGCGGCTGGCCGACGACTCGCTGCCCCTTGACCTTCCGCCCGCCGGCTATGACCCCGCACTGGCGCAAGTCGACTTCACCTTCCGGCCCGGCTGTGGCACCGACCTGGACTGCCACGAGAGCTGGACGCCCGGCGCACCGGCGGTCGTAGCCCCCGACATCGACTACACCGCAAAGGATTACCTGGCCTTCCGGCGGGTTCTCAAGGACCGCTTCGCCATCACCCAGCCCGACTCGACCGGCGACGAACCCGCCGACGTGCGCACCACGCTGCTGGAACTGCTGGCGTATGCGGCCGACCGGCTCAGCTACATCCAGGACGCCGTGGCCACGGAGGCCTACCTGGGCACCGCGCGCCGCCGCATCTCGGTGCGCCGCCACACGCTGCTTGTCGACTACGCCATGCACGACGGCTGCACCGCCCGCGCCTGGGTTCGGCTGTGCGTGAAACCCGGCCCTGCCATCCCCGCGCCCCAGCGCACGGATCTTGTTCGGCTGGTCACCGGACCCGAGGGCCAAAGTTGCGTCGTCGACACCGGCTCATCAGAAGCCCAAGCGCTGCGGCTGTCGGGGGCGCAGGTGTTCGAGATCATCGCCGCGCCAAAGGATCTCCACCACGAGCACAACGCCATCGACTTCTACACCTGGAGCGGCGTGACATGCCTGCTGCCCGCCGGCGCCACCTCCGCGACACTGGCCGGTGCACTGCCCAACCTGGCGCCCGGCGACGTGCTCGTGCTGGCCGCTGTGGACCAGAAGTCACCCGACGACGTCGACGAACAGGTGAACCTGGCGCACCCGGTGCGGCTGACCTTCGTCCAGACGACCACCGACCCGCTGGTGCCCGGGCCCGGCGGCGCGGTGACCGAGGTGCGCTGGGCCGACAACGACGCCCTGCCGTCCGCGCTGCGACTGACCAAGCCTAAGACCGCACCCGACGGCACCCCGACCGGCGACAACCTGCCCGCGGCAAAGGCTTTCGGCAACATCGTGCTCGCCGATCAGGGTGAGCACGTCCGTGACGCCACCGGCGCGGCCACCACCGAAGCGCTGGCGCCGCAGGACTACCCGTCGTTGGCCTCGGGTCCGGTCAGCCAGCGGCCGCCGCTGCCCGATGCCGCCGCGCCGGCGGCGGCGGCCATGACCTGGGCCATCGGCGCTGTCCACCCGTGCCTGGATGTGACCGCCGGCCAGGCGAATTGGACCATCGTGCGCGATCTGGTCAATCCCGACCCGACCGGCCAGCAGGCCGTGCTCGAGGTCGACGACGCCGGCGTCGGCTGGCTTCGGTTCAGCAGGCCCCCCGACCCGCACGACAACCCGCGCGCCTCCTACGCCGTGGGCAACGGCAGCCTGGGCAACGTCGGCGCGCGCACCATCACACGGCTGATCCACGATGGCAAGTCGGCAGGCCTGGCGCCCGCGCTCACCCGGGTCAGCAATCCGCTGGCCGCGTTCGGCGGGGTCGACGCCGAAACCATCGCCCACGCTCGCCAGCATGCGCCGTTCGCCTTCCGCACCCAGAGACGGTGCATCACGCCGGCCGACTACGCCGCACGCTGCACCCAATTCCCGGGCGTGCAACGGGCTTTCGCCCAACTGTTGTGGACCGGCAGCTGGCATACCGTCTGCCTCTACGTCGAACGCACCGGCGGCGCGCGCGTCGACCCCGATTTCGCCGACAAGCTGCGCGGCTTCCTCGAGCCGCAGCGGATGATGTGCTCAGACCTCGAGGTACGCAACCCGATCTACGTCCCGCTGGACCTGACGCTGACGGTGTGCCCGAGCGCGAGCGCCGACTGGCCGACGGTGCGTGCCACCCTGGGGCGGCTATTCGGCGCGCGCGTGCAACCCGACGGCACACCCGGGCTGTTTCACCCCGACCGGCTCTCGCTGGGCTCCCCGGTCTACACAGGTCCGCTGATCGCCGCGGCGGTCGAGGTACCCGGCGTGGTGTGGGCCGAGATCACCGACCTGCACACCGTAGGCACCCCCACCCCGGTCGTCATGGCCGACGGCCGGCTAGCCCTTGACCCACCACTGGTTCCGCTGCTCGACAACGATCCCAACTTCCCCGACCGCGGAACCTGTCATATCAAACTGGCGGCGGCATCATGAGCGAGGACGTGCAGCAGATCCGCTACGCCGACGTGCTGGCCCGCCTGCAGACCGAGATCGCCGCGGCCACCCCCACCACGACGGTGGACGGCCAGATCCTCGACGGCCTGGCGCCGCTGCGCTCGCGCAGCAGCGCCGACTTCACCCTCGCGCTCGCCGACGCCTGGGCGGTGCTCGCCGAGATTCTGGGGTTTCACTCCGCGCGCCACCACGAGGAGGCCTGCCTAGGGCTGGCGAGCGAACTGCGCTCACTAATCGAACTATCCCGACTGGTCGGCTACCGCCCCGACCCCGGCGTCGCCGCGTCGGCGTCGCTGGCGTTCACCATCGACGACGCCGGCAGCGCGCCGGTCGTCACGATCCCGGTGGGCACCGCGGTCACCAGCGTCCCCAATCCGGGTGAGCAGTCGGTGACATTCGAAACGGTGCAGGCAATTTCTGCGCGCCCGACCTTCAATCAGTTGCTGCCCAAGCGATCCCGTCCGCAAACCTTCACAACCCCGCCGAAATCGGTGCTGCTGGCCGGCACCGCCACCAACGTCGCGGTCGGCGACGGCATGCTCGTGCCGATCGGGTCCTCGGGCCACGCGTTCGGCATCGCGACCGCGGTCACCGTTCGCCCCGACGACACCCCCGTGGCGGGCATCCCAGCGCGGCGGGGCTGGACCCGCGTCGAGCTGAAGATGCTGCCCGACGAAACACCAAGCGCACACCCGGTCCCCGTCGGCCTAAACCTGTGGCCGTCGCCGTTGCCGCGCGGTCCGCTATTGAGCGCGCTCAGCCCGCAGGGCGCAACGATTATGGACACCGAAGCGCTGCGCGCCGCCGCGGTCAACGGCGGGTTCGACACCGCCGACGTGTTCGCCGCGCTGCGCGCATCACAGGCACTACCGCAGTCGGTCCTGGTTTTCCGCGCGCAGGCCGGCATTTTGGGCGGGTCCACGCCGATTAAGCAGACCCCGCCCGCGCCGACAACCGGCGCCGTCAAGGCCGTCCTGTCACCGTCCGCCCTGGAAAAGGCAGTCGCAAGAGCCGGCGCAGAGACAGTCGTGGCCAAAGTCGCCCCCCCACACGCCGCGGCCGAAAAAGTCGTCCCATCGGCCGCGCTACAAAAAGCCGCGATGGCCAAAGCCGCTGTGCCACCGGCCATCCGAGCGAACTTGCCCGCGCTGGACGCGATCTGGACCGGCGCCTCGCTCAACGACTTCCTCACGGTGGTCGTCCCCAAACCGTCGAGCACGGACGTTTACGTCTACTGCGACACGGTGGTGCGCGCCGCCAAACCCGGCCCGATCGTGCTGCGCGACGGCGGCGTCTGGCGCCTCATCGAAGCCGTCGGCGTGGACACCCGCTCGGCCGCGGTGTTCACCGTAGCGGGCAAATCGACCGTCCTGCGCGTCACCGACGACGACCTCACCAAGTTCACGATCGCCGGCACGAGCGTCTATCTGGCCGGCGAACTACTGCCGCTGGCAGGCGAGCCCAACACCATCGACCTGCCCGCAGGCGCCACCAACATCGGCCTCGACGACTGGGTCGACGGGTTGGCCGCCGACCGGCTGGTGGCGATCACCGGCATGTCGGCCACCCACCCCGGGCTCGCCGTCGCGCACGTCAGCGCGCTCAAGGCCGTTCGCCACGAGCTGTCGCCGACCGGGCAGACCGCTATCGACCTTCTCGACCCGCTGCCCGACGCTTTGTCGCGCGAAAGCGTGCGCATCAATGCCAACGTCGCCCCGGCCACCCACGGCCAAAGCCGCTCCGAGGTGCTCGGCAGCGGGCAGGGCCAAGACCAGCTGCCCGTCTTCACCCTCTCCGCCGGCCCGCTGACCTACATCTCCGACGCCTCGGGCTCGACGCCGGCGCTCACCGTCTACGTCAACGGGGTGCGCCGCGACCGCGTCGCGGCCCTGCTGGACCCCGGCGAACGCGGCTACACCGTCAGCCAGGATGACAAACAGATCACCACCATTCAGTTCGGGTCACCGCTGCCCACCGGGGTGATCAACGTGCGCGCCGACTATCGGATCGGGCTCGGCGCCGGCGCCGCGGTCCGTGCCCGCCAGCTGTCCATGCTCGCCTCGCGCCCCCCGGGCGTGCGTGCCGTCATCAACCCGCTGCCCGCCCGCGGCGGTGCCGACCCCGAAACCGTCGACGAGGCCTCGCGTAACGCCCCCGTGTCGGTGCGCGCGCTGGGCCGCGCCGTGTCACTGGTCGACTACGCCGACTTCGCCCGCGCCTTCCCCGGCATCGCCAAGGCCAGCGCCCGCTTCGTCGGCGTCGGCGCCGCGCGCGGCGTCCAGGTCACCGTCATCGGGCCGCGCGGCACCGAAATCACCACCGACAGCGGGGTTTACACCGGACTGGTCGCGGCGTTGGCCGCCGGCAGCGACGAGTTGATAGCCGTGCGGGTGCTGCCCGCCCAGCGGGTGCCGATCCGGGTGGGCGCCGACCTGCGCATCGATCCCGACCGCATCACCGCCGACGTCGTGGCCGCCGCGCGCCGCGCCGTGGTGGCCGCGTTGTCATTCGGCGTGCGCGACCTCGGCCAGCCGGTGTGGTCCAGCGAGATCGTCGACGTGCTGCAGTCGGTGCCCGGGGTGATCGCCGCCGACGTCACCGCCCTGTGCCGGCTCGTCGACGGGAAGCCCGAATACGGCAAGATCTACCGCTCCTACCTGCGGCCCGACCCGCCGGCCGGGTCGACCTCGACGGCGGCGGTGCTGCTCACCCTCGACGTCACCTCGCTGACACTCAAGGTGGTGACACCGTGACCGGCCCGATCGTGTCGAACGGACGCGCGCTGGCTGACCTGTTACCGGCGTTCTATCTGGTGCGCGACGCGCAGGCGGCCGGCGGCAACGGCATGCTCGGCGCCCTGCTCGAGCTGCTCGACGCCGAAGTCGCCCAGGTCGAGTCCGAGCTGGCACGCCGCTACGCCTCGCTGTTCATCGAGACCTGCACCGACGACGACCTGACCCACTTCGCGGCCCTGCTCGGCGTGCGCCAGCTGCCCGGCAACCAGCACCCGCGGGCGCTGATCGGCAACATCATCTCCTACCGGCGCGGCAAGGGCACCATCGCCACCCTCGAGCGCGTCGCCGCGGCCGTCAGCGGCTGGAACGCCCACGCCGTCGAGTACTTCCGGCTGCTGGCCACCACCGCCAACCTCAACCACCTGCGCTTGGGGAACACCAATGTCTCGGTGCGCGACCCGGCGCCGCTGGACTGGTCGGGCACACCGTTCGACCCGCTGGCCCACCTCGTCGACGTCCGCTCCATCGCCACCGACCGCGGCCGCTACAACATCCCCAACGTCGGTGTCCACCTGTGGCGGCTGGAACCAGTGACCACCGTGGACGCCAGCGACGCGGCCCCCGTCGACGCCACCCGCTTCCGGTTCCACCCGCTGGGCATCGACACCGCGCTCTACAGCATCGGCGGGCTGGTCGACGACATCGGCGCCGCCCCGACGGGCCCCGCGGCCCCCAAAGACGTCACCGCCCCGATCGGTCTGCTGCAGATGCGCCGCGACCTCGCCGCCTACTACGGCACCGCCGCTCGCCAGAGCGTCTGCGTGTTCATCGACCACACCGCGGTGCCGATCGAGTCCGTCTGCGTCTGCGACCTCGCCGACTTCGGCGCAGGCTGGCGCAACACCCCCCCGCCGGGCAAGATCGCGATCGACCCGACCCGCGGCCGGCTGGCATTCGCGACCGCGCCAGACGGGCCGGTATCGGTGCGGCTGACCCGTGCGCGCCCCATGGAGATCGGCTCACGCGACCTCGCCCCGGCCACCGACGCCGCCCACCCGCCCGTCGTCGTCCCCGACCAGGCCGCCACACTTGGCGCCGCGATCAGCGAGCTGCCCAACGGCAGCGGCGTCGTGGCACTGCGCGGCAGCACCCGCTACGCACCGGCCGGCGCGCTGGCCATCGGGCCCGACGCCGACGTCACCATCACCGCCACCACCGACAACTGGCCCGTGCTGGACGCGACCGCCACCACGTTCGACTGCGGTGACGGTGCAAACCTGACACTGACCGGGCTGCTCATCGACGGCGGGCCGGTGCACATCACCGGCTCACCTGCCAGCGTCACCCTGGACAGCTGCACGCTGGTGCCCGGCTACACCCTGGCGCCCGACGGCACCCCGCGAACACCCGACGGGCCGTCGCTGTGGCTCGACCTCGCCGCAGGCGCGGGCACCGCCGTGATGATGACGCGCTGCGTCAGCGGGCCGATCCGCGTCGGGGCGCCCGATGTCACCATCTCCTTGGCAGATTCGATCGTCACCGAATCGGGCCGCGGCGGGCACGCCCATCCTGAGCCCGCGCTCATCGGGGCCGCACTGACGAACTTCCCCGCCTGGCCCGCCGACGCCACGGCGCTGCGGCTGCAGATCGGCGTCGAAGCGGCACTGGACCTACATCTGACCACCACGCCGACCTCGCCGCAGTCCGCCGCGGCCGCGCTGCGCGCAGCCCTGCAAGCCGCCATGACCGACCCCACCTCGCCATCATCGGTGGACCTTTCCGCCGTCAGTGTCCTCGTTCACGATCAGCGGCTGGTCATCATCGCGCCCGGCACCGGTGCGGTCAGCGCCGCGGATGCATCTGAAACCGACACCGCCGCAACGCTTCTCGGTCTCACCGAAGCCGCAGGCGGCTACTGGGCGTGGAGCCTGCTCGGCGACCCCGTCGCCGAACCACTGGACCTGGGCACCGCGCTGCCCGCGCATCTGACCGGCGCCCTGGGCGCCCCGGGAGCCGGTAACGCATTCGACGTGACCCTGACCGCGGCGCCCACCTCGGTCAACGGCGCAGCGCCCGCGCTGCAAACGGCACTGGCCGCCGTCGGTAACGGGACTCCGCTGGTGGTCGTCGACGACGGGCGGTTGCGCGTCATCCCCGGCGGCAAGGACGAAGCCATCCGGTTCTTTGACGGCCCCGCCGCCCGCGCGCTGGGCCTCTACGCCGCAGCCCCGGTGCTCGCCGGCTCCTCTGACGCCATCCTGCCCGCCCCCGCGCTGACGACCAACCGTGTCACGCTGCTGGGCGCCGTGCGCGTGGAGACCGCCGACGTCTCGGACAGCATCATCACCGGGACCCTGCTGGCCGACCGCCGCCAGACCGGCTGCATCCGCTACTCCTACGTCGGCGCCGGCTCCCAGACCCCCCGCCAATTCCGTTGCGTCCAGGGCGGACCCGGCGCACCCACACCAGAGTTCGTCAGCCTGCGCTTTGGCAACCCCGGCCTGGCCCTGCACAGCCCCGGCTGTGCACGCCCGATCGCGCAAGGCGCCGAGGACGGCTCGCAGATGGGCGCCTTCTGCTCGGTGCGCCAACCCCAGCGGCTGGGCGCGGTGGCCTCGGTGCTCACCGAGTTCGTCCGCGTGGCCGCGGTGAGCGGAATCGTCCTGCAGTCATGAACATCAACAGCACCGCCCCGGCGGACCGAGGAGCGTCATGAAAGCCGATTTCTCCCGACTGCACACCGACGCAGCGCTCGACGAGTGGCTACAACAACAAGGCCGCGTGTGGCTGGACTCCGACAACAACGAGGCGGCGCTGGCCCGCCGCGCGCAGCTGCACATGCAGATCAGCGACATCGTCGGCGCGCGCGGGCGCCCCGAGCCGGGCACCGGCTTCCTAATCAGCGCGCCGCCGCCCCCGCTGCCCACCCACACCACCGAAAACTCCGACACCGAAGGCGATTTCATCATCGGCGGCGGGCCCGGTGCCGCCGGACACCTCTATCTCGACGGCATCCTGGCCGCCAACCCGACCCCCACCACCTACTACAGCCAACCCGACTACCCGCAGCCACCGCCGCTGGTGCTGCCCGACGACGTGCAGACAGGCTGGGAACTGGTCGGCGACCTGGCCACCGAGCGGGCCGCCCATGCCATGGTGACGCTGCCGCACCCGCACGACGACGGCGCACAGCAGGTCCTGGTCTGCGGCGGGTGGTCGCGAGGGGTCCCCAGCGCCACCGCCGAACGCTACAACTCAAGCAACGGCGACTGGTCAGCCACCGGGTCGATGACCGTGGCCCGCTTCGGGCACAGCGCCACCACACTGGACAACGGCGCCGTGCTCGTCGCAGGCGGCATGGGCGGCGCGGCCCTGACGCTGGGATCAGCAGAGCTGTATGACCCGGCTGCCGGCACGTTCACTTCGACGGGCTCGATGGCCAAACCACGCGCAATGCACACCGCCACCCTGCTGCCCGACGGCCGGGTGCTGGTCTGCGGAGGCTTCGGCCAGCGCCTGGGCTCGATCGGTTCGGTTCCATCGTCGGTGACAGTCGACGCGGTGATCGCCGACGCGGAGATCTACGATCCGGCCAGCGGCACCTGGTCCTCGGCGGGCACCATGGCGCATGCGCGCGCCCTGCACCAGGCGGTGTCGGTGCCCGCCGGCGCCGCGCGCGCGGGAACGCTCGGCGGGACCGTCGTGGTCTGCGGCGGCCGCGGCGCCGCCGCGTCACTCTCGGCGACCGAAGCCTACGACCCGGCCACCAACACCTGGCAGTCGATCACCGCCATGCACGCCACCCGCGAGGGCCACAGCGCCGCCGTCCTGGCCGACGGTCGGGTCCTGGTTGCCGGCGGCACTTCGACCGGTGTCGTGCTGGGCTCCGGCGAGTTGTTCGACCCCGCCACCGACAGCTGGTCGGCCACGGCGCCGCTGACCGCCGCGCGGGCCAACCACATCGGCCTGCGGCTGCACGGCAACCGGGTCCTGGTCGCCGGTGGCTATTCCGCGGGCCAGCCGCTGAACTCCGCGGAGCTATACGACGTCGAGACCGACAGCTGGCTGAGCACCCCGGCGATGAACGAGGCTCGCTCGGCGCACGCCGCGGCGATGCTCGACGGCGGCTCGGTCGTCGTCGCCGGCGGCACCAGCGCCCCCGGACAGCCGCCCGCACTGCCGGCCCCGGGCTCGGCCGACGAGATCCCCTCGGCCGAGGTGTACCACCCGGCGGCCACCACCAACGCGGTCGCCTTCCTGGAGGTCTGGGATCGGCTGATCACCTACCTGCAGGAAGACCACCGCGAAAAAGCGCTCGGCGGTCCCGACACCACCGTGCTGCTGCGCACCGTCGCGCAGGTCAAGCTCATCAACGTCGACGACGAGGACCTGCCTGACGAGATCGACTGCGCACACGCCGGGGCCTACCTCCCCCACGACGGCGCCGGCCTGTTGTCGACCTTCCTCACCGACCCTGCTGTGGGCACCGCGGGGCCCTGCGATCTGTCCGATCAGGGCACCTACGCCGGCGGCGAGAACCGGCTGTACCGCGTCGAGATTCACGATGCCGGGGAGATGCTGGGCGCCCAGGCCCCCAGCGAGTTGCCGCTCACCCAGGACGCCGCCGCGGCAGCGACCACGCTGCAGGTCGGGCCGCTGACTGCCGCCCAGATCACCGCGCTGAACGTCGGCCGGTGGGACCTCGTGTCCACCAGCGGCGCAACGACCTACCGCGAAGCGCTCGACGTGGCGGGCGCCGATGCCGGCGGCGCGGTGACGCTGGGTGTCGGCCTGCGCCGCGGCGCGCCTGCGGCAGCCAGTGCGCGCCTGGTCGCCCACCGCGACCCGATCCTGCTCATCAGGGCCGCCGCCGTCGGGGCGACCTCCATCCACATCGACCCCGGCGATCTCGATCGCATCGCGCAAGCGGCGCTGGGCCCACTCGCCCACGCCGCCTGGTTCCTGCGGTCTGGCGCGACATTCGAAGAGGTGTCGCTGGGCAACGTCGATCACGAGATGGGCACCATCGACCTGGGCTCGGGTTTGAAGAACGCCTATCCCTACGGCGCCGAACTGGTAACCCGCGCCCGCTACAAGTGGTCATCGGACAACGCGAGCTGGGCGACAGCGGTCGCCAACGTGATCGCGGCTGACACCACCGCCGGGACGACCACCCTGCAGCTGGGCAGCCTGGGACCCGATGCCGCCCACCGGCTCAAGGCCGGCGACATCGTCGAGCTGATCGGCGACACCGCCGATCTGCACACCGGCTGTGGGCTGCTGGGCCACATCACCACCGAGCCCGACCCCGACGCGCTCACCGTCACCGTCGACGTCGTCAGCGGCGACCTGCAGCCGGCCAACAACGCCGATCTGATCGCCGATCACCTGGTGCTGCGCCGCTGGGACGGCGTCGGATTCGTCACCACCACGACCGTCGACCTCGGTGCCGGGGTGCGCATCCAGTTCGCCGGCTACGACTTCCGGGCCGCCGACTACTGGTGGTTCACCACCCGCGAACGCGACGCCTCCGTGGAAGCCCTGTCGGCCGCCGCGCCCAACGGGATCCGCCGGCACCGCACGCCGTTGGCGCTGCTGCGCTGGCGCGGCGACGCCGAAACCGGTAAGACCCTGGACCGGGCCACCAACTGCGTCCCGATCGTCGACCCGCTGACCGGACTGCAGGCCGAGCGCATCGCCTACGACGACACCGTCACCCACCTTGGCGCCACCAACGTGCAGGATGCGATCGAGGCACTGGCAGGACACCGCCATCCGGCCGTCGCATCCGGCGGGGTGAGCTGGCGCAACGACACCGCCATCGCGATCGCCGACTTCAACGCCGGGCTGACCGTGTCCTTCACCGAACCGCTGAACCCCGCCACCCTGTCCGAGCGCACCTTTTGTGTGCAGCTGCACATCCCCGACCCGTCCGCGCCCGTCGTGCATCTGGTGACGCTGCCCGGCACCGTCACGTCGCTCACCGCCGGGGACGGGGACAACGAGGGTGCGGTCGCGGTGACCTATCAGCCCGATCCACCGCTGGACCCGGGCCTGGTCGGGCAGTGGCAGAACCGCCTGCGCGAGATCAGCGCCACTCTCGACGTGCGCGCCGACATCGTCCTGAAGTCCGACAAGATCCTCGACCTCAGCGGGACCCGCGCTCTGGATGGCGACGCGTTCGCCATCGTGGGGCAGGATGGCTACAACACCTACCTCGACCTCCGGCTGCCCTCCGGCGACGGCGTCGAAGGCGGCGACTTCGAAAGCTGGGTGTTCCTCTCGGCGCCGCCGGTGCCCGCGCAGGTCTCGGGCAGCGACCCCGAAGCTGATGCGGTGCTGACCGTGCCGCCCCTGGCGGTGCACGTGATGTTTAGCAAGGACGTCCAGCGCAACAGCGTCACCACGCAGACCGTCACGATCACCGACCCCAACGGTCACGCGATCGAAGGCACCGTCGAACCGTTCCCATTCGACCCGAACGCCGTTCTGATCTCGGGGTTCACCTTCACGCCCAGCAACGCGGAAGCGTTTAGCGCCGAGGGCGTCTACCAGATCAGGCTGCGCGGTACCGGCGCGGGACCGATCGTCGACTCCGATGACATGGCGCTCGACGGGCAAGCCGACGGGCGCTCCGGGGACTTCGTCGCGCGGTTCATCGTCATCCCATCCTCAGCGACAGCCAAATTGGCCGCCCCGCCGGCCGAGCCGCCGCCGGCCAAGAAACAGCCGCCGGTCAAGCAGCCACCAGGCAAGAAGATTGGCGGTCCCGTGCTGCAGCCTCCACCGCCGATCGTCAAGAAGCAGCCACCGCCGGTGGCCAAGAAGGCCGTGCCGCCCCTGCAACCGGAGAAAACGGTGCCATTCAAGTTGCCGCCCGCGCCGGGGCCGGGATGAGCCGACCCCAACGCGCATGGCCGCGGGTCAGCGGCCGCGCCCCGCTGATCGGACACCTCGACGCCGCCGGTGACCGGTACCTGCGCCGCTGCGTGGCCGTGCTGCAACAAGCGCTGGGCGAGGATCTGCTCGGCGCGTACTTGTACTCCTCGGCCGTGCTCGGCGACTATGTGCCCGGCCGCAGCGACCTCGACATGGTCGCGGTGGTACGCGCGGGGCTGCCGCAGCCGGCCCGGATGGCCCTGGCCGAACAGATCCTCGGGGTGCCCCGACCGTTTCCGACCCGCGGGCTTGACCTAGAAGTCATCACGGCCGACAGCGCAGCCTGCGGCTCGGTGCGACCACCCATCGAGCTGAAGGTGTTCAGTTTCGCCGAATACGTCCACACCGCCGCCGACGAGCCGCACGGCGACCCCCGACTGGTCATGCACTTCGCCTGCTGTCGCGATCACGGTGTGGCCCTCGTCGGTCCGCCGCCTGCCGAGGTGTTCGCGCCGGTGTCACACGACGTGTATGTCGCCGAACTGGGCCGCGAACTCGATGCGCACTGGATGACCCCGCACTATCTGGTGCTCAACGCCTGCCGCGACTGGCGATACATCGAAGAAACGGTGATCTGCTCGAAGGTGGCCGGCGGCCAATGGGCCCGCAGCAGGCTCGCCGATCCGTGGCTTGTCGACGCCGCCCTGTGCTGGCAGACACGAGGCGTCGGCCCGGTGATGGATCCCGTACTGGTCGAGGGATTCCTGGGCAGCATCGCCCAGCGACTGCGCGGGCCCGACGGCCAGCGACCCACCGCAGAAGTCAACCAACAGCTGCCCTCTGCGTGGCGCGCGGTCGCATCGGTCGGCGACGCCATCGAAGCGCTGCAACGCCGCCCGGCGATGCACCGGCATGTCGAGGCGCCGCTCGTGTCCTGCATCCACGTCTGCTCGCACGACCTGGACGCCACCGACACCGCCGTCCGCGCCTTCTGCGACCAGGAATACGCCAAACGCGAACTCGTCGTCGTCACACCAGAACACCTCTCAGCCGCCACCGCCCACCGACTGCCGCGCGACGTGCGCATCCGGGCGGTGACCCAGCCCGCCGACCTCGACCCCGGTGCCGCGCGCGACCTCGGCTGCGCGCACGCCGCCGGTGATCTCATCGCGCTGTGGGAAGGCGCCACCTGGTATGCGCCCTGGCGGCTGCGTTACCAGGTGAGCGAACTGCTACGCAGCGGCCATACGGTCTCGGCGGCCACCTCAACCATCGTGTGGGACCCGGCGCACGACGAGAGCTGGATCGGACGCACCGATACCGACACCAAACGCCGGCTCATCGTCGGCGCCACACTGTGCCAGACACGCAGCGAGTGCACCGCCTACTCCTTCGCCGCGCGCTACGCCAACGCGCCACGCTATCGAAATTCCAATGCGCCGTTTACCTTCGGTGCTCCCGAGCGCCCATTTCATGTGCCACGCGACGCTCATTTCGCTGTCGTGGTCGCGCCCTGGTCATTCCAGAAGGCACCCAGCCACGCCCGCTACCCGAAAGGTGTGGTCAGCACCCTGCTCGGGGGTCGCGCCCCCGAATTCGCCGCAGCAGCAGGCGAAGTGGGCTCAAGCGCACCGGAACCTGCGCCGCCGTTGACGCCGCCAGCCCCCCACCAACCGCGGTTCACCACAGCCAATGTCGCACCACTGGTCACCTGCATCATGCCGACGTTCAACCGGCGCCGGTTCGTCGCGCAGGCGGTGCGCAACATCGCGCGCCAGGACTATCCGGCCATCGAACTCGTCGTTGTCGACGACGGCAGCGAACCCGTCGCCGACCTGCTCGCACCCCTGCCCCACACGAAGTATCTGCGCCTGGACCGGCGCCACACCATCGGGCACAAACGCAACCTCGCCTGCGAAGCCGCCTCCGGAAAGATCATCATCCAGTGGGATGACGACGATTGGTACGGCCCGCAGCGCGTTAGCCGCCAGGTCAGCGAGATCGTGGACGGCAACGCCGACGCGACCGGGATCGGGGTGAACCTGCTGCTGGACGTGCGCAGCATGCAGATCTGGTCGACGCGGGAACGCCAGGCCTCCGACCCGCTGTTCGGCCCCGTCGAATCGCTGGCCGGCGGCACAATCGCGATGCGTAAAGACATTTGGCGTCAAGTCAACGGCTACCCCGACGCCTCCAACGGTGAGGACGTCGGGTTCCTGCAACGCGTCGCCGAAGCAGGCGGCAGCATCCTGGCGATCAGCAACCAGGGCGCCTACGTCTACGTGCGGCACGGGCGCAACTCGTGGCGTTTCGACTTCTCACCCGACGAGGGCCCACCGACCTGGCGCCGCAACGACCCACCGCCAGGGATGGACGACGTCGACCTGAACTTCTATACGTCGCTGTCGAACGGCGCAGCGGTTCGACAGCCATTGGCCACCAGCGACCTACCGTAACGACCCCCGCCCCTCAGATGAAAAGGTGATCACCATGAGCGACTTCTCCGCCTTCAACGAGGTCGGCGGCTTCCGTGTCAAGCTCTGGCGCGGCGAGTCGACTTGTCTGCTCGGCTTCGACGTCGACGACCCCGAGCCTGACTTCGTCGGCTTCGCCGTCGAATTCCGCGAACCCGGTGCCACCGACTTCGCGCCGCTGAACAACCGTCTCTCGTTCGGTGATCCCAGTGCTGTCAACGGGTTCCGCAACTTTTCGACCCTGCAGGCGCCCCTTCAGACCTACCGCTGGGTGCACTTCCCATGGAACCCGAAGACAGGGATCTACACCTACCGGGTCACCAAGATCCACATGCCCACCGACAACGAACTCAAGACAGGGCTGTCCATCGAACTGCCCATCGAACTAGGGCCGGTGACACTCGACGGCTTCCTCGACATCGGATTCACCCGCAACTTCGCCTCATCACAAGCGTTCGAGGACAAGAAGACACAGTACGGCTTCGGCGACGACATCATCCCCGCCGACGCCAAGGAGGGACTGGAATTCGCCGACCAGAAGGCCGAGATCACCAAGAAGTTCGACATCTACTCCTGGCTGGGGTTCCAAGCGTACCGACTGCTGTTCGACTTTCTGGACTGGGCGGTCGCCGACCAGACGGTGCGCATCGACGCGATGGCATACGACCTCAACGAACCCGACGTCATCACACGACTGGAAGCCCTCGGCGACCGGCTGCGGATCATCATCGACGACTCCAAAGGCCACGGCGGCGACGGCACCTCCGAAACCAAGTCCGCGACCCGGCTGCAAGCCAGCGCCGGCGAAAACAACGTCCACCGCGGTCATTTCAACAACCTGCAACACAACAAGGTGCTGATCGCCCGGCGCGTCAGCGACGGCACACCGCTGCGGGTGCTCGGCGGGTCCACCAACTTCTCCTTCCGCGGCCTCTACATCCAGGCCAACAACATGTACGTGTTCAACGACCCGGACATCGCCGCACTGTTCGCCGGGATGTTCGACGAGGCGTTCACCGACATGGCCGGCTTCTCGGCCAGTCGGGTCGCCGCGGTGTGGAGCACCGTGAAGAAGACCGGCCAGCCGACGGTCAAGGTGTGCTTCTCTCCGCACCAATCCTCGGATCTGTCCCTCACTCCGGTCGGCGGAGCGATCGAGCAGGCGACCAGCAGCGTCTTCTATTCCTTTGCGTTCATGAACCAGACCAAGTCCGGGCCGGTGCGCAAAGCATTGGACAACCTGATGGAACGACCGGTCTTCAGCTACGGCATCGTCAACGAATCCACCGGCATGAAGATCCAGAAACCCGACGGCACAGTCGGACTCGTCGACTTCGCGTTCCTGTCCGCGCACGCCCCCGAACCGTTCAAATCGGAATGGTCCGGCGGTAAAGGCATCAACATCCACAACAAGTTCGCGGTCATCGACTTCGACCAACCCGGCGCCAAGGTGTACACCGGGTCAAGCAATTTCGCGCCGTCCGGAGAACTGGGCAACGGCGATCACCTGATATCGATCGAAGACCAGCGCGTCGCGGTGGCCTACGCGATCGACGCGCTGTGCATGTTCGATCATCTGGCCTTCCGCGACCGGATGAAGGTCGCCGCGACCCAAACCGATGCCACCGCAAGTGAAAAGAAGGACACGCTGCAACTGCAGAAACCGGTCGCGATCTCAAGCGCCGCCGAGTCGTGGTTCGCCAAGTTCTACGTCAAGGACAGCCAGCGCGAACGCGACCGTCTCACCTTCTCGCGACGGTGACACATCGATATCGTGGGCTGATCGGCGACCCCGCAGGCGTGCGAATCGCTCCAGTCCATCAACCGGGTGTCCTTCGTGACGGCACCGGATCGCCCCCGCACGCGATGCTGCCACCCGCCGACGTGTGTCCTAGTTGTCGTCGAAGCGCACCGGGTCGCCCACTGGGCCCCACTGCTGGTTCGGCCCGCCGTGGCGGCCCCACTGGGTGACCGCGGCACCATCGGCCTTTGACGCGCCGGCCACGTCGAGCACCTTGCCCGAATGCTTCGCCGTGATCACGAAATTGCCGTCACCGACATCGTCGAGCGAGAAACGCTGGTTGTCGCCACCCTTCCAGTCGTACTGGATCAGCGGCGCTCCGTCGTCCATACTCGCTTGCTCGATGTCGAGTACTTTGCCCGAATGCCGGACCACGATCCGGTAATAGCCGTCATCGAGACGTTCGAACGTGAACTGCTGGTTGGGGTGATTGGCGATCTGCGTCCACTGCTCCAGATGTGTACCCGCACTTGTCGATCCGCCCGTGACGTCAAGCACCTTGCCCGAATGAGCGGCCCGCAGGCTGCGCCAGCCTCCGTTGAAAACCGAATCGCTCATGATTCCCTCCCTCTATTCGGACCCTGAAGGTCCATGTCATCAGTCAACGGCGCTCACGACGCGTCGGCTTGAGTAGTCGGCTACTCGACTTCTAGGTGCAGACCGGCAGACGCCGGGACGGATGAGTCGTTCGGCTGTCTGGGTCACCGTTGAATCGGCCGAGATCGCGCGAACCGAAAACAGGTAGTGCTCTACGCGTTCCTCCGGATCGCCCCGCTGCGACGATGACAATGTTCCACGACGAAGGCCGACGCATCGTTCATGCGACCCGCCGGCCACAGGGAGGCGTCATGGTCGACAGCGCAGCCGTCTGGCGAAACACCGTGAGCAAACGCTACGCGCCGACTGAGCGCCGGGAATTCTGCGCCGGCATCGTGCCCGCGCTATATGGCTGATCCGCTACGCCGTGTCACACAGAATGAGACGATGCTGAAATGGCTGCACACACCACCGCCACGTTTGCCCGGCCGCAGGCTAAGAGGATTGAGCGGCTGGGAAAAAAGATCTTCAAGGAATGCATTGCCGGCGACGACTCGCTGCTGACACCCGGCGTTCAGGTCTGGACGCAGGACAACCTGGCCGAGCTTCATCGCCGTGTCATCGACGCATCCGACGCCGCTCGCGGAACCATAAGCGACAGAGCCGATGCCGCCCTGGCGGACGCCTCGAACCAGGTCCGTCAATTGTTCGCTGAAATCTGCATCCTTCATCAACTCCCCCTGAGCAATACCGTTGCTAAGCGGGCCGCCAAGGTTCGCTTGATAAAAGAGATTCTGCGCCCAATCGAGCCTCCGGTGGCGCTGCCCGCCGACATCGACGAAGCGTTTGCCGACGGCATGGTTGATGTCAGTCGATCGGCGGGCAGTCGGCGCTGGGCGCAACTGGGTGTGATCGTCGCGTTCGCGGAGTATTTCAAAGCCCAGGAACTCCGCATTCGCCACCGCGCAGCATCGGATCCGGCAACGCTGCGGCAGCTCATGCTGGCGGCGCCCAGCGACCCCGAGCCGGCGCAGCGCCAGGCCTTGTTGTATCTGCTCAAGCCCGACTACTTCCTGCCCATCGTTGGCCGCCGAAACCGGGCGCGGCTGCGTGACGCATTGGCGGCCGAATACCTGCCCGGCGGCGCGAGCCAGGACTTGGACGCCGACCTGCGCGCGATCGACGACGCGGTCCAAGCCGAAGCGGGCGGCCCGGTCGACTACTACGTCGCGCCGTGGCGGGAGCGCTGGCTGCAGGACGGCTCAGCTCCAACGCCCACCAATGGCGAAGTGGCGCAGAACGGAAACGGGCACGCAGCCGTCGGCGCCGACGCCATCGGCATCGCCGCGGACGCTATGCCTGCCGCCGTGGACGCGCCGCCCGCGCCTCCAACGCCGCCCGCGCCTCCGGCTCCCCGGCGCAAATACCTCCCAATGGTGCCTGGCACCTACCGGCAGAGCAGTGGGTTCCGCCCGCCAGACCGACCCGACCACAACGGCATCGACTTCGCCGCCGATTTGGGTACGCCGATCTACGCGGTATCCGACGGCTTCCTCGCCCACGTTGGAATCAACGACGACCCAACCGGATTCGGGTCCTGGCTGGTGCTGGACGCCCAGGAGCAGTGGCACCTGGACTTCGTGTTCGGCCACATGCCGCCTTCCTCGTTCATCAATCCCGATACCGGCGCGCGGTGGCAGGAAGGCGACCGAGTCCGCGCCGGACAGCAGATCGCCGTCGTCGGCAGTGAAGGTGGCTCCACCGGTCCGCACCTGCACTTCGAAACCTGGAGCCCGCCAGGCCGTTTCGGCGGACAAGTACTCGATCCAGCGCAGTCCTGGCTGCCCGACGCCACCGACCCGCGGCAGGCCGAAGCCGACCGGGCCGCCGCCACATCGGCGCCCGCCACCCCAGTGCCGCCCGCACCGGCGCGGTCCCTGGTGGGTGCCATGCTGGTCGACTACTCCGCCGGGGTACCGTCGGCGACCGCCATTGCGGCACAAGGATTTGTCGGCGCTGTCCGATACGTCTCCGACCGGCGTGCCGACTGGATGGTCGGCAAGCCGCTCACCAAAGCCGAAGCCGACGACCTGCGTTCCCATGGATTGGCCGTGGTGTCGAATTTCCAGTTCGGCAAGCGCGACTGGGACGGCGGCGCCGAGCAGGGCCGCACCGACGCCCAACGCGGCATGCAACTGCACCACGACGCCGGCGGCCCCGACGACGCGGTGATCTATGTTTCGGTCGACGCCGACCCCACCGACGACGAGTGGAACACCAAGGTGGTGCCCTATTTGCAGGCCTGGCAGGAGCGCCTCGGCAAACAGCGGATGGGCATCTACTGCAATGCTCCCTGCATCGACCGCGCCCAACGCGACGGACTGGGATCGTATTTCTGGCAACACAATTGGGGCAGCGCTGGCCGAATCCACCCCGATGCGCACATCCATCAGTTCGAGATCGACCAGCAGTCGGTCGGCGGGATCGGCGTCGACCGCAACCACATCCTCAAAGAGGACTTCGGGCAGTGGGACCGCGGCGCCGCGGCGGGGGCGCCGATCGCACAACCCGGCGCCGACAAGTTCCCGCTGCCGCCCGGCTTCTACTGGGGACCCTTGGATGGACCCGAGGAGTCCTGGTCCAACAGCGCCGGCACCGAACCGCAGTACTCCAAGGACGGTTTGCGGCGCTGGCAGCAGACGCTGGGGCTGCCCGCCACCGGTGTGTTCGACGACGTCACCAAGGCCGCCGGCCTGAAGATCCAGCGGGCGATGGGCTGGTCGCCCAACGGCAGTGTGCACGAGGCCGAGTGGAACGCCGTCATCCGCGACGGCTGGCGGCCGCCTGCCGGCGAACCGTGGCCGCCGGCCCCCGCGCTGAGCACCAAGGACAGCTACGCCCAGGCGATCATCGCCGAAGGCATCCGCCGCCACGTGACACCGCGCGGCATCAAGATCGCGCTATCGACCGCGCTGGTGGAAACCAACATGCGGATCTACGCCAACTCGAAAGACCAAGCCAGTCTGTTGCTTCCGCACGACGCCGTCGGCAGCGACGGCATGTCGGTGGGCCTGTTCCAACAGCAGAACTTCGCCGAGTGGAAATCACTGGAGTGCCGGATGGACGCCGCGTGCTCGGCCGGCACGTTCTACGAGCATCTCGAACAGCTCGACTACAACAACGAAGCGATGTCGCCGGGCAGCTTCGCTCAGGCTGTGCAACGCTCGAAATTCCCCACCAGATACGACGACCGCTTCAGTGAGGCCTCAGCGCTCTACGACCGCCTCGCCGCCACCGTGGACGCCCAACCCGACCCGACGCCGGTCGATGCCAACCGTTATCCGCTGCCGCCGGGCATCTATTGGGGTCCACTGGAGGGGCCCGACGAGTCGTGGTCCAACATCGCCGGCACCGAGCCGCAGTACTCCAAAGACGGCCTGAGGCGTTGGCAGGAATCCGTCGGCATCAAGGGCACCGGCATCTACGACGACGCCACCCGCAACGCCGCGGTGCAGATGCAGCAGCACTTCGGAACCGCCCGGACCGGCACCGTCGGCGCCGACGAGTGGGACGAGGTCATCCTTAAGGGGTGGCACCTGCCTGCCGGCGACGGACAAGCCACACCAACACCGACACAGACGCCCACGCCAACACCCGCGCCCACGCCAACACCGGCGCCGCAGCCCGCCGGCGGGGTGAAATCGCCTGGGGGTTACCCGATCACGCGGGTCGACGGCCCCGGGTTCAACCGGGGTCACGGTGACTATCTGCGGATCTACCTGCACACCACCGAAAGTCAGGACTGGATCACCACCGCCGACAACGTCGCGGCCTATCAGGCGCGACAACAGGACGGCAGCTATCACTACTTGGTCGACGACAGCCACATCATCAACACCGTGGCCACCACCGACACCGCGTGGGGGGTGTTGTCGGACAACGGGGTCAGTGTGCAGATCGCGATGGTGGGCACCTCCGGTGAGATCGAACGCTGGCAGGGCGACAACCCCAACAGCGAGAACCGGCCCAAGAGCCGTGAGCAGTGGCTGGCTCACGACACGATGCTGGACATGGTCGCCTACATGATCGCGATCGTGTCGCGCGACCACAGCATCCCCATCGAGCGGGTGGACATCGACGGTGTGGGCGCCAACCGGCGCGGGGTGTCCAGCCACAACAACTACACCTACGGTTCGGTGAAACTGAAGGGGTTCAAAGACGGAACGCACTGGGACGTGCCCGACACGTTCCCCTACGATGTGGTGCTCGCCGCGGCCAAAGGCTACGAGCGCATCGTCAACGACCCCGACCGGTTCCCGTTGCCCGCAGGTATCTACTGGGGTCCGCTGGACGGCCCGGACGAGTCGTGGTCAAACCAGGGGGGCACTGAACCGCAAGCCTCCATCGACGGCCTGCGCCGCTGGCAGCTCGCCGTCGGCGTGCCGGGCTCCGGCATCTATGACGACGCCACACGGGATGCCGCGCTGCAGATGCAGGCCCAGTTCAATTGGACCCCAACAGGAACCATCGACGGCAACGAGTGGGACCAGGTGATCCGCAAGGGCTGGCACCTGGGCGCCGCGCAACCGAAACCCCAGCCGGTTGCCCAACCACTGCCGGTTGCCCCACCACAGCCGGCTCCCACACCGGTTACTCCTGCTGTCGCCGTGGCTCCGCCGCCCCCGCCACCGCCTCCGCCGCAGCCGGTGCAGCCCCAGCCAACAGTGAAATCGCCTGGCGGATACCCGATCACCTGGGTCGCCGGCCCCGGCTACAACCAGGGCCACAACGAGTACGTGCGTATCTATCTGCACACCACTGAAAATCAGGACTTCGTGAGCACTGCGGAGGCCGTCGCCGCCTACCAGGCCCAGAAACAGGATGGCAGCTACCACTACATCGTCGACGACAACCACATCATCAACACGGTCGCCACGAAGAACACCGCCTGGGGTGTGCTGTCGGACAACGCTTTCACCGTGCAGATCGCCATGGTCGCGACGTCCGGGGAGATCGGGCAGTGGCAGGGTGACAACCCGAATCGCGAAGAGCGGCCCAAGAGCCGTGAGCAGTGGCTGGCTCACGACACGATGCTGGACATGGTCGCCTACATGATCGCGATCGTGTCGCGCGACCACAGCATCCCCATCGAGCGGGTGGACATCGACGGTGTGGGCGCCAACCGGCGCGGGGTGTCCAGCCACAACAACTACACCTACGGTTCGGTGAAACTGAAGGGGTTCAAAGACGGAACGCACTGGGACGTGCCCGACACGTTCCCCTACGACGTGGTGCTCGCCGCGGCCAAAGCCTACCTGGCGACCATCACCGATCCCGACACCTTCCCGCTGCCACAAGGCCACTACTGGGGGCCGCTGGACGGTCCCGAAGAGTCGTGGTCGAACATGTTCGGCAACGAGCCGCAGTCCTCCAAGGACGGCCTGAAACGGTGGCAGCTCGCGCTCGGCATCCCCGGTTCGGCGATCTATGACGACGCCACCAAGGACGCGGCAACTCAGATGCAACATGCGATGGGGTGGCCGCAGACCGGCACGGTCGGTGAAGCCGAATGGAACGAGGTCATCAAGCGGGCCTGGCGGCTGCCGCCACCGACGCCGCCTGCACCGATCCCGGCGATCGATCCGGGGCCGGCAGTCGGGTCGTCGAAGAAGATCAAAGACGCCACCGGACCCGGCCTGACCGACCAGTTCGGCATGGCCGCAACCGATCTCGGCGTGATGACCCGAACCCCGTCCGGACGGATCCTGGCGGTGTTCGGCGACACGTTCCGCGGTCCGCGTGTCGGCGACGGCGACTGGCGAGCACCCGTGGGGTTGTTCAGCGACACCAAGAAACTCGACGACGGCATCGTGTGGAGCGAGGCATCAGGCGGCGTGGCCGGCTACGCCGCGCAGCTGTGGCCATACCCACACGACAACCCGGTGTTCTCCACCGTGTTGCCCTCAGACGTGATCACCGTCGGCGACACCATCTATCTGCACGCCATGGTCAACGAAGGCCTGGGCAACGTGGTGTGGACGGAGATCTGGAAGTCCACCGACGACGGCCACACCTGGCAACACAGCGGCGCGAAATTCGACGCCGGACTGCACAACGGCCTGGCCCAGATGTGGACCTGGGATCTCTGCGAGGACGGCTGGGTTTACATCCTGTCCACCGGCTTCCAACGCGACAAGCCGCTCATCCTGCGCCGCGTACAACCCACCGGGATCACCGATCCGAGCGCCTACCAAACGTGGGGTGTCACCGACGGCGTCGGCGGCTGGGGCAATGCGCCGACCCCCGTGCTGCAAGGCGCCGGCCAAGACGACAAGTTCGGCGAACTATGCCTGCGACGCATCGACAATCAATGGGTGCTGGTCGACTTCGACTCATCCGACGCCGGCGGCTACGACATCGATGTGCGTGTCTTCACCGACATCACCGGCAATCTCAACGACGCGCACATCAGTACCCCGATCCGGGGCGTTGGTTGGGGCCAAGAAGGCGACGACGCGGTAGCCCAGCTCTACGGGCCGTCCATCGTGCCGGGCTCAACACTCAACGGCGGTTTCCACATCCTGTTGAGCCAGTGGAAGACCGACGGGCCCGACAAAGGCTGGCCGTATCGGGCCATGCAGTTCAAGATCCCGGTGACCTGCGATGCGGGATTCCGCGACGACGGCGCGGTCAACCCGCACGGCGGGCGGTAGCCAAGGCGGTGCGAACGTCCCCAACCCATACGAGAGGTGACCTCTGATGGCCGGCGCTGAAGTTCACCTACTCGATGTCGGCACCGGTGCCTACGGCGATTGCGTTGTGCTGCAGTTCAACAGCAGCCGCAAAACCCGCCACGTGCTGATCGACGGTGGCCACTCCGACGACAAGGAGCTGCTCCTCGAGCAGTTCGCCGACATCATCGGCGGCACAGCACCGTTCACGTTCGACCTCGTCATGATCAGCCACGCGCACGGCGACCATATCGGCGCGATGCCCGAGCTGATCACCGAGGGACATATCGTGGCCGAGCATGCGCTGCTACCCGATGTCGCGATGGCGTTTGGCTCCACCGCCACCGACGCGCTACCCGATGCCATCGCCGGCGCCGTTGCGCTGATGCGCGAAGAGCCGCCCGATGACGACGAAGTCGCCGTCACCGGCCTGGACGCGCTCGCCGTCGACGCCGCCGCGCTGCTGCCCCGCTACAACAACATGATCAGCAAACTGACCGACGACGGAACCAACGTCGTGCATTTCGGTGACCGCAACGGCACGGCCGCGCTCGCGCAGCTCTCAGATACGCTGGCCGACATCGGATTCGAGGTTCTGGGCCCTGCGCAACAAGCCCTCGATCGCACCGCCAAGCTGCTCTCGGGAACGCAGGCCGACCTGATGGACAGCGCCCAGAAGCTGCGCACCGATGCGGTGGACGCCGCGGTGAAACTCGACAGCGCCGACGTCTACGCCGATCTGGACACCGACGCCGCCACCCGGCTCGGTCACCTGGTCAACGCACAGTCGATCGTCTGTGTATTCACCCTACCGTCGCGCAGCCGCACCAAGCGGCGGATCCTGCTCGGCGGCGACTTCCAATTCGCCAACCCGCAGACCAGCGACGCGATCATCAAGGCTGAACGTGCCCGGCTGCTGGGCGAGATCGGCGCCCGGGCGCCGTATGCATTCGCCAAGCTGTCCCATCACGGCTCGACCAACGCCGTCGATGAGGCTTTTCTCACCGCGATCGGCGGCACCGAGGTTGTCGGAATCTGCTGCGGCAGAGGTCATCCTAATCATCCCGCCAAGGACACCCTTGACCTGCTGGCCGGCCACTCGAAGGCGACGTCGTGGGTGCGCACCGACCGGTCCGGACATGTCACGTTGACCATCGACGCCAACGGCACATCGATAAAGCCGCGCGACGCAAAGGATCTCAGCGAGCTCAACCGACCCGACGCCGCGCCCACACCGACGATCACCACACCCGCTGCCGCTCCTGCGGCGGCCAGTGCCGTGCCCCCTGTCGCCTCGACACCCGCGACACCCGCGGCGACCCTACCCAAACCCGCGCCGATCTCGGCGATCACCATGGTCCGTGACCGCGACGTATTTCAGTGCGAGATCCCCGCCCGGGCGACGGCGATGACGATCCAGTTCGACCTCGCGGCGACCGACGGCACAGCCGGCGGCGGCGACCAGGGTCAAACCGCCGGCGCGGATGCCTCGTCGTCGGGCGGCCCCGCGCCCAATCCGTCGCCGCGCCGCAGCCAGTTCCAGATCGGCGGCGGCCGAGAACTGCCCAAGCTGTTGTTTTTGACCGACACCAAGCGCCTGGCCGACAACCTCGATGGGACAGCGGTCGGCATCATCGTCGACGCGATCAACGACGGCGGCCACCGGTTGTGCGACCTGGCGACAACCAACTACGACCCCGGATCCGGTGACGGCATCGACGACGCCGTGGGCGACGCCCTGGACAAGGACCCCGACGTCAAGCAGGTCGTCATTGTCGGTAGTTACGACGTCGTTCCCGCTCAACAGGTCGACTGCGTCGCCAAGGAAACCCCCGCCGACATCGCACAAGAATTGCGCGCCAACGAATCTGACGGGCTGGTGGTCTGGTCGGATGACCCCTATGTCGACATCGACAACGCCGGGCTGGCAGATATTCCGATTTCGCGGATCCCAGATGGCCACAACGGCAAGTTCACACTGAATCAACTGCAGGCCGAACCGATTACCGGTGAGCGGCGCCACGGCATCCGCAACGCCAAGCGCGCCTTCATCGAAGAGATCTATAACACCTTGCCGGGCCAAAGCGCGCTGCTGGTGAGCTCGCCCATCCTGTCGGCCAACGTACGGCCAGAGCAGCTGCAGACCTCACTGGTGTATTACATGCTGCACGGTATGGCGAAGTCGGCGACCAGCTTCTGGGGCGAGACCAACGAGGGCGAGTTCGTCGAGGCGGTCAACATCGCGCAGATGCCGAAGTCCGGCGTCGACATCGCCGTGCTCGGATGCTGCTGGGGTGCGCTGCCGGCCTCGAGCACCGCGTTCGACTGGAAACCGGGTCAACCTATCGCCGGACGGCTGCAGAATCAGTCGATCGCGCTGACCTTGCTCGCCGCGGGCGCGCGAGGAGTCATCGGCTGCACGGGAGCCCACTATTCACCCACCACACCGCCCTATGACAGCGGGGCCGGCCCATTGCATAAGGCGCTGTGGAAGCACCTGCTGGACGGCGCCGGCCCGGCCGAGGCCCTCTATAAAGCCAAGTACGACTTCGCCTCCAAGATCGCCGCCCTGACCAGCCCCGACGAGCTGGCCATCGCCAACAAGTCGCTCAACCAGTTCACCTGCCTGGGGCTCGGCTGCTGAGCGCACACTCCGGCATCGGCTGGCCGGCGATGGCTAGACTCGAGTGTGAAGGAGGCGACGTATGGCGCGATTGAGCGACGAAGAGCTAAACGAGCTGCTGGTTCGCAACAACCCGGACCAAAGGGTGGACCAATCGCTGCCACCGCAGCCCAAGCAGGCTCCCCCGACCGCCCGCACCACTGCCGACCGGGCGAAACTCGCCGAAAAGGTCCGCCAAAACCGTGGCATCGCGTCCGACGCCCCGGCACCTGAGCCCGAAGAGCTCCACGACGACGAGGCGCAGATCACCACGCTGACCGTCACGGGCCCCGATGGGACGCCGCGGCGCAAGGGCGCGATCGTCGATACACACACCGGCAAGATCATCGCCGAGCAGGGCTAACGGCGCAGTCGTCAGTTGGGCTCGGCGGTTGCGTCCGGTTTGGCAAGCCCAGCGCTATTGCCTGCCTTAACGCCGCGTGCCACGGCAACGGCAGTCTCACCATCGGCGGCGGGATCACAACGCCTATCGTCGGTGCCACCGCGGTCTCAACGGCTACATCCAAGGGTGAAGCGATGCACTTAGCTGCAGTTCCATCGCGTGCGATTGTCGGCGGCCGCGACGAGGGGTCGCCGGAACGGTAATCGCACTCGGCGGCGACATCTTGCACGATCACAGGCGCGCATCAGCGACGTGCGGTGATCACCACGTCGCCTGGGTCGGGGATCCCGAAAAGCCATGCTGGGCAACCTCTACCGGCGGTGCGCACGACCTCTCGCATTAGCGTTGATGACCTCACATGGCGCGAATCCTGTCGCTAGCGTTCGTGTCGGTCGAACGTGCGACACGGCGCCCAGGGCACACCCAGAGAGTGAGATCGGATCATCCGTCTGTTTGCTGAAACGCCTGCACGGCCGCACTGAGGCGCTAATATCACCGTGCTCGGGGTCTTTCCTGCTAGTGGCAGCTGCGCACCAGCCGTCAGGCCCCGGCCCCAGCTTCTTGACCGGAAGGCCGGGCCCGCGGCGTGCCGGCCTGCGCGACGACTTGCGGGTGACATAGCCGTTGCCCCCAGGGCTTTAAGCGCCTACCGGAAGGGCGAGCACATCCCGGACCGGCTCTGCGCCAGCCCCCCACCCCCAGTCGCGCCGCCAAGCCGGCTCAGCCTCGCAGGCGAGAGTCCCTGTGCCACAGGGGCATCGGCGTCATCCAGCGGTGAGTGGATTCAGTCCAATCACGTGGTGACGCAGTGACAGGATCACTCGGTTCCACACGCCACGCTGACGCCTCTGCGCACGCTTCGCCCGTAGAAGGCCGCAGCAGCGATCGGCGTCGCAATTGCTCACGTCGCGTGCAGGGTAAACGGCAGCTGACGAACCGACGGATTCACGTTTGACCTGCTCGCCGTCGCGGTGTGGCTTGGGGGGTCTAGGCCGTAGAGGCTGTGTGGGCAGGCAAGCCGCTGCGATGAACCGAATGTTCCGGCAACGGTAATCGCCATCGCACGAGGAGGATTCATTGTATGAGTGACGGCGACGGCACTTCAGCTGAAGCGGCGTTCTACATGAAGCCCGTAGATGTCATCGAGGGATTGGCCCGTCAATTCGTCAGCGACCAGCGCAGGCTTGCCGAGATGCGACAGACGTTCGAGTCGCTGCCAGCCAGCACGCCCGACGACGCCGTGGCGCAGGCCCGCGAAATCGTCGACGAAACGGTGTCCGACTGGAATAACAAGTATCTGCCGAACCTAGCGGCCAGTTTCCGGCTAGCTCTGGAGGTGTTGGACACGTATGGACCTGACGGCGTCAGCGTAGAGGATGCGACCGAAGCCGCAATATGGAACAACAAGTACTTCGCCATCGCTCCGTGAGTTCGGCGGCGTGGCACCGGCAGACAGCTGATCAGCCAGCCGGCCGGTCTTGACCGTCGACATATGGCGCTGAGGAGAGCGCTGTGGATGGATACGAGTTCGCGAACAAATTCGAGAACGGCCGTGGCCGCCCAGCACCGACGTGCACGCATTGCAGCTTGCCGCCAGGGTCAGCATTGGCGCCGCGATGGCGGGCGTGCGTCGACCGGTGTCAAGGTGATCGGCGCGGTGGCCGCAGTGCTTGGCTTACTCTATTCGGCCGATTGCTTCTCATCGGCGGGATTGCGTTCTGAAATAGCAGCCGCCGTCAGGTATAACGACGGGTGGTAACGACATGACGCCCGTAATCAAACTGATGGTGCCAGCGAACGCGCACACCCCGCTGAGGGAGCTCATCGTCGGTCTGGATACCGTCGCGGGCTTGGCGATTCCGTATGCGCACATGCCACGCCGCACAATTAGGGCGTTCGCGGGAGAGTTCGCATGCTGGTCAGACATCTCCGGGCAAACGGTGAATTCTCTGCTCAGCCGGCCCGCGGCGGGCGCGGCCACGGTCCGCGCCGTGCTGACGGCGGCCCGGGACGCCGTGGCGAAGCAACAGTCGGTCGCGACGATCGAGCCCGTGGGGGCGCCCGCCGCGGTGCAGCGCCTTTTCGATGAGCTCGACGAGCGGGACCGGGTGATGGTGGCGTCTCGGCTGTGGGCGCAGCCGCCGCTACCGCAAGTCATGGTCGCGCAGCGTCTGGGTGTCACCAAAGCCTGGGTGAACCGACACCACCCTCGATCAATGGCCAGGTTCGCCGAGTTACTCGCTGATCCGGCCCACCAGGAGGTCACCGCGCTGGCCGCCGGAGTTAGCCGCCGGCTCGGCCCGTACGTGCCCGGCGATGTCGTCGACGCCGAGTTGCGTCGCCTCGACCTTGATCCGCCCAGCGAGTCCGCCAGGGCGCTGCTGCATCTGGCGGGTCCGTATGTGCACCGCGACGGCTGGTTTGAGAACACCGCAACCGGTGGAGCCCAACAGGTTTCGGTCGCCGTCGACGCGGTTTTCGACCGCGATCCCGCACCGTCGACCGAATCACTCCTGCACGCGCTGATCGTGGAAGGGATGCCACTCGACGTCGCCGCCACCTACATTCGTTCGCGCACCGACTGGCGCTGCTTCGGTGATGAGGTGTGGGTGCGGTGGGGCGAGTCCGCCGCCAGCAAGGCCGAGGCAATCTTGCACGTTCGTGGTGCGCCCGCGACCCCCGAGGAGATCTTCGCCGCGATCGACGCCGGTCCCACAACATTGAAAGCTATTCGGGAAGCGTTGTACGCCGACAAACGGTTCGTCCGTGCCAGTCGTGCAACCTGGGGTCTGCGCATCTGGGAAATCGATGCCTACGCCGGAATTTCGGAGGCACTGAGGGCCCGCATCGACGCCGCCGGCGGGACAATGGGGATCGAGGATCTGGTCGAAGACATGCTGTCGCACTTCCCCGACGTGGCCGAAGGATCCATCAGAACTCAGCTCACCGGCAGCCTTGCCTTCATCACCGACGGCACCACGGTTCGACGCCGAACCGCCGCCGATGCACTGCCTGCGATCCCCCCGCTTCATTCGGTACGTGGGGCTTTTCGCAACGGCGACAACGAAATACGGTTGGCGATGACCGTCAACGCCGACGTGCTCAGAGGGTCGGGACAACCGATCCATCCCGCAGTGGCTTACGCGCTGGGTGTTAGCCCGGGGCAGCGCCGCCAGTACACCACGCCGCACGGCCCAGTCCCGGTGATCTGGCGGCTGTCGTCAACCAACGGGCCCAGCATCGGCTCAATCCGCGCACCGGTCAATGCGCTCGGCGCTGAGATTGCCGACACCCTTGTTCTGGTCTTCACGCTCGACGACACCTCACTGAACGTGCTGCGGATCGATCCCGAAGGTTCCGGGGTTGCGCGGCTACGACAGCTAGTCGGTCACACCGTGCGCAACCCCGGCTCGGCGCTGGCCGCGAGTCTGGGCTGCCGGCGCGCAGATGTGGCCGCGGTGTTGCGCGAGCGTGGTGACGATGACCTCGCCGCTCTCGCCGAGAGCTGAATCGCGTCGGGGCGGCTGCGGCGGCTATCGCGGGTATTGAGGTGGCGTCTGTGCAGGAATTTTTCGCCAAAACTCACCGCAACAACCGCCCGGGCCCAACGGTGCGGCGAAGCCGGTCAACGATGCGCTGGCGTGCGAGATCCTCAGTCTGACAGCGTCTTTGGACGAGCGACTCGCGCACGCGGCGCCGCCCGGTATGCGGGGCACCTCGCCGACGGCGTGACCTAGGGGTCACCTTGGTGCGCCGGTCAGTGTTGTGCGAGTTGGGCGATCAACGATTCCAGCGCTGCCATATCACCGGGCGACACATGGCGGTCGGCTTCGGCGTCGGCGACGGTTTGGGCGTCGACGCCGGCTGCATTGGCGGTTTCCTCAACGGTGAGCGCAGCGCGATGACGCGCGGCGTAGAGCCGGTGGCTCAACGGGGCGCCCAGAGCGCCCGCCGCACGGACGATCAGATCGTTGTAGGTACGCCGGATATCGCTGAGCAGCAACGCGATCCCCGGTCCTTTCGAGCCTGCCGCAGCCTCGTGCGCGGTGGCTTGCACTTGGCGTAGCTTGGTGAGCAGTTCGGCGGCCTGGGGGCCGAACGCGGGCGCGCTCTCCGAGGGCAGCGCCGAAACCCGCCCCTTGATGTCGTCGAGGTGCAACCTGATCGCGTCAAGGAACACCGAGACCCGCACACTGTCAGTGAGCACTTCGGTGGCCGTCTCCGCCGATTCTGTCGGGATGGGTCCGCCACGGCGGATACGGGCAAGGGTCCCGGCCGGCCAGCCAACAGCCTGTTCCAGTTTGGCCAGAGTGTTGTTGCGGGGCCAGCTGCGTCCCTTCTCAAAGGCGACCAGATTGCTTTGTCCGATGACATTGTCGTCGGACAACTTTCGCTGCGAGAAGCCCATTTCCTCGCGGCGCACGGCGAATGCACGACCGGCCCGCGCGATTCCAGGATCATTGGGGTTGCGCCGTTGATGGCTGAAAGTCACCGGGATGCCGTTGGCGTCGCCGAGGTGAACGGTCAGGCCGTCAGTGACCCACCGCGCGGTGATCAGCGCACCGTCGAGGTAGGTCCCGTTGGTGCTGCCGTCATCCCGCAACGCCCAATGCGCGCCATTGGACTCGACGCGTAGATGCCTCTCCGACACTCGTGGGTCCTGGATGCGGATGGTCGCCTCCGACCCACGCCCCACGGTGATCGGCGCATCGACGACGTCAACTGTGTAGGGCGCGGTGTCCCCCACCGTGATCGACAATGCCGGCGCCTCGATTTGGCGGTGTCCGTTGACGGTTGGACCGGTGGATGCGTGGGTCATCGCGCTCCGCTTCTCTGTGTCCGCATGCTGCTGTAATGCTATCGCTTCAAAGGGCGCGCAGGTGCCGCTAATGATAGCAACGTGTACCCTCGACGAGGAAGCGGAATCGAAACTCGCTCGACGTTTGCGGCGGGTATCGATTTCACCACGACGTTCATATCCTCCTCCTAACGCTTGTAATGAGGTCAACGCGTTTTGCGGCTCTTGGTGCTGTCAGTACGCTGTGCGATCGAACGATGACGGCTCGCCTTTGTTCGCTTTCGTTTATGGTGTGTCTAACGACAGCATGTCAATAGCATTAATTATCGGAACGGGAAGGGCCGCAACGACGGCAGCGCACCCCCTCAGGCTCCTGGGCTCTCGCGTGAATCTGCCCTCGCCCTGTGTGGCCGATCCCGATCGTCGGCACGAAAGCCGTGCGGACCACGCTCCCCCGCCGCTGCCATGCACATACCCGTTCACGTCGGTTATGTGACGCGCTGGCGGGGCGTGGCGGCTGCTACGGCGCCGCGAGCTGGCTGACCATGTGGTCGTCGAGGTATCTCGTGGCGAGGTAGCTCCCGGGTTCATCCGTCAGCGCGGCGACGGCGTTGGGGTCGTCGACGATCACCATGTGGCCGGAGTAGCTGGCGAGGGGTTTGGGTAGGCCCGCGTACCCACCCTGGCCGGCTGCAGAGTCGGTGCGGATGACCAGCAGTGTGTCAGTTTGGATTTGGTAGATCTGGTTGAGGTCGGCGATGGGCTGGGTGCTACCGGCTGCGCCGGGGTTGCGGACGAGGGCGGTGTTGTAGCGGAACCCCAACGATTCGAGGTAGTCGGCAGCGAAGGACGGGGTGAGTACTTCGGAGACGCCGGTGTCGGAAACCGTGACTGCCTCAACGGATTTGCCGCTGAAGCTAGAGTTCCGGTTGCTCAGGTCGCCTTGCCGTGAGCGCACCGAGTTGAGCAGCTCTTCTGCTTTGGGTTGGCGGCCCAGGATGCGGCCTATCCAGGTGAGCTGGTTTTGCCAGGTCCAGCCGTCAGTGGCGTGTTCTATTGGGCGGGTGACGGTTTTGGCGATCGCGGCGAGCTTGCCGTAGGTGTCGTCGGTCAGTCCGCCGGTGGCGATGATGAGATCGGGTTTGGCCGCAGCCACCGCAGCGGTGTCGATCACCGAGAGCACCGTGGGGTTGCCGGTGACCGCTGACTTCTGCCAGCTGGGGAGTTGCCCGCTAGGGGCGGTGAGCGCGACGGGTTGCACGCCGAGGGACAGCACCGCATCAGCATCACCGGGTCCCAGAGCGGCGACCCGCGCCGGCGTTGCGGTGATCTCGGTGTTGCCATGGACGTGGGTGAAGGTTTGCGCCCGGTAAGTCGGCTGGTCCGGGCCAGCCAGCCACAGGACCGCTGCCCCGGCGGCCGCGGTGACGATGACCATCAAGACAGCGGCGATGATCACCGTGCGGCGCCGCAGCCGACGGGGTTTCGTGGGCGGCGGCGTGAAGGTGGGCGGGCTGAACGGTGCAGGAGCGGGGCTGGGTCGGCTGAAATGCCCACTGGGGTAGGTGATCTGGGCGGTCACCGGGTTCGGGTTAGGGGGCGGCGTGGGTTGCCATGGCTGGGCGCGGGTAGGTGGCTCGGGGGCTGCGGCAAGGGCTTGGGTTGCCGCGTCGGCGAGGTCGCGGGCGGTTTCGTAGCGCTCGTTGGGGTCTTTAGCCATCGCCTTGGCGACGACGGCGTCGATGGCTGCCGGCAGTGTGGGAGCTTTCTCGGTCACTCGTGGTGGCGGCTCGAACAGGTGAGCGGCGGCTAGGCCACCCGGGCCGCCTTCGGCAGAGCGGAAAAACGGTATCTTGCCGGTCAGCAGGTGATACAGCGCGCCGCCCAGTGAGTAGATATCAGAGCGGTGATCGACAGCGGCGGTTGGCTTGAGGCTTTCCGGGGAGGCGTAGGGCAGGCTGGCGATGACATTGCCGGCCTGGGTGAGTCGGGCGGCGCTGGGATTGCGCACGCGGGCAATTCCGAAGTCGGCCAAAAAGATTCGCTCGTCGTCGGAGCTGAGCAGGAAATTGGCGGGCTTGACGTCGCGGTGCAGGATGTGCCGCCGGTGTGCGTAATCCAACGCGGCAGCCACTTCGCCGATGATGCGCACCGCGCGTTGTGGGGTCATCCGGCCGCGCTTGATTTCCTTCTCGGCGTCGCTGCCGTCGACGTACTGCATCGAGATCCATAGCCGCCCATCGGTTTCGCCACGATCGTGCACCGTGACGATGCCGGGGTGCTCGAGGCTGCTGGCAAGCTCGGCTTCGTTGAGGAATCGGCGGCGGATCTCATCGTCGCCGGAAAGTTCCTCCGAGAGCACCTTGATGGCGACGCTGCGCGGCAAGTTGGGGTGACGGGCACGGTAGACGACACCCATGCCGCCGGAACCAACCTTTCGCTCGATGGTGTAGCCGGCGAACACGCTTCCGACCTCTAGCGCCATGGCTGCCTGACCTCGCAGCGCCCCCGCCATGCCAGGCAGTCGGGTGATCGATATAGCGGGGTCATCGGGCCATCAGCAGCGCGTACTGGGCCGCGGTCTTCTGTTGCGCGTCATGCAGTTGGGCGGCTTGGGCTTCGATGGCGTAGCGATCGGCGGTTGCCAGACAGTAAAAGCTGGCGACCTTGCCCTGGGAGATGTCCAGGCAGCGGCTGCTGGGCATCTGTTTGACCGGCGCGGCCGGCATGCCGGTCGCCGACGCTTCGGCGAAGAATCCGTCGGTAATCCGTTGGGCCGCTTGGGCGTCGCGGGCTTCATAGACGGAGGTTGCGGCGTTGGCCATCTGGTTCATATCGGTGTCGTTGAACAGCTTGGAGCTGCGCGTGGGGTCGGTTTGAAGCTGCAGCGATCCGCGTCGTTGGTACACCGCGAGCTGGTTGACGCTGGCCGCGGCGGGGCTGATCGGCACGGTGCGGGCCAATAGCCCGGTCGGGTCGATGGGCAGTTCGGCGAGTTGGGCCGGGTCGGTGGGTGTGAATTGGTCGATCAGCGGCACCTGCAGGTCAAGAGCCGTGGCGATCAGCCTGACTGCGGTGTCCAGGTTGTCGGTGGCCTGGGCTGACATCACCAAGACGAAGGGCCCATGAGCGGTGAACGCCCGTACCTGGGTCCACTGCAATTTCTTGGCGGATTCGGTGAACATCTGACTGAAGCCGGCGGTGTCGGGGTGCCCAGGTATGGGCACTGGTGTTACCGGTGGATTCACGACGGGTTCGACCGCGGCGGCGTCGCTGATTTCTTTGGCGGCGTCGGCTGCTGAGGCTGGGTCGGCGAAGCGAAGGACCGCGTTGTCGAGCTCCTGATGGTCGGTGTCTTCTCGGGCGGTGTAGTACCCGGTGATGAAGTTGTGTCGGGCGGCAGGGGCGGCCAGCGATTCGGGCAGTACGAATTTCACTGCGCCGGCGTTCTTGATGACCAGGGCGCTGTTGGCGTAGCCGCGGATGAGGGTGGGGTCGACTTCCCATGGGCCGGTGACGTAGTTGGCCATTCGTTGGCCTTCGGCGATGGCGCCGAGTTCGGGGGTGCCGGCGGTGCCCAGTGGACGCGGTTTGGTCGGGTAATTGCCGACGTCGAGTAGGGCGACGTCGATCTGCCCGGGGGGTGGGCCGTCGGCTGCCTTGACGGCCTCCCCGGTGATCGCGGTGCTGCACGAGGCCAACAGCATCGCGGTGGCCGCCAGCGCTGCGGGCGCCGTGAGGAGCTGTGCCGATCGGTTGCGTGTCGGTGTGTCACGGACACTGCGCATGTCAGCAACCTACCGCGAGAGGCCAATTAGGAACCGCCGGAAGGTCAGTCGCTGGCGGATCCGCAGGCGATCAAGTTGTCGTCGGCGCACTCATCTCTGGATCGTTTCTGAACCGGCCCATCGTTGAGCGCCGATACGTCACCGTGCTCGGGTGCCTCGTTTTGGCGCCCTTCAGGACGGAAAAGTCTTGTCTGCCGGCGCGTCGGCGAAAGGCAGTGTCGCCTCGGCGTTCCCGCGAGCCAATGATGCCAAATCGCCCCTGTACCGCTCGCATATTCCGTTCTGGCGCCTAAGTCGCTCCGGCCCCAGGTGCTGATGACGAGGCCGGAGCGCAAACTGTCCATCATTGCGGCAGCACCGCTGTCAACAGCCAAGTAACACAGTGGCTCACGATCAGCCACTCGGTAACCACTAGGACAACCCCCGCGGCGACCATGCCTGCCTGAATCTTCCGCATCTCCACCGTCCCGGCTTATCTGGCGCGGCTGGTTTCACTCCGTAGCCGCAGACGACTCGATTTGTCTTGCCAGATAAGCAAGTTCGGGATACTTGATCTCGTTATCGGTCTCATCGAGGTTCCACAGCAGCAGCATCTCCATCAGGCGTGCCAAATCGTGATAGGAGCGCGCATGCGCGGAGGCGGGCATATCACCGTGCATCCGGCCGGGACGCAGCGCCGCACCCGTGCCCACCGCCTCCAGCATCGCCGACTGGAGGTTCACCCAACGGTCGGGCGGCACCCGCACGCCCTTTCCGAGCAGGTCGACGACTTCTCGAACCACTGGTGGCACAACGAAGTCCAGGAGTTCGCCCGCCCGGCGCATCGTGGTATCGGCCGCGGTCAGCGTCGTGCGCCACGCCTCGGACTGATCGGGGCGGCGGCCGTCTCCCAAGCCGATCAGCCGCGTGTACTCGGCGTGGTCGAGGGTTTCCAGCCGATGCAGATGCTCGCTGTCGAGGGCCATCGCGGGGGCGTCGTCGCGGATGGCCCCGGCCGAGTTGACCGAACACTCGGCGAAATGCGGTACCCCGGCTTCGCGGGCCGGTACCGACGATCCACCGTGGTCAGTCGAAACGGCCAGCGCCCATAATCCAACGTTCGGATTGTTGGTCGTCACCAACTCCGCGAACGCAACCATGGTCTCTGCCGGATTGGCCCAACTGAACCAGCGCGAGGCAAACTGCGGACCCAATGTCGGATCAGAGAACAACATTCGGGCCGCGCGCGGCACGAAGACACCCTGCGGGATGTAGCCGGTGCCTTCGCTGCTCACGATGATCGTTTCGACCCCCGAGCGGGTGCGGAACATCCCGACGCACCAGTCCAGAAACAGGTACAGCCGCGAGGCCTGCAGCAGCTGATACACGATCTGTTCGGCCGAGTCGAGCAGCGGATCGGGAAGTGAGGAGCGAATACCCTCGGTCGCGGCACCGGCAGAGGCCCCGACACCGGACCCGACCACACCCGGTGGAAGGGGGGCGACGGGAGCCGACGACGACGAAACACCGCTAGCGGCGGGGCTTCCACTAGGGCCGCCGGCCGCTGAGCTGACAGCGCCCGAAGATGCTGGCGCGCTTGGGATGTCGGACCCGAACGGCGGTAGCGGCCCGACCGGACCGGCGGGAACGCCGGCTCCGCTGGGGCTGGTCGGAGGCGATGGTGCCGACACCGGGGCCGGCGGCTCGGTCAGGCCAGGAGCACCAGAAGCCGCTGACACCGGCGCGGGTCCGGAAGCGAATCCACCACTGGGTGCACCGCCACCCGCTGTGGGCGGTGGGCTTTGAACCGGTGGCATCAGCGGAGCCGCCGGACCGCCCGAGGCCCCAAACCCTGCATTGAAACCGCGAGAAAGTTCCGCCGCTGGTGTTGCAGGCGGCGCCATGCCGCCGGCGGCGTTGGTCGGCAGGCCTTCCGACATCGGCGACGTCAAACCCTGCGTGGGCATACCGCCGCTCATACCGCTTGGCGCGGAAGGCAGCGGCATGCCGCCACGGGATGGACTGCTGACCGGTGCAGCGGATGCGCTGGGTCCGCCCCGCATCGGAGGCAACCCCCTAGGAGTGGGTGGCGAATACAGGCCCACGTTCTGCAGATGGTTGGTCGATGGGGGCGTTTCGGCATCACCGGTCGCGGATGCTTCGTGGCCACCGACTTGACTAGTGGCGCCAGCAGGACGATTGCCGTTGCCGCTCTTGCCGACTGGCTCGTCACCCTTCACGCCTTTGGGCTGCCCCGACAGAGCATCACTCTGCTGTGATGTGGAGTGAGGCGGGTCCGCCACGGAATCGTCACTCTTCGGCGGCGGTGCGACCGGCATTCCACCAGGACCGCGTCCGCCGCCCATACCGCGACCGTCGTTCACGAGCTGACGAAGCTGAGGGTCGACTTGATGACTTGTGCCCGGCTGCTGTGAATCCGCGCCCGGGGCGGCCTTGCCTGAGTTTGAATGTGCGCCAAGGCCTGCCACTCTAGGTGCCAGGCTCTCCATCGCCCCAGTCGCGGTCGCAGATTTGGTCATAGCCTCGACTCGCGCCGTCGCTAACACCTGCTCGATCTGCGGCCAGATCAGGAGGGATTGGCCAAGCCCGTGCGGTTGCTGCTCGAGGCTGGCGATTTCCTCATGAGCCTTCTGATCGATTTCATCCAGGTCGGCACGCAGGCCATAGAGCAGCCGTCCCCCTTCCTCGGACGTGCGAGCCATCGCGAAATACCTGTCGGCCTGCTCGGTGCATGTGGCGGCGAAGTCGTAGCACCAGTTGCAAAACCCATCGACAAACTGCCCGGACTGCTCGTTTGCGACTTGCCTCGCATCGTTTCGGATTGAATCGGCTGCCTGAAGTCGCTTGACACCTTCGCTGTGTTGAATTTCCGAAGCGGCGTGGAATGTTTCGGCATCAGTCAGCGGCCAGAGGCCCCCGACGATCATCGCCGAGTATTTGCGCGTTGGCATGCCCGCTGGGGCGGTCGCCGCTACCACTTGACGCCGAGCTTCCAGCAGACAGAGACGGGTCCCTCGTATGCGGTCATGCTGTCCGACCAGGCTTCGTCATCAGTCGGTTTTGACGGTCCCGGCTCGATATTACGAACCAGCAAGATCCGATCGTCGATATACCGCTGCAGCGTGCGCTTCAAGAATGGGTCGGCATCCGGATGTGCATCCAGCGCGTCCTGTATCCGACGCGCCCAATCTTCGGTATCCGAACGGTATTTCGGTAATGCCGCATCTCGTGCGGGCGTACCTGGCTCACCGCTCTCAGTCCAGTTGTTCGATGTGCGGTCATAGTCGGCCATTAGTGGCGCGATGGCAGTGCAGAGGGCGTGGTCAGCCGTGGACGTGTCCTGCCCGGCAGCGGTCCTGGTTGGCGACGCAATCGACGTTGCAGGTGCAGAACCTGAACTCGGCCGGAACAGGCCGATGATTCCCACCACCAGTGCGGCCACCGCGATTACCGCGGCCACCAGCGCCAACCACGAAAACCGAGGCCGCTGTGGCGGACCGCCGACTGTCTGTTGAGGAGGCGATGCCCACGACTGTTGCGGCGGGCTCATTCCACCGCCCTGCTGAGGGTGCATTTACCCAGCGTAAGTCATCAAGCGGAGAGGTCTCTGCGGCAATATTCGCTGTTCCCGGTGGGTGGCCGGACCGCCGGCAGCTGGTCCTGAAAACGATCTCATGCGCCGATTCGAACCTGGCTCGCAAGTAGCTATCGACGCATTATGGGGGTCAACACATATCCCCGGGCGCGGTTGAGTCGCTGCCCTCCTAGAATCCCTTGGAGCCCAACACGATCGGATACCAAACATGATCCAGACGCTTCACGCCTGCTCTCGGTCCGGTTAGTTGCCAAGCAGGCCGACGAATTCACGTGTTCCAGCTGCTTTCTCGTGCAGCACCGCAGCCGGCTGGCCCGACAAATTGGCGGCAGGCTCGTCTGCGCCGATTGCGTCTGACGACAGCATCGCCCGGCAGGCTACGCAGCGTCGCGAGCGATCTTGGCCGCAGGGCGCCGCGGAGGGATCGGCGTTGAGGGCCACCGCCGCGACCCAGACCATAGTGCCGGCGGCGCGTCGAGCTTGCGCGCCAGCGCCAGGGCCGCGGCATCGTAGTTGGCGCGCCAACCCCGAAAGTGCGGCCAGGCTTCGGCGTCGGTGACCTCGACCGGATAACCGAGCGCACGCAGCATCGCCGTCGCCGAACAGAACTCGTCGTAGGACACCGAGATCGGCTGGTCTGGGTCCGGGTCATCAGGCACCGGCAGGCGCATCGTGCGCGCGATCTCGTCGAGAGCGACGAAACCCATCCGCAGCGCCAGGCGCGCGGCGAGCTTCGGTTCGGTCGTCGGCGCCAGCGACAGGTGAAGCGCAGCGGCGTCGAGCACGGCGATCAGCGAGGTCAGCCAATGCGACATAGGCCGCGGCGAGCGGAACCGCGCCAACGTCAGATAGGTGGTGTGAGATTCGGCGACCTCGGCGGCCCAACGCTCCCAGCCGACGAACAACTCCGTCAGCACCGACCCGGTGTCGGCGTTTTCGATGCCCCACCGGGTGCGGGCCAAGATTTCCGCACCCCATGCGGGCACGCCGGCGCGTGAGCCCAGCAGGCTGACTTCGGTCTCGCGTCGATTGAAGGCGGCATACAGCGCGGGCAGATAGCCGACCTGCAAGCCGATCACGATCAGTCCGGTGAACGCCGCCAGATACTCCAGTGTCGTGCTGCCGCTGCCCGTCGGTGCGGCATAACCGAGGGTGAACACCGACGAGCCGGCATCCGAAAAGGCTTGCCCCAAGCGGCCTTCCAGGCTTGGCAGCAAAAGCAGCGCAAAACCGACGACGAGCAGCCCCAGCCAGGTCGCAAGCCGGATCATCAGCGACAGCGGCGACTGCCAGGCCAGGATGCGGTCGCGGCGCTCGAAGGAGCTCACGAGGCGGGCCAGTTGGACAAAGACCCCATCCAGGACCAAGTCGATGGTGACCGAGATCCGGGAGTTGATGCTGCGCGGCACCACCAGGGTGCCTACCACGCTGCCCAACGTCCCCGAGACGACGAAGAGCCCCAAGGCGAACCCTATCCACTCACCGACCATCCCTGCATTTAAGCGAGGCCGCTCGCGTGCCGCGCAGCCCGGTGCCGGCGCCAGTTACCTCCGGCGTCAGTGACGAAGCCCGGCGCGGTCCAATGTCGTTTTCTTGGGGCACAACCGGGATCTACCGGTATCTCAGTTCGGCGCTGGCGGCCAGCGGCCGGCGTTGACCACGGCCGCTCGGCGGGCAAGGATCACGCGGAGGACCGCAGGAGGAGCCGTGATCGGTGTCATCGTCACCTTCCAGTACCAGGATTCGTTCGACCGCGCACGGGTGATCGGCATCGCCGACAACGCCCGAGCGACGTTCGTGGGCATGCCTCATCTGCGCTTCAAGTTCTTAAGCTTCGATGAAGCCGCGCGGCGGGCGAGTAACTTCTACATCTGGGATTCCAAAGACGCTGCACAGCAGTTCTTTTCCGAGGAGCTGCGGCAGACGGTGACCGAGCTGTACGGCGTCGCACCGACGATCGAGTACGTGGAGATCGCGCAGATCGTCGACAACGCCGGGCCCATCAAACTGGGATAGTGCGGCGCCGGTTAGCCGGGTTGGGAGCCGGCGGGTTCGCGACGCCGCATCCCGGCGACGGCGCGGGCCATCCCCCGGGTGCGCAGGCGTCGCGGCAGCATGAGCAGGGCGGCGGAGAGGATCTTGGCTGACGCGCCGGGCACTACCGAGCGACGTCCCAGCGCCCCAACGGCGGATTCGGCGACACTGCGCGGAGTCGCAGCGCCGTCCATGGCTAGCCCGGCGCGTGCGCCGAAGCCGCTGTTGACCGGCCCGGGCAGCACGCACAGTACATCGATTCCCGCAGGTGCGAATTCGGCGTTCAGCCCCTCGGCGAACGTCGCCACGTAGGCCTTGTTATCGTTTAATCCATTCGAGCCATCAGCACCGTTGCCGCTTTCACCCCGGTGGCGCCTGTGTTCCCCATCCCGTCACCGTGGCCGATGCAGTTCTCGGATCGTACTGCGGCCCGAAACTTTCTACTGGTCCAAAGTGGAACAGCTGGATAGCCGTTTAGTCTTCTCAGCGCCGCGCACGCGGATCTCCTCAACGAGATCGTGGCCTCTGTTCGACTCTGCACGTGCCTATTCGGTCGGCTAGCGACTCCGTATCACTTCCCGGATGCCCCGAAGGACATGTCGATCATCAGTCACGAGGTGACCCAGAATCTCGGCAGCTCACCGCCTCACCCAGGTCGTGCGGTCGCCGTGGCTCGGGAACCCTTGGCGGTCAATGCTTGTCTGTCCCCAGTGACTACCGCACACGCCAGGACTTTGGTAGTCAGTCCCCGGCCACGGCGACCTGATTCATCATAACGCCCCGATTTTTCACTTTCGTTAATTCACTTACCCATTTCGGCTATCGGGATCTGTAGGAGTGGCCAGGGATTCGGCTCCGTCACTAAGACGGTCGTTTCACCGCCCGTCGCATTTTGAGCGATCGTCCACACTTGTGGATCCGGCGGTTGCTAGTTCGCCGCCGACCGACGTCGCATAAATCTGTCAACCAATGTCGCTCTACCGCCCGATCCCATGTGCACCTGAGCGGTCCATGACCTGCGCCACACCAGCTTTGCTCACGCTGACCGCCTGACCTAGCCACGTTACGGTGAATCATGGCGCAAGCCCGGGTCCAGGTTCCTTACACCGCGATCGCCAAGCCGCGGGCCTCGGCACCCGAGTCCTACCCGCCACGAAAACCGTTCCTAAAGAAACGTTGCCGGTCGTCGATACCCCGGGCATCGAACTGGTCGCCGGAGGCCGCCGAAACGGGGGCAGAGCGCCTGGTCATCGTCACTTCCAAGGGTAAGGACGGTGTCGTCGCCCACTTCATCGAAGACCTCGTCCTCGAGGGCATGCTCGAAGCTCGCGGCAAGCACCTGATGCTCGAAAAGGTGCGTCGTGCACCGGCGCTCATCAAAGTCGAGTCCGTTGTCCAGGCCGAACCGCTGGGTCTGGGCCACGCGGTGAACTGCGTCGAGCCAACACTGCTACCCGATGAAAGCGCCGTCGCCATACTGCTACCCGACGACCTGGTGCTTCCGACGGGCGTATTGGAGACGATGTCGAAGGTGCGTGCCAAGCGTGGAGGTTCGGTCCTGTGTGCCATCGAGGTGGCGCGCGAACAGATCAGCGCCTACGGCGTATTCGATGTCGAGAGCGTGCCCGACGCCGTCAACCCGAACGTGCGACCGGTGAAGGGCATGGTCGAGAAGCCCAACGCAGATGATGCGCCGTCGTTGTACGCGGCGGCTGCCCGATATGTGTTGGACCGCGCGATCTTTGACGCTTTGCGTCGAGTCTCCCGCGGTGCGGGCGGTGAGATTCAGCTGACGGATCCGATCGCATTGCTAATCGACGAAGGCCATCCGGTCCACGTCGTAGTGTCACCGTGGCTCACGGCATCACGTGGGCGACCCGGGCGGCTATCTCAAGGCGGCGCTGGACTTCGCGCTGCAGCGCGACGACTACGGACCCGAGCTTCGACAGTGGCTGCTCGAGCGACTGGCCCTGACTGACGGCTAGGACTGCGGCGCCTGCGTCATGGCCGACACGTGTCGTACAAAGGTGTAAACCCGCCCAGCCGCCGGGTGCGCGGTGCCCGACGCCAGTTGCCGCGATAATCGGCTGCAGCCCCGACTTCGTTCTTAGCCCCGGCTTCGCTCTTGACTCCGGGAACCCTGTGCGCGGACGACCAGAGATCGCCGCGTTGCGCTTCTTCGCGATAGGCGCTCTGCGGTGACCGGATTAGGCCGCTTCTGCCGGATCTGCGCTTTTGACCTGCAGACATCCAATGCGGGCGTACAGTGTGGCGGTGCCTGACAACACGTGTATATGCGGCCACGACCGGGCAGCGCACGAACACCACCGCAAAGGATCCGACTGCGCGCGCTGCGTGCCGGGGCAATGCCCCCGATATCGCCGTGCGACCATGCTGCGTCGCCTGTTCGGACGAGGCACCACGGGCGTTGTTGTACAGGACCCAGACAGACAGCAGCGCAAGGCCGAGCCGCCGCCCAGTGAGTCCAGCGGTCCGTCACGTGTCTCCATTGCCAACCGAGGCGCCAGGCGCCATGCGTCACTCGGGGTTGCTACGCCGCTACCGCACGCGACCTGATTAATAACGGGTGCGCGCAGTCGACACGCCGGAAACCGCCGGTGCCGGCGTCCCCACAAGCGAATTAGGCTTCGGCACGTATTGCCGTGAACTTCAACATCCCGGCCGCCGTCGCGGCGGGTGCTCCGCAGCGAGTGTCTGGACGGCTGGCGTCAAAGCAAGCCAATCTCACGCCGGCCAGTGCCAACGCTCGGGGCCGGGTCCGTGGCGATCGTATGCGTCAACGGCCCAGCGCAGCAAAGGTCCAATTCTGAAGGGACGCAGTCGCCCAGACTAGTGTTGCTGCTGCCACCATGGGGCCGACTGCGAGCGATCCCCGGACCGCATGCAACCATCGAATGGTGCAGATTGCCGCCGCAAATTAGGCACAGACGGCACGGCTGTAGAACAGGCGCTGACCGCGGCTGTAGAAGTGTGATCGATCCGTTCCGGCCGCGGCAGCAAGGCGGTGTAGGCGTCGCCCACTCCGGTCGAAACGAGCACCCCAACCCACATGATCACTGCCAGGACTGCTGTCATGACACCAAGATTTTCAGGCGGGAACATCTTCGCCGACAAGACCCCAAAACGCGAGTCCCAGTACAACGTTGGCGACCGACGAGGTGGCCAACGAACCTGCAACGGGGTGAGGCGCTCCTCGCCAAAACCTGGATGTCCGTGTGATGATCAGTTGGCCCAGAGACAGGATGCTAGCGATGGCCGATGTCGTTCCAGTAGTTCATCCCGCCTTCTAGGTGTAGCTGGACAAGACGTTGGTAGCAGGCGTGTCGGCTTGATGTGAAGAGAACCCCCGGGTGGGGTGTGGCTTGTCGAAGGCCCATCACCGTCCGGAGGTTCTCGTGTCCCACCGTAATGCCCGCACGACTTTTCATGGCCGCCTCCTGATGGTGCGTCGGTATCAAGCGGGCTGGGCCAAAGCTCATATCGCCACCGCCATGGGGGTGTCACGCAAGAGCGTGCACACCTGGATTAACCGGTTCGAAGCCGAGGGAGAGGCTGGTCTGTCAGACCGTTCTTCGAGGCCGCATTCCATGCCCACTCGCACACCGCGTGCACTGGAAAGCCAGATCGTGGCTTGGCGCCGCCGTCAGCGATGTGGCCCTGATGAGATCGCCGCGAAGCTAGGAGTCAGTGCCCGCACAGTTTCGCGGGTATTGCGTCGACGTGGGGTCGCTTACTTGCGGGATTGCGACCCGATGACCGGCGAGCTGATCCGTGCGTCGAAGGCCACCGCAGTGCGTTACGAGAGAAAACATCCGGGCGAGTTGGTCCACATGGATGTCAAAAAGCTAGGGCGCATCCCTGACGGCGGCGGTTGGCGTGCACTCGGCAGAAACAAGGTTGCACGACCCCCCAAGGCAGGCAGGGGATTTGACTACGTGCACTCACTCGTCGACGACCACTCCAGGCTGGCATACTCCGAGATCCTGCTCGATGAGAAAGGCCCGACTTGTGCGGCATTTCTGCGTCGCGCCGCCGCCTATTTCCACGACCACGGCATCATCCGTATCGAGCGGATCATGGCCGACAACGCGTGGGCCTACCGCTACTCGCTGCGCCAAGTCTGCGCCGATCTGGGCGCCAAACAGATATTCATCAGACCCCACTGCCCCTGGCAGAACGGAAAGGTGGAACGCCTCAACCGCACCCTGCAAACCGAGTGGGCCTACCGCCAGGTCTTCGCCAGTAACAACGCAGCCCTTGCACCCTGGATCGAGAACTACAACACTCAACGACGCCACAGCGCACTCGGCGGCCTCCCACCGATAAGCCGACTGCTACCAACCTGATGGCTCGGTACACCTAGGCGGCCGGTTCAGGACCGCCGAAGACGACCGGTTGTTCGACCGTCAGCGGCCGGACTGCCGCCAGCGGCCTGTCGGCCCGTTCGGACGATGTCACCTGTCGGGTATAGGCGAATTCCTGCCGGATCGTTTTCAGCACCCGCAGCCCGTCCTTTACGGCGTTGAGATTGCTCACACCGTAGATGCGGCTGGCCTCGTAACTGCACACCTCGGCGATCTTCAACCGGTTGGCAGCGACACGGACATTGATGAGCGTCTCGATCTCGAATCCGTCACCCCACTGCGGTTCCGTTGCCGCGACGTCTGGCAACCGGATCACGTCAATGCAGTGGCGCCATAATGCGTTGTATCCGTAACACAAATCGGTGTACTTGGTCGCGAACAGCATGTTGACAAGTGCGTTCAATCCCCAGTTCCCAAGCCGCCGCAGGAAGGTGATGTCCGCGCTGCCCCCGCCCTGGATGAATCGGGATCCCTTCGCGAAATCCGCCCCAGAGATCAGTGCAGAGACGAAGCGTGGGATCTCTCTCGGATCCGTACTGCAGTCGGCGTCGATCAGTACGATGATGTCACTCGAGGATGCAAGTATCCCGCAAGCCAACGCATTACCTTTGCCCTTACGGGTTTGGCTGACATGAACTGCGTCCGGCCACAACTCGCGGGCGACCTCCGCAGTGTCGTCGACCGACGCCCCGTTGACGAAAACGATCTCATCGACGTCGTTCGGCATGCATGCCGCGACGTGAGGAAGGTTCCGTGCCTCGTTCAGCGCCGGAATCACGACCGACACCGTTGGACGCGTGGCGGTGTGCGTCACGCCCTCCCAAATACTTACCAGCTTCGCCATCTTGCTTGGCTCATTCCATGTTTCGTACGGACTCATTAGGTTAAGCGCTTGTAAAAATGGAAACCTTCGACGTTGGAAGTCCAATGAACTGCTCGCGAGTGGCATTCCTCGATGCTGTGGATCTGAGCTAAGACATGCCGCGTGCCAGTGCATCCGGCGAGCTCAGCTGTTTTCGCGAGCACCCCCCGGGGTGCGCAACCCCCTATGCGCGACCGCTCCAATCGATTCGAGATTTCTTACACCAGTGTTGAATTCGCCTTAGATTCGCATAAGGGTAGCTGGCGCGCAACCCCTGGCTCTTGCGTGACCGGTGGTACCACCCCCCGGGACTAAGGCCGTCCGACATACCTCACACGTGGAATCGCAGACGCTATCCCCGCTGGTTAATCCGCTCGCGCCAGTTCTATCTCGGTTGCGCGCGACACATAGGCTTTTCCTCCATCGGCCAAACTCTCGGGCCCGTCATTGTCGCGTGGGTAAATTTGCTAGCTGCCGCGCGCAGGTATCGGCTCGTTCAACATGTTGAAGGTCGAGCTCCTGAATTGGAAACTGCTGTGCTGCAGGTAATGTAGTCGGGAAGCGATGTGCGAGTGCAGGGAAGTACAGCAAGTCCAGTAGCTTGCCAGTCATCACACATTGTTCTTTGATGCGATGCATTGACATCGTGAAAACACGAGATCACCGTGCGTCCCGACGTCTGCCTCGAGTTGCCGGATAGTCGACGGGCGACTTCGCGCAGCTGGCCACTGCTACTGCCGTTCAACAGGATTAACATGGATGGTCCGGCTGTCAGGGCCATCCGGCCGCGTACTGACGTGGGTCGGATTCTGCTGCTGCCCAACCGCCGGGCAGGCGAGAGAGCGGCTCTCGTGAGACTGTCTTGCACTCTACGCCAAACGCCTCGGCGCTTTTATTACATTTCAGCACAATATGTTTGAGGTGGTGCACAGAGGTGCGAGCAGTAGTTCACGAGGATGGTTCCCGCCGTAAAGTGTTCGACGTCGAGCTTGAATCCCGTCGTGTGGCGGACCGCAGCCAGCATGCCAGCCCGACCAGAGGCGGGCGAAGTGATCTCGAGGCATCCACTTCCAGTTCAACAGAACGCACGCGTACCGCAAGGTCCAGTGATTTCAACCACACTGTGCCACAGCTGGATCACGCCGCTGTTCGTCCCGAGGGCAATGGCGCTTCTTCGGGGGCAACAGACAGGATGAGAACGAGGCCGTCGAGTTCACCACTTCAGCCGTAGGAGGGACCGGTGGCGCGCCGCGGACCTGTCACCGGGTTCGACGAAGTGATCATGCCCACACGGAACGCGTGGCGCGACCGATGTCCAAGCCTGCGCTGGCGCGCCGACATGCGATTACAGCAGGGGCCCCCGCGACAGGTCAGCAAGCTGAGACCTGCGACCATGCCACCGTGTTCGGCCTCGCCGCCCAGTCGTGCCCCAAGCGGAGAATGCGGCGTCGTGTGGACCGGTATCGACAGCAGGCGCAGGGCGACAACCGCTTTCATCATCCGATGGGGTCCGCACGAGAAATGACCAAGCGGCCTTCACGAACTGACGATGCGGTCTTGGCCTGTCGCTATGGTCGCCCTGGCAAAACGCGGTAGACCAACATTTCGACTCGGCGAACCGGTCCGGGCATGCGGCGAACTGGTACCTCTCGCGACGGCGCCTGTCTTCCTATGAGTCGCCGTTGTCGCGTGCAGTGATCAATATGGTCTCGTAGGCCACCAAGAGGAGGACGTGGGCGCGGTATGGGTACCAGTTCCGAGGGGATTGCGCACGCCGTCGACGCGGTGGTGTTGGTGGGGGGTAAGGGCACCCGGTTGCGCCCATTGACACTGTCGGCGCCCAAGCCGATGCTGCCCACAGCCGGCTTACCGTTCTTGACCCATCTGCTGTCGCGAATCGCCGAAGCCGGTGTCGAACATGTCATCTTGGGTACCGCGTACAAGGCTGAGGTGTTCGAGTCGGAGCTCGGGGACGGCTCCAAACTGGGGCTAGAGATCGAATATGTCCATGAGGACACGCCGCTGGGCACCGGTGGTGGCATCGCCAACGTGGCAACCAAGTTGCGCCACGATACAGCGCTCGTGTTCAACGGCGACATCCTCTCCGCTGCGGATCTGGGACAGCTGCTGGTATCTCATCGCGCGCACGACGCCGACGTGACAATGCATCTTGTACGGGTAAGCGATCCCCGGCCGTTTGGTTGTGTGCCCACCGATGCCGAGGGCCGCGTAACAGCATTCCTGGAGAAAACGCAAGATCCGCCGACCGACCAAATCAATGCCGGCTGTTACGTATTCGCACGCGACGTCATCGAGAAGTTACCTCGCGGACGAGAGCTGTCGGTCGAGCGCGAAGTATTCCCACAACTACTCACCGATGGGTACAAGGTCTGTGGCTACGTCGACGCGACGTACTGGCGCGACATGGGGACGCCGGAGGATTTCATCCGCGGATCGGCCGACCTGGTCCGCGGCATCGCTCCGTCGCCCGCCCTTGGCGGAAGAACTGGTGAGGCAATCCTCCATGACGGGTCGTCAGTCGCTCCGGGTGCGGTGCTTGTCGGCGGCACCGTCGTCGGTCGTGGTGCCGAGATCGGCCCCGGCGTGCGCCTCGATGGTGCGGTCATCTTCGATGGCGCGCGAGTGGAGGCAGGCACCGTCATTGAACGTTCGATCATCGGGTTCGGTGCACACGTCGGTCCACGAGCGGTGATCCGCGACGGAGTCATCGGCGACGGGGCCCACATCGGGGCCCGCTGCGAACTACTCCGCGGCGCTCGCGTCTGGCCGGGAGTTCTTCTCCCCGAACACGGAATCCGCTATTCCAGTGACGTGTAACGCCACTTACCTGCGACTGGTTCGAGGTTAAGCGAGTGCACTTGCTACGTGGAGCGGTGCGGACCTATGCATGGGGTTCGCGAACCGCCATTGCCGATTTCACTGGACGACCAAGTCCCACAGCGCATCCCGAGGCGGAGTTGTGGTTCGGGGCGCACCCGGGTGATCCGGCGTGGCTGGAGACCGGCAAGGGTGAAGTCTCACTGCTCGACACGTTGCGAAGCGATCCCGAAGGCCAGTTGGGTGCCGCGGTGCGGGGCCGCTTCGGCGACTGCCTGCCGTTCCTGGTCAAGGTGCTTGCCGCCGACGAGCCGCTGTCGCTGCAGGCACACCCGAGCGCCGAGCAAGCGGCCGACGGCTTCGCCCGCGAGGAGAAGCTCGGCATCCCCATCACGGCGGCCACCCGTAACTACCGCGACCGCAGCCACAAGCCCGAACTGTTGGTCGCGCTAGGGCAATTCGAGGCGCTGGCCGGATTCCGATCGGCGGCCAGCACCGTCGAGTTGATGCGCGCGCTTTCGGTCTGCGATCTCGACCCGTTCGTCAACCTGCTGTCCGGTCAGTCCGACGCCGACGGCCTGCGGGCGCTGTTCACCACGTGGATCACCGCCCCGCAGCCGGACCTCGATGTGCTCGTGCCCGCGGTCATCGAGGGCGCGATCCAATACGTTCGGTCGGGCAACAAAGAGTTCGCGGCCGAAGCCAAGACCGTGCTCGAGCTCGGCGAGCGCTACCCGGGGGACGCCGGTGTGCTGGCGTCGCTGCTGCTGAACCGGATCAGCCTCAAGGCGGGCGAAGCGATCTACATGCCCGCAGGCAATCTGCACGCCTATCTGTACGGTGTCGGCGTCGAGGTGATGGCCAACTCCGACAACGTGTTGCGCGGCGGGCTCACTCCCAAACACGTTGATGTGCCGGAGTTGTTGCGGGTGCTGGACTTCACGCCTGCCACCGACGACGTCATTCATCCCCGAGTCACCAGGGACGGAACGGAACTCGTCTACAACACGCCCGCGCCGGAGTTCGCGGTCTCGGTGTTGTGCATCGACGGCGAGAATCTCGGCCACGAGATCGACGCACCGACGCACCACGACGGCCCCCAGATCCTGCTCTGCACAGAGGGTTCGACGGTGGTGCACGCCAAGTCCACCGCGGTGACCCTGATGCGTGGCGGCGCAGCGTGGGTGGCTGCCGACGACGGCCCGATCCGGCTGGCTGCGCAGACGCCGACGAAGTTGTTCCGGGCGACCGTCGGGATCCAGTACCGTCTGCGGTCAGATGTCGCGGCACTCTTCGGCGAGACCTATTTCGCCGATTGGATCAGTCCTTGCGCCGCCTATCGCCTTAGGCAGAGAGCCGCCGGTTTTCAACGCTACGATTGGAGGGCGACTTCGCGCTTTCATGAAATGACCTGCGGAAAGGCCGGATCAGCCAGTTCTGCTTGGCGCCGCGGTATCGCTTGCAGTGTCCTGGAGGGCATTCGGCGCACTCGCTCCCGGCTCGGTAGTGAGCGTGCGCGGCATGTGTGTGCTGACACCGGCATATATCGGCCATGAAGCCGAAAATACCCGGTAACACTGCACCTCCACTTCGAGATGCCAAGGAAGACCCTGGGAATCCCGCTCAATTTGCCAAGACGAAGTTGTAGACACCGGCGTTATCGTGCAGTGCGCCTGATGCTTTCCCGCGCACCACGGTGCCGCTCGGCGCTGGGCAAACCTGCGCGCCAATGCTGACGATGCTGGCGGTATCCGCGCCGGGCCCTCGGCGATCCCCGCTGCCCTCATTCCTGCTGACGAGCGGTTCGCTAGAGGGTGGCATGTTTTCCGGGTGGGGTGCTTCCGCACTATGGGCTGGGGCGGTGAACTGCGCCGGTGTGCAGTATGCCATGACACCGATTCGGTCACCGCTACCCAATCAGCTGAACCATCGTCGGCGACGGAAGTCACGGCCTAGTGGTCAGATGCTCGCCGTGCGCGAGCGTCCGCTCGCCGATGGGTGCAAACACCAAGGGCTACGCCTGCTCTCAGCCTCGGTCCACTGCCCGCGTCCGGGGAACCCGGTTTACCTTCGACCGCTCCAGCTTCCCGGACCAGCCTGCTGTGCGCCGTTCTGTCTGGTCACAACTCTGTTACTCATGTCCAACATTGGCCGAACCGAAGACATATCCCTGCAGTGGAACCCGGCAGAATCCGCTGACCGGCAAATCCGGCCAACAGGTTATTCGGTGGACATAAAAGATTTGCGTTTGGCTCACACACCTGGACCGAGTATCCGGATGCCGTGCTGGATATGTCCTGTGGTCAGGTGCCGCTATCAGCGACCGCCGCAGCCATCTATGTGGAGACGCTCAGCCGAGGACAGGCTTCATCGATTCGGTGATCGCACCCGTGAGATACTCGACGTAGCGGTTCGTAAAGTGATACTGGTTCGAATACACCAGGGTGTCAGCGATGATCGGCTCGCACGTACCCGTGCAAACCCACTGTGTGGTGGGTATGTAGAGAGCTCCGCTCGATTCGGCGGCGTTCTTCTCGGCATCGAACCGTTCCTGATGGACAGCGTCGGCGACGGGCGTACTGCATGCCTGAACGTTCCGCAAATGGGCGGCAAGACAATGTGCATCGTTGTTTACCCATCCGGGGATATCGCCGAACATCGCGAGCTTGGCACCGATGGGTGCCAAGTTGCTGAATGTCGTCTTTAGCCCACCCGCCCATTGGGTGGGAGTCGGCCACGTTCCATCGGCGAGCATCTGGTGACTTATACTTGCGGTGATGATCAGGTCCGGCTTCAGTGCGGCGATCGCATCGACGGCCACTTTATGGAACTTATCGCAGTTGGCGTTGGGCGAATTGGTCTGGTACGAGAAGAACTGCAGATCCGCTGCGGGACAGCCGTCCAGCCCGAACGCACGTAACTTCCAGCCATTCTTCGCCGCGATGTTCATCAGTGCCGCCGACCACATCCAGGCATGAGAATCGCCATAGATGACCATCAGTTTCGACCCGTTCTTATCGCCAACGGCGCAACCTCCGAACGGTTTCGCATGTGTTCCGCCGTCATCGAGGGTCTGGCAGTCAAAGTAGTCGGGGCTAAGGTCCTTGTTGGGACTCTGCAGCGTCGCGGCGACGCTGTCAGGAACCGTTGCGGTGTTCTGCGCGGCCTTAACCGCGTCGAGGACCTGCGCGGGGGTGGCGAAAGCCGTTTCTGGGCTGGCCGGAAGGTCGGTCGGCGTACCGCCCCTGCTCGTCGAACAACTCGTTAGCAGCAAGAGGGCAGAAGCCAACAGGCACAGGGACATTCGTGTTCTTGACATTGTCCCCCACTACTTTCGGTAACGCGTGCGAAACTAACCCGCAATAATCTCCGGGATTGAATCATGTTCATTCACATCTGAGTGCCGAATGGCCACGACCAAGATCACGCTAACCGGAGGTTTCACGGCCCGCAACACGAACGCTGGCAGGTGGTTGGGTGCGTGAGGAAAGCATACTGACGCTTTTCGCGGGGCGCGACGTCCGCGAGCCGGGCATGATCAACCCATGGTGCGCGCGTGGCTGGTTGCGGCGATTGCTGTTTTCTTCGCCTTTGGCGATAGCGCGCCAGTGGATTTGGTCGATCAGCCGACACCGGTTGTCAACGCAGCCTTCCTCGGCGATTCCTACACCGCGGGTTCGGGAGCCTCGCAGCCCGACCGACGCTGGACCACCCTGGTTTCCACGTCTGAAGGTTGGATCGAGCACAATTTCGGGCTAGGTGGAACCGGTTACTCAACCCGAAACAACTATCTGAGTAGGATCCCCGAAATCATCGCCAGCAAGCCGGATGTGGTCGTTGTATCAGGCGGAATCAACGACTGGCCCGATCTGAACTCCGACCCGACAACTCTCTTTCAGGAGGTCAGAGATACCTATCTCCAACTGCGCCAAGACCTTCCGATGGCAACTATCATCGGCGTCGGCCCGACGTTCACAAGCGACTTGACGCCGGCGCGGGTGGAGTTCAATCAGACTGTCAGTGAAGCCGTGACATCGGTCGGCGGGGTTTTCGTATCGCTCATCCTCCCCACAGTGGTGATTGAACCGGCAATGGTGAACCCCGATCGGACCCACGTCAACGACAGCGGGCATGCCGCCATCGCACAGCGGGTTATCTCGGCGCTCACCAAAAAATAACTGCCAGAGGCTGTCATCCGTTTCACGGCGCACCACGGTTATGAGTAGTCGTAGCCGGGACTCGAGCCACCGTTCTCGGCGAGATTGTCCTGGGGCATCCAAGGGCACAACAGTTTTCGCGATATTACCGAGTGCTGGTACGCGTCGGGCTGCACTATGGCGGGTGACTTGCGCTGCGTGTCGCCGCCCTGGCTGTTACGGTTCGAGCGACAATGTTGGGGGTGTGACAATTGGATGCTCGAGCCGCCGTAGAGCCGACGCCCGTCAGTGCACCGCCCCAAGTCTCACGTCCTTTGTTTCGCCCTGATATCGAGGGCATGCGCGCGGTCGCGGTCGGCTTGGTTCTACTCTTCCACGCGTACCAGCGGCCGTTCACCGGCGGCTTCGTCGGCGTCGACGTGTTCTTCGTCATATCTGGCTTCCTCATCACCAGCCTCCTCGTACGCGAGCACACCAAAACGGCCCGCGTGTCCATTGCGCAGTTCTACGGACGCCGAGTGCGCCGCATCCTGCCGGCGTCCACGGTGGCCGTTGTCGCCACCCTAGGGGCCACCTTCTACTTTCTGGGATTCATAACCGGGAATTCCGTTGCCACCGATGCGAAGTGGACGGCCATATTTGCGGCCAACATCCACTTCGGGGTTATCGGAACCGACTACCTTGGCTCCCAGATGCCACCCTCCCCCTTGCAACACATGTGGTCTCTCGGCGTCGAGGAACAGTTCTATCTGATATGGCCCGCACTCTTTCTCGTTGTGTCCCTGATCGTTCGTGGCCGGTATCATCGGACGGGCTTAGCCGCAGCGCTCGCCGCCATCGCCGTCGCGTCATTCGCCTGGTCAGTCATCCAGACCAAGTCAAACGCCACATGGGCGTACTTTTCACCGTTCACGCGCGCATGGGAACTCGCTCTGGGCGCCTTAATCGCGGTATCAATCCCCGCCTTTCAGCACATCAACCGCGACTGGGTCTATCAGACGGCGGCACTACTCGGCATCATCAGCATTGCCACGAGCGCACTCGTCCTGACGCCGGCAACCCCATATCCCGGCTCGGCGGTAGCGCTTCCGGTGGTGAGTTCAGGCCTTATCATCGCGGCCGGCTGCGGTAACCCGGCAACGCTGGTCGGGCGAACACTGGCTACCCGGCCTATGCAGTGGATTGGCGCCCGCTCCTACAGTCTCTACATCTGGCACTGGCCGGTCCTCATCATCGCCGAGCAATACGCCGGTCATACGCTCAGCTTCTGGCAGAGCACAGGCCTGGTAGCGTTGGCGCTGATATTGTCGGCGCTCAGCTATCGTCTCGTCGAGAATCCGATACGTCATTCGAGACTTCTGGCATCCCGGACCTGGATATCGCTATTGTTCGGTGCCGCAATGGTTCTCGGCACTGTTTTCATCGCCCAATGGTTCACTGCGACGCACTATGGAACGTGGAACGTCTTCGGTGGGCAGATGGCTATCTGACCCGCTAGTGAATGGAGCTTGGGCCGAGCGGTCTCCTAGTTGACGCGGATCCTGCCGCTGCGGTAGCGGTCAAGAGCAATTCGGCGTCGTCGGCTTATCGGAGAAGCGATCGGCGATCCAATCGGTGGTCGTGCGATATACCGGGGGGGCGCCGAAGAGGTCGTTGTGTCCTACGTCGTCGATCACCACATGTTCTACTTGCACATCTAGATCACAACTGCGCTTGACCGCCGCGTCCGTCCATGCCGGCATCACCGTGAGGTCCTTTGAGCCATTGATGACCAACAACGGCACATCCGACGGCCGTTGCGGAAGTTCGATGCGCTGCAATGCCCGAGTCAATGTGTCGGAGCCCGCCTGTGTGGTCGGCCCGACATCCTCGGCACGTACCGCGGCGCGGGCCTTGTCGGCGTCGGGTCCGCAACCGTTGATGGTTTCGAGCTTCTCCATCGCTTCGCCACGAAGATAGTCCGATAGGACCACGGTCGGGTCGTACGTCGCCAGACCGGCGATCACCATCGGCACGATCGGAAGTTGTTCCTTGGTCAGCTCGTGGCGAAGCGCAAGTTCCGCGAGGCCGGTGATGTTCGCTGCCGGGGCGAGTGCGACCGCCCCGAGCAGCACTAAGCCGTCACCGTACTGCTTATCCTCCTCGGCGGAAGCCCAGGATGCCTGACCCCCCTGCGATAGTCCGTACGCGATCCACCTCGGGGACACCGACGGGTCGAGTGCACGCAACGCCCGTACTGAGTCGACCACGTTGAACGCCGCGGTTCGCGGTTCGAGGAACGGGTGCTTGCCCTCGTCGTCAAGGCCCTGGTAGTCCGTAACTGCCACTGCGTGACCGCTCTTGAGAAAATCCGTGATGGTCGCCCCATGGTTGCGAAGGTCGGGCTGAGACGACAACCCGCAACCGTTCGCGGTGCCGGTAGTGCCGTGGGCGATCGCTATGACCGGCCAGCCCCCATCTGGAGCGGGTCCGTTCGGCACGAAAAAGGCGCCCGATACGTGCGTTTGCTCACCTGTGAAGGCCGACACTGACTGGTACGTCGCCCGCCAAGCGTGGCTGAATGCCGAAATGCGGTGGTCGAGATTGGTGAGTTCCGACTGGCTGACGATCTCGCCGCGCTGCTCCAAGGCCAATGGCAACGCTGGCGCAGGCTCGGTCAGGATGGGCGGGAAGTCTTGCGTGGTCGGAAGTTTGACTTCTGGGGTGCAGGACACGGTGAATGTGAGCGCCGCCACAAGAGCGATCCTGAATATGTCAATGCTTCTTCCTGGCCTCACCGACAGACCCTAACCCGTTCGGATCGATTGAACACCCGAGACTTGAGCTCGCCAGTGTCATCGAGCTTCGTTTCGCCGTTCTCGCAGTGGTGGTGTCGCATTGAGTGCGAACACAACTGGATACGACCATGGGCCAATGCCAGTGTTATTTGTCACCAAAACTGACCCCGCGGCTTCACCGGGGGACCGATAAAATCGGCTGAGCTGGTGCCGCGAGGCGAGCAAACCGATCCCGGCAAGGATTGCTGGGCATCGCACAGGAAGGCGAGCATGCGGTCGGCTCTGAAAACGACGATTCTCGGCCTCGTCGCGTCGTTGGGGTTGACCGTCGCAGCTGCCGGCGTGACGGCCCGCCATCTGCCGATTACCAACCACATCGCGCTGGTCGCCGCGGCTTTCTCGCTGTATCTCATTGTGGTGGCGCCGCTGGCCGTCAGCGTAATTCTTGTGAGCCTGAGCCGGCACTGGGCCGTTGTGACGACGGCCGTCGCCCTTGTGGTCTTTTCAGTGTTCTCTCAGACGGGCGCCACGCGCACGATTGCGGCTGCGCCATCCCGAGGTATCACGCTGCGAGTGATGACAGCCAATCTGAGGTTGGGGAATGCCGATTCGAATACCCTGGTACGTAACGCGCGAGACAATGCAGACATCTTTGCGGTGCAAGAACTTACCCCGGAAGCCGCACAACGACTCAAGGCAGCGGGCTTGGAAGCGAGCTTTCCATATCACTTCGGCTACCCGGTGGAAGGTGGTGGTGGAACCGGTCTTTGGAGCCGCTACCCCTTGGTTTCCCCGACGTTTGTCGCAGGCTTCCAAATGGTGTTCATCAGCTCACGAATTGCGCTGCCCCGGTGGGCTTCCGACATTCCCTGGGTACTGGTGACACACCTTTCAGGACCATGGCCGCAAGCGATCAAAGACTGGCGCGGGGATATCGAGGCGCTACGACGAACGATGAGGAGCACCGCAAAAGCAGCCGGCCATGGTGCCGTAGTGGTGGTAGGCGACTTCAACAGCACGCTCGACATGCGTCCGTTCAGAGAACTCCTGGGCGAGGGCTACACCGATGCCGGCCAGTCGACTGGCGCTCCCTATCTTCCAACCTTTCCGGCGGATGCCGCCCCAGTACCACCCTTCCTCGGTATCGATCACGCACTCCTGAGGAACTGCACTGCGACCGCCGTCCGAACCATTCCGCAACTCGGTTCGGACCACCGAGCACTGATTGTCGACGTGGATTTGCCCAAGTAGGAGGGCGTACCCGGCGAAGTGAGATTTGAAGCACCTCGAGCATACTGCGGACTGGAGACGCCATAGCACGCCCCAAACCGGTTGGAGTATCGATAAATTCGTCCGCTCGGCCCGCCGTTATCGCATCATCAGCATGCAGACCGGCAACCACACCTCACCGCGCACGAACCTGGGGAACGCGCCGGGGTCATCACGCAGTTCACGACCATGCGCGCTAGCCTGACAATAGCTGGGTCAGATAATGGGCAGGCCAATGCTCGATCGGACCTTTGCGTAATCGGCCGCCAATCGCTCGCGATACATTTTCACGGCGGCGCCAACGGTGCGCTTGATAGTGTCCGCATTCTCCAATGCGTCGCTGACCCGTTCGACCACCGCTCCCGCAGTCAGGGAATCGGTGCGAATCAGCGATCGCTCGTCGTCGACGGATCGCGCGAAATCACGGCACTTCGGCTGGTACTCAAGAGAGATCACGGGGGTTTCCGCTAAGGCGGCCAGAATCCCTGCGTGCAGGCGGCTGACAACCACGGCCGAGCACCGAGCGAGCTCAGCAACCGCTGACACGGCATCCTCCGGCTGAACAATTCGTGCCGCGACACCACCGAGAGCGCGTTCGGTCCGATCCCGATCGTCCTCGTGCATCAGGATGCCCACAATCCGATGCCCCCGACTGACAAGTTCGCGGACCGCCCCGCCTACCTCGGTGACGAGCCGTTCCGGGTCGTGACCCCACAGGTCGTCGCCGAAACCGAGATTCACACCGATCAAACCATTCTCGGATTCGATCTCAGGCTGGGGCAGCAGCAGCGCCGGATCACCGGAGACTTCTACCTCCAGCCCGATGTCGGCGAGAAGCTCGGCACTTCGCGGTCCACGCACCGACACGGTGTCGAATCTTGACAACAATGGCCGCCAGCGCCGGAGCTCATCGTCCTCTGATCCGCTTTTGAAACCTTGAAACACCGGATCTTCGACCCCAATACCAACGGCGAAACAGTCACCGTCGCCGATGGTTTCGATACCCCGGTCGAGCAACCGCCGGAAGTAACGGCGCCCAGCCAGCGTGCCACCTCCGATGACCAAAGAACTGCCCCGCGCCCAGTGATCGAGCCCCGTGGCACTTGCAAACAGCTGTTCATGTGGATGGTGCGGGATGTCTACGAAGACTGCACCGCACAACTGGGTCTGAACAACGTCGTATATCGCATCATCGCCAAGGTTGCCTCTCCCGTGCCAGCCGAGATAGGAAACCACGTGGCTGGATGCTCGTTCGGGACGGCGAACCCAGCCGTGACGGCGTGCAACATAACCACTGACCAATGTCCGCGGAGGTTTACCCTGCGCGGACGGCGGATCGCTCAGACGCGGCCACCGCGGCGGTGGGAGCGACAAAGCCTCAAATATCGACGTCTGGTCAAGCCGCATGCGCCAAACGTAGCGCAGGATACTAATCGATGTGCGGTGAGAACAATGTGAAACCGGTTGTCTGCGAAGTCCTCCGAACTACCGGCATTCGACTTGCGCCGGTCAGCGCCCGTAAACAGTCGCCGGTGCGGAGGTCTGCTTGATTCCGTCGCGGCCATTGAATAGCCGCTGCCCCCAATAGGTGAGTCGGTTGGGATCGAAATCCACTACCTGATCCAGATGCGGCGCAAGGCTCGTAATTGGGTTCCCGCTCCAGCACCAGCCCAGATAGCCGATACCACGCCGAACAGACTCAGCCATGATCGTGTCCGCGTCGGACCGGACTGCGAGGTTCACGTCGTCGGCGCTGTATCCGAATTCCCCTACCACCAAGGGCAGTCGCCGCGTTTGAAACGAATCCATATAGGAAATCACCTTGTCGGGGGATACAAAGGCCCCGTACATGTGCACGGAGAAGACCACGTTGTGCTCCGGATCGCTGGCAAGAACCTGGGATGCGTTGTCCCTCATGATGAATTGGGTATCCTGACCGTAGTTCGGTGGATCGATCACCAGTGTGTGCCTCAACCCGGCGCCACGTACCTTCTGGATCGCCGACTCGGTGTCAGCCACCCATTTGTCGCCACCCTCATCCGTGTACGGCTCGTTACCCAGGTTGATCAGCACATAGTCCTCCTGCCCGATCAAAGCTCCTTTGAGAGAAATCCAGTAATCGGCCGCGCGATCCAGGGTCCACTCGGTCTGCGCCGTCGGATACTCGGTTGTGTCGTGGTCCTCGAGCACACACACCAACTTGTTCTGTTTACATAAGGCAACCACCGAAGCGACCTCCGCCGTTCCGTCGACCTCCCACCTCCCACCACTGAGGACGACCCGTAGCGTGTTGGCGCCCAGAGCCTTCACCGCCGCGAACACGTCGGTCCGCTGCCGATTCCACGTGTACATGTGATTGGTGCCGCGCATCACAAACGGCGTCCCATCAGCCTGCATCAAACGCCCGTCGACAACACGAAATCCCTCCTCGTCAGCCCGATGCCAACGTTGCGCCACCACCGAGACGACCACGAGGACGAAAACCGTGACTGCAGCAAAAACGACTATGCGAAACCTGAAACCACCGACCGATCTAAGCACCGTAATGCCGATTAGCTGTGCACTGGCACGGGGATGGGGCGCAGCGCAGCAAGGGGCACCGGGAGCAAGAGAACAGCTTCGATGAACAAGACGATGTTCAGCGCCACTGCCACGTGCGCAATATCACCCCACTGACGTAGCGCGACGACAACGACGCCGAGTTCGGCGATCGCCGCGACGGAACAGAAGAAACCGGCTTTCCCAACATTTCCTCTTACTCTGGAAATAGCTGCGTAATGCAGCTTGATTATGAATGGGAAGTACATGATGGACAGCAATGCCAGTGTCGCGGAACCCATTTCGGCATACTTACGTCCGAATATCAGCAGTAAAGGATACGCGAAAAGGGTCACGGCAGGTACCGCGACAACGCCGATAACGAGGGTGGCAGGAAAAGTGAAATGCAGTTTCTTCCGGAGCGCCGTCGAATCCCCACTTGCAACTGCATATAGCACAGTCGATATGTGCGACGGGATCATGTAAAGAAAGCTCGCCACCATCCAGCAAACGTAGAAGACCGCGGTGGTTGTACCCGGCGCGTATGTGGCCACGACGATCGGCATTGCGAGGCGCGGAACGCTCAGCGCGATATTGAGTGTGTTGTGGTGCACCGTGTGCATGAAGAGGCTACCCAGATGCCGTGGTGACCGAAGGCGCAAGAACGGCGCGCCGCGTCTGTGCATCGGCCAGGCGATAGCGACAATCGACACGATCACTGCTGCGGTCCACGCGATCAGCACATTGTCCGCCGTTTTGCCTAGGGTTAGGCCCAGCAATATTGCACTCGGGATGCATAGCACTGGGGCGATGATATTTCTTAGCCACTGAATATTGCCGGCATTCAGGCCGATCGTAGCCTGGTCTATGACCAGGCCGCCGCTCGAGAATGCAACAGCGGCGATAAAAATGGCGTTGGTGGACCAATGGTCTCCAAATGAATGATTGAGACCGGAATCCGGCAGAAGATAGACGGCAACAGCGAATATGCAGGCGAGCGCAGCGGACAAGACCACACAGATGCCCAGTGCCGCCGGCAGCAGTGGGTCTACACGCTTGGGGTCGAGCGCTAGTTGTCCGATGAGCACGGTGCCCAGGCCGAAAACTCCAATCACGCTTAAGAAGGTGATGGCGGACACTATCGCGCTCGCATGACCGACCTCAGTCGACGGGAAGAGCCGTGCCACCACAACCCATAGTAGGAACCCTCCCAGGGAAGTAACGACCGTCGTCCCCATCAAAGACATCGAACCGACCACTAGGTCTCGGTGGGACGCAAGCAACCGCAGCCGACTCATGACCGAGCCGGATTTGACCGGTTCGCCGGGGACGGCTCGAGGCCGCCGCGCGCCGTTAACTCTATGTGAAATTGCCCACCAACTCTCCGATAAACCAAATGCAGCAACGGCGCGCTTTGGCGAGAATGTCGAAAGCGATATTACTGCAGGGGGGGTGGGTCCGCATGGCTGCGCGATCTCGCGCGAGACGCGGTTTACACCGCCAGGCGGTCACGAATACGCGGGTTTCGATAACCCTGGACTATCAAGACTCGAAACGGACTAGCCGCAGGCCGCGCATGCCTCGTGCTGCGTCACCCGTAGACCGTCGCCTCTATGGAAGTTGCTCCGATCCCGTCGGGCCCTTCGAATATTCGCTGTCCCCATGGGGTAAGTCGGTTTGGATCAAAATCGACCGCCTGGTCGAGATGCGGCGCGGGACCACCGGGATCATTTCCGCTCCAACACCATCCCAGATACCCTATGCCGCGACGAACCGCCTCCGCCATGATGCTATTCGCGTCCGATTTGATGTCTTGATTCGGGTCATCTGAGTTGTCCCCGAATTCTCCCACCAGCAATGGAATGCCCCGGGTCTGGAAAGAGTCCAAATACGAGGCTACTGCGGCTGGGTTATTGAATGCGCCGTACATATGCACTGAGAAAAGAATATTGTGGTCGGGATCGTCATTCAATATCCCCGGCGCATTGTCGCGCATTGCAAACGATCTATCTTCACCTGCATCCGGCCCGTCAACAATCAACGTGTGCCTGAAGCCGGCGTCTCGAAGCTTGTGGATCGCGGACTGAGTGGCCGACGACCACTCAGCGGTGTCGACAGTTCTGTACGGCTCGTTACCGATGTTGATAAGGACGTAGTTCTCCTGGCCGATCAGTGCGTCTTTAATCGAAATCCAGTAGTCCGCCGCACGATCCAAACTCCATTCGTTCTGTGTCGTGAGGTACCCACTGGTGTCGTGGTCTTCCAGAACACAGATCAGCCTATTTCGCTTGCATTCACTGATGACTGCCCTGACATCGTCGACACCGTTTGGAGTCCATCGCCCGCCGCTGAGGCTGACCCGCAACGAGTTCGCCCCGAGCCGCTTGACGTCAGCAAAGGTGGCCCACTGGTCCGGATGCCAGGTAAACATATGGTTTGTTCCACGCATCACGAACGGCGTACCGTTCGACTCCACCAACCTCCCGGCCACTATGTGGAACCCCTGGCCCTCTCCGGCCGACGCGGGCGCACAGATCATCGACGTAGCGATCGCGGTGACGATTCCGACGCAGGCACGCAGGACGAGTCCTGGTTTCACGGCATACCTCTCCATAGCACGGCGCTTTCGCGCGGACTCTACCGGCGTTTCGCTGAGGTCACTCGGTGGGCGCCGACCAGGTGTGCGATCCACTCGGGGGGATCCGGCGAGGGCGTGACAACGCACAACTCCGTCCTGGATCGCCTTGGCGGCTAGCGTAATTCCGACGGTTCCAACTGCACAGCGGACGGCAAGTGCCGCTGCCGCCGCACCTCGCGGAAGTACAGGAAGGGACCTGCGATCAAACCCTTCCTGCGCGCACGCCGCAGCGCTTCGGGAAAATCCTCTGGCAACGCATTGGCTGACGAACTGACTTCTCTTGAACCTGGGGCGAAAACGATCCGAATCCCGGCAGGCACAAAGCTCAAGATCCGGGTTAGATACTTGGGGTAGGCGACGAGCACAGCCGTGAAATAGGCGGTTAACGCAGCTGTGTAGCCGAAGAATTGGCGTTCGAGCTCCGCGTCGGTTCGCCGGTGATAGTGCCATGTCACCGCCTGCGGCCAATGTAAGACGACCGACCCGAGTTCGAGCGCCAAGGCGAGCACCCATGTGTCCTCACCACCATGAATGTTAGTAGTGCCAAGCCGATTGTTGAAACCGCCTATCCTGCGCAGGAGTTCGGTCCGGAACGCCATGTTTCCCCCTGCGCCGTAGTTCGGAAGTGGTAATAGCGGATCTCTCACTTCGGGCGTATGAGCGCGAAGTTCGACGGGTTGCATCGGGCGGCCCTTGTTGAAGCCGCCGTACCTCTCGAAATTCACCTGGGCGTCGGTTTCCAATTCGGCAGGTAACATCACCCCCGCGACGGCGCCCGGCTTCGCGGGCACCGAGAACCCGCGCTTGATCCAAGCTATCCAGTCGGGATCTGCACGCTCGTCATCATCGATCCATGCAACGAATTCGCTTGTCAGCTCGGCTAACCCGCGGTTTCTCGCTCGTGCGACGCCGGGAATCGGTTCATGGCAATACCGAATCCGCAGATCCTGGAAGGCGGTCAAGGCCTGGGCGACACTGCCGTCGGCGGAGTTGTCGACAATCAACACGTCGAAATCCTGATCCGTCTGTGCCGCCAGGCTTTCCAGCACAATCGGCAGCATATCCGGACGGTTCGTAGGGATCACAACCGTCAACTCACTAACGAAATTGCAGGCCGGTCCTACCGGTTTCGGTAGACCGACATCGACAACATAGTCGCGCAATGCGGCCATCGGCAGTCTCGATTCGGTTTCGATATCGAAGAACTTGGCAGCGACGACGACACCGCGATCTCGGATGAGGCACCACGCCGTCGAATAGCGGTCGACGTCCAGTACGTCATCCCCAGGGGATTGCGCAATATCAAGGTCGATCACGCGCGCCGGCGCACGGAGTTCTGCACGCGTGATTTCATGCATGGTTCAGCCCACTCTTCCACTCGATCTGCAGGACCCTCGACGCTCCGGTCACCCGTATCATGCTGGACCGTAAAGGTGTTCGATCAGCCGGACCGCCAGCGCCACTACCAAGAATGTCGAATTCGCCTGGCCTGACGTCACGAACACCGAGCTACTCACGATATGCACGTTCGGGACGCCATGAACCGCAAGATTCTCGTCGACGACGCCATCTGCGGGGTCTTTCGCCATGCGAGTGGTCCCAACCTGATGGAAACCGCCACCGCTACGTTCTCGTATCGCCGCGCCGGTATCGTCGCTTCGGTACTCGAGCATGCCGACACCGCTAGCGCGTAGGTAGGCGTCCCAATGGCGATGTGCGTCGATGACGCCCTGTATGTCAGCGTCGTGGAAGACGATGTCTACTACCAGTTTCCGCATGCCGAGGGCATCGGTGTCGGCCGAGAGACTCACACAGCTTTGATAGTGCGGCAGGTGTTCGGCGTGGTATTGAAACGGGTACCGGTTGATCGGGCTGTACGCGAAAAACCCTGGTGGCTTTCGACCGCGGCTGAGAACTCGCTTGGCGCCGAAGTTGATGCAGAATGCCGCCGTCGTGAGCGGATGACGCACGATATTGCGGATATGCGCGAATACAGAAGATTTGTGCGTCATCCCGTACGGTGTGCCGGGAACCTTCGTGCCGGTAAGGGAAAGCCGTTGCGCCGGCGAAGCAAGGAAGCCGCCCAACGGCGAAATCAACGACAAGTACGTCATCGACAACTCCGCGTTGCCGTGCGACGCGTCCGCCAGTTCGGGGTTGGAGATCCATCCGGCGATGTTGGGCAGCGAATGTTCAAGTTGGTACACCTCGGTGAAGGCGAACCGACGGCGCACATAGGTTCCGTCGACGTCACGCTCATAGCCGTAGACGGTCGCCTTTGCAGGAGTCGCCAGCACCAGATCAGCGACGACACCTTCCAAGTGGGCCATGTACCAATGGCCCAAGTGACCAGAATGATCACCGAGACTCTTTCCGTAGCGGCCGGGTGAACACATCAGCAAGCGCGTGGTTTCCAATCCGCCCGCCGCGACGATCACATCGCTGGCGTTGATCGTGAAAGCCGATCCGCCGACGGTCCGGCATTCAATGCTTTCCGCGCGATCCTGAGCTTCGTTGAGATTGATCTGCACACACGTGGCGTCGGTGACGAGCCGAAGATTGGCCGATGATCGCAGTTGTTCAAGGTAGACCTCGCCGAAATTTGTAGGAAGCGACCATCTTTCAAGCGAGGAAGTGGTGACTCCGCAATCTACCAGCCCTGGAATCATCTGCGCCGGCAGGTGACTTATCTCCGCGCTGTTGAACACCGCTCGGCCACTGCGTGACCAGTCGCTTGCGCGCTGGTAGTAGGGCTGGACGTCCTCGAAACGCAACGGCCAGGAGGAATCCGGGGCAATCGGGCGGTCAACGAAGTCGATAGGGTCATAGGGGACGCATCTGCCACCCCAAATCGACGAGGTACCCCCGATCTGCCTGCTTACCGTCAACTCGACCGGTGCGTGCACATCCACGTCCTTGATGTTTGCCGACGAAAGCTGCTGGTTCTCGTTGGTGGGCTTCGTGTTCCCCGTCTCTACCAAGATGACGTCTTGACCGCGGGCGACTGCTTCCAGCGCAGCCACGATCCCCGCCGGGCCGGCTCCGATCACAACCACGCCCGTCTGCAGACGTGCGTCAGTACTGATGTCGTGTGCAGAAATGATCGTCATTGGGCAAGCAACCCCCGGAATCTGTTGCGGATGATGGTGGACACTTGCGTCTCGTTCTTCATAGGAGTTTGCGCGGCCTGGCAAATGGCTCCTACATTGTGAGGCTTGGTTGAGGAGATCAACACAGTCGCACCGTGATTGCTCAAAAGCGAATCACGAACCAAAAACCGGACAACGTTGCGCTGTTCCAACAGATCCACATCCAACAGATCACTACAGCGCCGCCGAAGCGGCGCATCGCCTTCGAATAAGGCAACGAGGTTGGGCAATGCCGAAGACATAAACCCGTAGACGATTACGGTCTGCTTGGGGCCGGGCACGGGCCCGGAGTGTCCGCCCATCAGATCGTATGCCGACTGTCGCACCGTCGCCCGCTCGATGAGCTCGGCCAGCTCGGAGTCCACCTGGGAAAGATCGCCTGCCGGTCCCCACCTACCGATCGCTCCTCTTTGCTGTTCGACGTCGAGAAAGTCCCCGATCGCCGCGCTGTCACCCGGGCACAGCATTCCGGCCGGCTCGTGCAGGAAGAAATAGTCGATTCGGTCAACTTGCATCGTCCGCAGACTCGCTGCAAGAGCCCGACTTGCGGCATCGACGGAATAGTCTCTGTCTGTGTAGAGCACGCGCCCGATTACTCCGGCATCAGGCTTCGCACCGGACTGCTTGACCTTGGCCTTCGCCTTTGCAGACGATGCCAATACCCGTCGTATCGGCGCCTGCACGCATCCGGCAAAGCGCCCGAAGACGGTGGTCCTAATTCCAAACTTAGTTGCTACCTTGACATCTGGCCGATTCCGGATGAATCGACCGAGTTCACGCTCGGCCCGGCCCATGCCGTACATCGGAGCGACGTCGAAATGTCGAATGCCTGTGTCGTACGCAACCTCCAAAACCTCCCGACGTTCACGTTCCGTTGGCAGACCGAATAAGCCGGCGCAACCGAAACCGAGAGACAGAACGCGTGAATCAGAAGCCATAGACAACCTGGGGTAGATACCGGCCGACGTCACTCCTGACCGCCGTGCCCTCGAAACTCGATACAATGACCCACCTGAAACCGGTACCGCACAGAGCTATCCCGGACATTTCGAACTTCCCGCGATGGAAGCTCGCAGCCATAGTTGCGCACCTTCACGCCTAATCCCCCTTGTTTCAATGGCTTTCTGCCCCTATT